>JAVBQK010000011.1:0-49137 GCA_031549105.1 Eubacteriales bacterium
GACGCTGGAGGCTGGAAAGATTTATGGGCTGTTGGGCCGCAACGGGGCCGGAAAAACCACCCTGCTCAACATGATCAGCAACCGCATCTTCCCCAGCGCGGGAGAGATTCTCATCGGCGGCGTGCCCGCGCAGGAGCACGACAGCGCACAGGGCCAGGTGTACATGATGAGCGAGCAAAGCTATTACCCGGACAGCATGCGCATCGCGGACGTGCTGAAATGGAGCAACCATTTTTATGGCGGCGGCCTGCACATGGACTACGCGCT
The DNA here is from genome assembly GCA_031549105.1 of Eubacteriales bacterium. Taxonomy (GTDB): domain Bacteria; phylum Bacillota; class Clostridia; order Christensenellales; family Aristaeellaceae; genus Avichristensenella. Next base: position 268 of record JAVBQK010000011.1, read on the forward strand.
GGGCTTGTGTGACGCTTTCGGCCTGAACCCGCGCAAAAAGGTGCGCCAGCTCTCCACGGGTTACCGGTCGATATACAAGCTCATCACCGGTTTGGCGCTGAGCGTGCCGTTTTTGCTGCTGGATGAGCCGGTGCTGGGGCTGGACGCCAACCACCGGGACCTGTTCTACCGGACAGTACTGCAGAATTACGCGGAAACGCAGCGCACCATTGTTCTCTCCACTCACCTCATTGAGGAGATCTCCTCGCTCATCGAGGAAGTGATCATCATCAAGCAGGGCAGCGTCATCCGCCAATCCTCCTGCGAGGCGCTGCTGGCTTCCGGGTACACGGTGACCGGCCCCATTGCGGCGGTGGACGCCTATGCTGCGGGCAGGGAGCGCATCGGCGAAGATGTACTGGGCGGGCTGAAGACTGTGTACATTCTCGGTGAAGCGGATCGGAACACGCTGCCCGCTCAGGTGGAGATTTCCCGGATGGACCTGCAACGGCTGTTCATTCAGATCACTAATCAGTAGGGAGGAACCAACTGTGAAAATAAAACTTGCGGCGCGCTATCAGATGCGCGAATTTGTCCACGCCGGCGCCATCTACTATCTTGTCATCACCCTGTTGTATCTGGCCGTGGCAATCGTCCGGTGGCTGATAACTGATACGAATGTCAACGTGAGCGGCACGGAAACCTCCACCTTCATCTTCCTCTTTGTCATGGGCCTGAACGCGTTTAAGTCTCCGCTGCGCCTTTTTTTGCAGAACGGTCTGTCGCGGCGGACGCTACTGTGCGGCTTCCTGGTGACCGCTGCGGCCGCATCGGTGGTGACGGCGCTGATTGACAACCTCATCCCGCTGATTTTCAGCAGCATTCTGGGCTACCAACCGCTGTACACGGCGCTTTACCCGCGCAACGCCTGGGTCGGTATACCGTGGACCATACTGGCGTTCTTTGTGGCGACCTGCGCTGGCTTCTTCCTTTCGGCCATGTACTACCGCATGAACAAATGGCTGAAGCTGCTGGTTTCCATCGGCGTGCCGTCGCTGGTGTTTGTGGTGCTGCCCATTGTGGAGGCGGTGGGACCTGGGATTAGGCCCTTCACCTTCCTCGGCCAGTGTTTCCTGTGGGTGTTGGGCATTTCGGGCACAAGTGCGAATCCCTGGCAGTCCATCGGCGCGCTGTGCGGCATTGGCGCGCTGATAGTTGGGCTTTCCTACCTGCTGATCCGCCGGGCGACGCTGAAGGACGCATAAGCCAGCCGGTATACATCAAACTGCTGCCGTTGGGTCTTGCCCAGCGGCAGCAGCGGTTTACACGGCGCATTCGGTCTAGCGGGAAGAGCACAAGAAGAGCAAGGGTTTTTTTGTTTGACTCAGACCATCAACAAACTTCCCGCTTCAGGCGGCGCTTCCATCACTAGCGGAACGCCTTCTGGTGACACCGGATGAGGGTACTGGTGCTCGCATCCGCCACAAACTCAATGTACCGCATCCGTGAATACGCAAGCACTATGAAGAAACAGTATAGCTCCCTTGCGGCCACTCCCCATAACCCTATAGTTTTCGAAGAACGTACAGTCCACTGTTTCTGATTGCGCGTATTTCTTAGCCTAGAACGCGTCAAGTATGATTTTATTGATCTCGCTGCTGATCTCGTGGTTGATGCCATGTCCTACATGGTCGAAGAACTTGCACTGCATTCCGCGCGAAAGCAAAGGTTCTCTTCCGCCGAGCAACTGGAACGGGTCGTCGTTTCCGTTCAGATACAGTGTTTTCGGTTTAATGCGTTCGATTTCCTGGTCAGAGAATGGCCTAACCGTGTGATGTTGCATGGCCATGTTATTGAAGCCTTTGAGCAGCCATTGATAATGCGCCATGATCGTAGGGTTATCCAGGAATACCCCAACGTTTTCTCCGCAGAGTTTTCGAAGGAGCTTGGCCGTGTTTTTTTGTGTCGGAAACAATGCTTCCGGCAGAAAGATTTTCATCATGGTTTTCATGGGACCGTTTGATCCAGCCGGCACTGTTCCGGCCAGGCACACCATTTTCTCTACGCGCTGTGGGCGCATGACGCCGTAGTACTGGATAAGGTAAGCGCCATGCGATGTGCCAAGCATGCCCACCGTGTTAAGTCCGAGCGCGTCCAGGATTGTATCGATCCATTCCGCGTCGTCAAACCCCTTGCCATATTTTGCGCCAGGCTTGCTTTTTCCGGGCCCACCAATCGTATCCACCGCATAGATGCGGTATTTTGCAGAAAGGGCCTTGGCGTTGTAGAGCCACATAAGAGCGCTATCGTCGCCTACCCCATGAAAGCATACCAAGGGCATGTTTCCTTGCTCTCCAGCAACGATCACATGGGTCGTTCCGTAGCAAGATGCAAGTGTTCTTTCCTCAATTTTTACATCCCATTGCCGTAGAAGTTCATCGTAGGTCCTATGAATCATCTGCCCCGATTTAGCGCTGCGGTATACCTTCATTGGTTGATCTCCCTCCGGTAGATTCCTTGGATTAGCCGCGACAGGTCCTGATCGGAAACCCTGTTTAGGTGGGCGCAATAGACCATGTAGTGGTATTCCTTGGCAAGCAAGGCAGCATCGGCGGAACGGAAGATTTTCTTCTCGTGCATGAGCTGGAACACAAGTTGTTGATGCTCCAATGGAACCTCAAAAAGCAGCTTTTGATATAGGGCATCTGCCTGCTGGTTGGAATACCTTTCGATAGATAGCATGTCAATGAACTGCGCAAACGGTTCGGATTCAAAGAAGCTATGGCGGAAATGCAACGCCACAGCAATGAACTCAGTTTCCGACACATGAACAATGGCGGTAAATCGCTGCATGAACTGTTCTTTCATTTGCGCCATGCGTACTTCCACATCCCTGTGCAGATGATTGATGATGTCCTGTTTGTTCTTGAAATGGTAATAGATGCTGCTCTCCTTAATGCCCACGGCGTACGCAATGTCCCGGATGGAAACAAAGCCGCACCCCTTTTGGGCAAACATCGCCAATGCTGTTTTCAGAATCAGATTCTTTGTGTCGATTACAATCACCGCCTAACACTTGTTAGATTCATTTTACCTAACGAACGTTAGGTTGTCAATAGGAGAGCGTACGGTGAAGCAAGATATGGCCTTTGCGCGTAGGCTAAACGATGCTTTCGCGCGGGTGGGAGCATATTATAGCGCGCAAGATAAGGGTTTTGAACGGGATTCCGCAACTGGAATTGCTTTTTGTGGTATCATAATGCCGGTAAGATGCTCATGATTTGATAAGGAGGGAACCCATCGAGTGATCCATGTAGAAAATGTAACCAAGAAGTATGGACGGTTGCTGGCAAACGACCACGTTTCCTTGGATGTGAACCCCGGCGAGCTGACCGTTTTGCTAGGCCCCAACGGCGCGGGGAAATCCACCCTGATCAAATCAATCTGCGGGCTATTGCGCTTTGAGGGCAGCATTACCATTGGCGGGCATGTTCATAATACGCCAGAAGCAAAGCGCCTGCTGGGCTATGTACCGGAGATGCCCGTGCTGTACCCCATGCTGACCGTGCATGAACACCTCGAGTTTATTGCAAAGGCATATCGCTTGGATCACTGGGAGGACTATGCCCAGGAGCTTTTCCATAAGTTTGATCTATCCGACAAACAGAACAAGCTTGGCAAGGAGCTTTCTAAGGGCATGCAGCAAAAGGTCAGCGTATGCTGCGCCGTGCTGCCGCGCCCGCGCGCGGTGATATTTGATGAGCCGCTGGTGGGTCTGGACCCGCACGGCATCCGTGAAATCAAGGCGATGATTGCGAACCTGAAAAAGGAGGGCTGCGCGCTGATCGTCAGTACCCACATGATCGACAGCGTGGAGGAGGACTGGGACACCACCTGTATCATGAAAAACGGCAAGATCGCGGCGCTGTGCCACCGGAATGAGCAGGCGGACGGCAAGACGCTGGAGGATACCTATTTTGCCATCGTCGAAGCAGGTGATATGTAATGCGCAGTCTATTCTTTATCATATGGAAAAGTGCGAAAAACGGCCTCAAAGAGCTGATGCGGAAGCCCGCGAAGCTAGCGATGTATGCGTTTGTCATTCTGATGATGGCGGCCGTGATCGTGGTTTCGATGTTTACCAAGACGAGTGTTGAACAGGCAGCCCCGATGTTCATCTTCAAGGGCATCCTGTTCGTATTCATTGGCATGTTCCTTGCCGTCGCCATTTCCAAAGGCTTATCCAAAGGCGATAACATCTTTGAGATGAACGATGTGAACCTGCTGTTTGTCTCCCCGGTCAGCCCGCGCAAGATACTGCTGTACGGCCTGCTTCGCCTGATGAAGGTTTCGTTCCTCGCCGGTTTCTTTATCCTGTTCCAGGCCAACACGCTGGCGAGCTTCGGCATCGATTACGGCGGCGTGCTGCTGACCCTTGGCGGGTTTATGCTGGCGGTCATCGTGCTGTCCATCGTGTCGCTTGTCATCTACAACCAGACCAACGGGAACCCCCGGCGCAAACTGGCCGTGAAGGTCATTGCCTGTGCACTATGCGTGCCGGCGGTCGCATACCTGGCTGTAAAAATGCTTGGCGGAGAAGGGATCATTGCCGCGCTGGAGGCGGCGATAGCGTCCCCGTTCCTATCCTATATCCCTGTCGCGGGCTGGACGGCATCGGGTGTGACGCTGATCCTGGCGGGAGAGTTGACGGCGGGTCTTGTCTACCTTGGTCTGAACGTGTTGCTGGGCGCGGGACTTGTGACGTATCTGATGCTGAGCAAAACGGATTACTATGAGGATACGCTGGTCGCCACGGAAACAGCGTTTGAGAAAAAGCGTGCCATCGCGGAAGGCAACATGAACGGGACGCCTTCATCTGACAAAAAGATTAAGGTGGCCAAGACGGGCATTTCGGGTATGGGCGCGTCCGCGATATTCAGCAAGCATATCAGGGAAAGCTTCCGGGAAAACCGGTTTGGGTTCCTAAACCTTATGTCGGTGCTGATGATTGCGGGTTCGGTTGTGATGGCGTACTTCGTGAAGGATCTTGTGGTGCTGCTGCAAATCCTGATGTGGATGCAGGTTTTCCTGATCGGCATGGGGCGCGGCATGAAGGAAACATATTCCCACTATATCTACATGATTCCAGAGTCGTCCTTTAAAAAGATGCTGTGGAGCAATATGGAAGTCATCATCAAAACGCTGTTTGAAAGTGTGATGATCTTCGGGCTTGGCGGGCTGATCGCTGGCAGCAATGTGTTTATTGCGATCGGGTCGGGCGCTGTTTTCACGATGTTTTCCGTGATGCTGCTGGGAATCAACTATCTTTCCATGCGGGTTACGGGCGCAGATATCAGCGCGGGCATGCTGCTGATGCTTTACATGATTGCGGTGATCGTCATCGTCGCGCCCGGATTGGCAGCTGCGCTTGTCGTCGGCTTTGGCATTGGTGGCACGTGGGGCACAGTGGTTGGACTATGCATCCTTGCGGCCTGGGAACTGCTTGCGGGGCTTGTCTGCCTGGCGCTATCCAAAGGCGTGCTGGACTGGTGCGATATGGTACCGGCGGGACAAAAACGGTGAACCCACGGATAGCGGCGCGGTGTTTGGCAAACTCGTGGGGGATATCTCCCACGAGCATAGAACTTGCGGTAGACTTACACCGTAATCTCCACCCGGTTTCCATCCGGGTCTAGGACACATGTTTCATAATAGCCGTCACCGGTCGTGCGGGGTGCGCCCACAATCGTGATTCCATCGTTCCTGAGCCGGGTGTACAGTGCATCCAGTTCATCGCGGGTCTCAACGGAAAGGGCAATGTGCGTCAGTCCTATCGACTCACATCCATGTGCGTTTTCGCCTTGGGGGATGCTGGGCAGCTTCATCAGTTCGAGGCGTGCACCTGCATCAAAGGACAGAAAATACGACTCAAATTGCCCTTTGGCTCCTTTATCGGAGACATACTTATCGCCTGACGTCGCACCGAAATACCGTGCATAAAAGTCCCTCAGCCGTTCTAGCTGATGTGTCCAGATGGCTACATGCTCTATTTTCATCAGATTTCACCTTTCCTTGTCATCAATTCATCCACCATCAGCGTTTGATGAACATGGGCAAATTGAGATACCTCGCCCTACTTGGTTACTGGCTCAAGCTGGCACTCCGTCAAATAGTGCTGGTTAACAACCCTTATGGAAAGCAATCAAGTGATACAAGTGTTTACCTCCCAGGCTTTTGTACGCTTTGTTTCGGCGTATTACTTATCTTTATTGCGCTCTCGCCTTTTGTTCCAACGCTAACAGTTTTTTTACACACTCTATTGCCGCATCATCAGGATTGAAAAACCAAAAAAATCCCCGTCCGCATAAGCCGTGAAACGCCTTGCCAAAGATCATTTGTGTCCGGCGTGGGCCACAGCTATCTCTTGGCCCGGGAAAATTGGGATTGCTCGCCCAACAGCCATTGCAAAAGTATATGTTTTTTGCATCCCATATAATGTTTTTCATGCCATCATCGATCTGATTTTCATATTCAATCAGATGGTCAAGCTGAGGAATAACAACCCAATTGTTTTTGATGTTTTCTTGGGACATCCATTTTTGGCCAAACTCGTTGTCCTGATATGGATTTCCATTGCCATTAGTCCACGCCCTGGGAAAGCCTATCGTGCAAATGCTCTTTCCCTTGTAATTGCATTTATAGCGGAGAGATGGTCTATATGCAGGAGGCATTTTGGTTGCCCGCATATAGGCAACGAAATCCAACGCCGTCTTTTCCATATCTCCAATAAGATATTCAGGTATGAGTACTTCAATTTTGGGTTTGTCCGGCATTTTATCACCTCATATGTAAAAATACTCCGCATGGGGTGCCACCTTTGTTTCATTATACATTTTCTTTGGGATGTGCGCAATGCGGGCTGCGCCGCAAAGGCCCTTAGGTACGGCGCTTTCCCAGATTTCACTTGCCAGATTGTGAAGATACTGCTGGGGCACTATCATTGACAGCGGTATTTTCACATGCTACAATGAAAACGAATTGTTTTTAAAAACAATTCGAAACAAGAACATCAAAATGCATCCTGTGGGAAACCGAGGAGGACCGCGCATGGACGCTGCTCATTGGCATCCTATGGTGAAGCTGCAGATTTCAAAAACTGTAAAGTTTCTAGGTCCAGGCTGCCGCGATTTGCTTCGTCTCATCCAGAAGCACGGTTCAGTCCGGTTGGCATGCGAGGCAATGGAGCTCAGCTATAGCAAGGCGTGGCGCATTCTCAACACGCTTGAGGCTGAGGTTGGATTTGCTATTCTTTTGCGCAGGCCAGGTGGAAAGCGTGGTGGCGAAACTACGTTGACGCCCGAAGGCGAGACATTGTTGAACCGGTTTGATGCCTATGAACTGGAAAGCAGGGAAGCGGTTGAGGAGATCTTTTTCCGCCATTTTGCAAAGGAAGCTGGCATCGCGCCATAAAGCCGGTGCTTGGAAAGGAGCCCTGGATGCTGGCTGCACGCGAGCTATATGATGCATATAGCCCAAAGGATGGCAGGGCCCGCGCGCGTGGTGACGCTATGATGCTTTCCGCGTTGCTTGATTTGGGCGAAGGCGAACGGGTGGCTGTGGTGGGCTGCGGTGGGAAAACCACGCTCATTGATCGGCTTGCGGATGAGAATGCGGCCCGCGGTGTTCTCATCGCCCCGACCACGCGCATTGCGCTCAATCAAAGGCAGGAGCGGCCGGGTGTTGCATATCTGGGTCAAATGCAAGGGGACAAACTATGCGCCGTGCCGCTGGACGAGCTGTACGCGGCGTCGCGGAGTTTTGCCCTTACCCTGATGGAGGCGGATGGCAGCAAAGGGCTGCCACTGAAAGGCTGGGCGGAACATGAACCCGCAGTGCCGGGCTTTGCGACGCGTACCATCGCCGTGGTGTCAGTCCGCGCCGTGGGCAGCTTGGCCACGGAACAGAACATCCACCGGTTGCCTTTGTTTCTCGCACAGGTAGGGTTATGTGAAGGCGATGCAGTGGACGAGCCGGCTGTGGCCCGGATGGCCTGCTGGTGCATGAACCGCCATGAGGTGGGAAAGCGCGTGATACTAATCAACCAGGCGGACGACCCGCCTTTGCGCGCTGTCGCATGGCGCATTGCGGAAGCGCTGAAAGGCTTCGATGGGCAGATACTGATCGGATCAATGCGGGAGGGTGGAGTATGGAGCGCGAGCTGATCATCGTGCGGGGGGGCGGCGATATCGCTACCGGCATCATTCAGAAACTTCATCGGGCGGGGTTTCGTGTGCTGGTGCTGGAGGCAGAGCGTCCTATGGCTATCCGGCGTTCGGTTGCGCTATGCGATGCAGTCTATCAGGGCATTGCTGCGGTCGAAGATATGATTGGGCGTTTGGTTTGGGACGAGCAGGGGATGCAGGCGTGCTTCGAAGCGGCTGAAGTGCCGATAGTGGTGGATCCGGCTGGAGACTGGATTGTTAGGCTATCGCCCGCGGGCGTGGTGGACGCCATATTGGCCAAACGCAACATCGGCACGCACCTTGCTATGGCGCAGGTGGTGATTGCGGTGGGACCGGGGTTTACAGCTGGCGAGGATGCGCACGCTGTGGTGGAAACCATGCGCGGGCATGACCTCGGGCGGCTCATTTTGCGGGGAAGCGCGCTGGCAAACACTGGCATCCCCGGGGAGTTGGGCGGCAAAAGCGCCGAACGGGTGATCCACGCCCCCTGCAATGGCTATATCCGACATGTGCAGGCAATTGGCGACATCGTGCGCGTGGGCGAGACCATGTTCTTTGTGGGCGAAACGGCGTGTATTGCGGCATTTCCCGGCGTGCTGCGTGGGTTGATTGCCGAAATGTCTGTCAGGCAGGGCACAAAAGTTGCTGATGTCGACCCAAGAATGGACGTGGATTGGCATACCATTTCCGATAAGGCACGCTGCATTGGGGGCGCTGTGCTGGAAGCTTACTTATACCTAAGAAGCGGAGGACGTTAACGATGAAGGAATTGTTTGAGGCGCTGCTTGGGCGGCTTACCAAAGGCCTTCCCATGGTGATGGTGAGCGTAATTGAAAGCAGCGGCAGTGCGCCAAGAGGTCCGGGCGCGCGCATGCTGGTGGACGAAAACGGGCGCGCCTTTGGCACTGTGGGCGGGAGCGCGATCGAATATCAAGCCATCCTTGAAGCGGCTGCCTTGCTGGAGACGGATGGCTGCTTTATCCGGGAGTTCTCACTGCACAGCCAAGCGACGGCGGACCTTGACATGGTATGCGGCGGCGATATGAAGATACTGCTTCAGCACATAGGTCCGGCGTATACCGGTCTGTGCCATGCGGCAATGGACAAAATAGCGTCGGGCGAAGCCGCATATCTCGTGACGGAACTGGCATCCGGCAAAATGCGGCTTGCATCTGAGTTTGTGGAAGATTCCGGGTTTTTCACGCAGCAGGTCAGCGGCATGGGGACGGTCTATGTGTTCGGCGGCGGCCATGTGGCGCAAGCGCTGGTTCCGTTGCTGGCCCGGGCAGAGTTTTCGGTGGTGGTGTTGGATGACCGGCCTGAATTTGCCAATGCCGCGCTGTTTCCAGATGCCATGGCTGCGCAGCTGGTCGATTTTGAGCGCCTGGAAGGGATGGAGATTAATGCCCATGACTACGTCGTCATCATGACCCGCGGACATTCATACGACCAGGTGGTGCTCGGTCAAATGTTGAAGACGCCCGCTCAGTATATTGGCATGATGGGTAGCCGCGGAAAGCGCGCGCATATCTATGCAAATCTGCTTGGCCAAGGTCACTCGCAGGCGGATATTGACCGCGTGCATTCTCCCATTGGGCTGCCGATTCAGGCCGAAACGCCGTTTGAAATCGGTGTGAGCATTGTGGCGGAACTGATCCAGTTCCGGGCGAAAGACGCGGACGCATAAGCGCTCTCACGCAGCGCATAAATCTTTCAGTATGCACAAGCCATATTGGCGGATACACCCGCAATACGGCTTTCTATGGACAGGTAAATGCTAAGTAATCTGTAGATATGGTAGGCTTGAAATATCCAGTGCCCATCTGATGAAAGCAGGTGCAGTTATGTATGGCGTTCTGCTGCAGGTGCCGTTTTTATTGATACGGTTTGGATTGCTCCGCCTGCTAAGTAAAGAGGCGTTCAAACGCGCGGCCTTTTTTGCCCCAGTTAGGGGAAAAGAAAGAACTGCGTACTGGGCATATCAGCTATCCACGGTCGTTCTTCTGGTCTATACGTGCTTCCTCAAGATAGACCTTACCCCTCCTTGGGGATACGCCGGGGTACTGATTTATCTATTTGGGATTGTTCTGTGCGCAGTGGCGATGGTGAACTTCGCAAAGCCGAAAGTAAGCGGGATCAACATGACAGGGCTGTACAAGATATCGCGGAACCCGATGTATGTTGCCTACTTTGTTTTCTTTCTGGGTTGTGTTCTGCTAACAAGGTCGCCGATTCTATTGATCACGCTGATGGTTTTCCAGGTGTCAGCGCATTGGATCATCCTGGCGGAAGAAAGATGGTGTGTGGAACAGTTTCATGATGAGTACACTCAGTATATGAAGAAGGTCAGGCGATATGTTTAGCAGTCCATATCTTCCCAGGATAATTGATGTATCGCGGGATACGTCAGTGCACAAACCGGAAATGAAAAATGAACGGGAATGTCCCGTTCATTTTTCTGCTGCGGATGCTATAATGGATCGGTCATAGTTGTGGGATGGTCACGCTTTAGGGTTTTTCTCATTGCGCGTGATGGCGCCTTGTGGCAAGTGGGGTTCAGCATCCGTCTTGATTTTCTCACCTGCCGGATTGGTAGGCTTTTTCTTGATCCTTCGTCCCATGGCTATCACCTCGACGGTAGTATTTGATCTCTGCCGCTGATTATGTGAAGCAGCTAATAGCAAAGTCTTGCAGCAAGCAGGTGTCTATGAAAAAGATAAACTCGAATGCTTATGGCGGGAAATGGATATTGACCGGATTATCCATGATAGCACTGTCCTTTGGAGTTAAGCTCGTTGGCAAGGCCCTTGTGTTATCTGTGCCGTCTTTCGTGATACAGGCGCCGCTTATACTTGGGACTGTGATTTTATTGGGATTTGGTTTGCTGCTGGCCGTCGAGTTTAGGCAGGATAAAATGATCAATGCAAACTATCACAAGATCAGAAGGACGAAGGTGGCCATAGGCAATGGCCGGTGCGAGTGCCAGTCCTGTGGATATCCGCATGTATTGCAGGGTGACAAAACCTGCCCAGTTTGTGGAATTCGCTTTGACAATGATCCGATGGTACTGTAGTCTGATGCGCAATTATCCGTAAAACACGCTTTTCTACCGCTCAACCAATGGTTTACAAGGGATAATCCACAAACTCTCCAATCTCTCGGTTTACGAAACGGAAACAGTCTGCTACAATTCCCTTCAAAGAGGGGTGTAGAGATGAACCAGGGTGAACTTGCTGGCAGGATTATGGCACTGCGCCGCGCGAATGGACTCACGCAAAAACAACTGGCGGATAAACTGAACATAACGGACAAGGCGGTCTCAAAATGGGAGCGCGGGCTTTCATACCCAGATATCACGGTTTTATTGCCGCTGTCTGAGATTCTTGGGGTAACAGTCAATGATCTTCTTGGCGGCACAGCGGAGGAGATGGCGGCGCCCGAAAAAAAAGATGATGAACCTAAACCTGACAAACCGCATGTTACATCCGCTGCGAGGCTATCCGTCGGCAGAGCGATGCCTTTCGTGATGCGCGTTGTCCGTACCGGGTTTTGGGTGATTTGCTTGCTGGCGGTTTTGACATGCGGTGTCGTTGATCTGGCAATCTCCGGCACATTCACATGGTCCGTCATCGTATTTGCATCGATAGGATTTGTGGTTGTAACATTTGCTCCTGTATTTCTTGGCGGTGTCCGGCGTTTTCCAATGTCACTATTGACCGGGAGTGTAGCTGTTTTTCCTTTTTTGTATATCATAGAGCGATGCACATTGCCAGGCGGTTGGTTCGGAGCGATTGCCTTTCCGTGCGCTGCCTTGGGTGCGGTTTATTCCTGGGCTGCATACTTTTTGCTCTGCCGAACCCGGATGAACCGATGGAATGCATCAGCGATCTTGGTTATAGTATTGGCTGCTTTCAGTGCAGCGGTGAATGGCATTTCCGCGAGCTTTATGGCGGAACGGTTTCCATGGGAATCGGTCGTGCTCAGCAGCGTAGCTTGCATCTGCATAGCCGTTTTCCTGGTATTGAGGGGTCATCGGCTGAAGAAGAAGTAGACGGACGAAAAAAATGATGCAACAGCGCTGCTAGATGGCGCATGTCTAGCAGCCGCATGGGCTATAGGGAGGCAGGGATAAATTCGCTGAGCGATTGAAAATGCTTTCCAACTGAAAGCAAAAAATTCGCCGCATCCAGCGCGAGCGCCGGGGGATACCGCATCAGATACTTGTCCGTTTCAAAGCTGATATCCCCCGCATACCTTGTTTCGCGCAGGGCGTCCAGCGTATCAGTCCACGGCACATTCCCCATGAAGGGGGCGTTATGCGTGTCGTCATCGGCATAGTTGTCGTGCAGGTGCATCAGGCGCAGGCGCGCGCCAAGGCAACGGATCATATGGGCGGGGGATTCCCCGATGATGTTGGCATGCCCCGTATCCAGGCATGCGACAAACCGCTCTTCGCCTGCAATGGCGTTAAGTGTATCAATATAGACAACCATGTCATGGGCATAGCTTACCGCGTTGGCGCAGTATCGCTGTGCCGCTTCATCGTAGGAAAACATATTTTCAATGCCCACCTGTATGTCGCATGTTTGCAAGGTGGGCAAAAGCCTTTGGTAGAAATCCATGTTCAGCGCGAATGCCTCTTCCTGTCGCGTGTCGCCAATGGTTGCGTCGGGGATCATCGGGTGGACAACGAGATAGGGGCATCCGAGCGCCTGGCACGCGTAAATCGCCCGTACGGCCGCATCGAATCTGCGGGCGTCTTCGATGTGCTCGCCCACATAGGTTGGATACACGGCATGCATCTGGCAGGCGCGCATGCTGCTGCCCTCCAGCACATCCCGCAGGCGGGCAAAGCGCGTGCGGAGCTGCGGAAGCGGCATGGCATACACTTCATGATCCAACGGGTACGCGCTCATGGTGAAATCAATGCCGTCAAACCCTAACTGTCCCAGCTTCTGTATCGCGAGTGCTTCGCCGTACAGCGATGCCAGGCAGCCTGTCATGCAGCTAATGCGCATCGGATTGCCCCAGCAGCGATTCCCGGACCTGTTCAATCTCCACCATAGTGCCTTTCACCCTGGATAGTTCCGCGGCATAGCACATTAGGTGGCTGGATACGGAACGCTCGATGGTAGAGGCCAGGTCTTTTGTGTTGCTGTGGAGCGCTTCGAGAAACTCGCCCACGAGCGCCACATCGCCCCCGCCGTGCGCGCCAGCGATGCGCTCCGGTGTGATGACCTGCGCGCTGACCGCGTCCACGCTGCTAGCGGCAAAGGGAATTATTTCGATCTGTTGCGTTAGCTCGGACGCGCGAATCTCCCCGTGCTCGCACATGATTTTCAGCGTCCTGCCCATCTGGTTGGTGAATGCACTCAGGTTAAATGTTGCGGTGACGCCATTTGCAAACTCAATAAGCGTCACCTGATGATCGCAGACATCGTTGCCGCAGCGATACACACACCGGCCGTAGGGGCCTGTTTTGATCGCCTGCAGGATATCGGCTTCGCCCTGCCGCACGGAGAGCATCGAGGCGGGCCAGCTGCCCCGGACAGGTAGGTAACACTTCCGTGCGTCAAACCGGCACCCTTCCGCGACGGGGCAATCGATGCAGCGCTCTGTACTTTCCGCAGGCGCGTTTTCTGCTTTGAAGTACGTCAGTTGCCCAAAGGAGGCAATCCGCTTCCCCTCGCTGTTTGTCAGCCAGTTGAGTATATCCATGTCATGGCACGATTTTTGCATGATGATGGGGCTGGACTGTGCGCTGCTGTGCCAGTTGCCCCGTACAAAAGAATGCGCCATGTGGAAATTGCCGATGTTCTCGTTATGCTGTATCGTGATGATCCGTCCAAGCGTACCGCTGTCCAGAACGCGCCTCAGCGTCTGGAAGAACGGAGCGTACCGGAGTACATGGCAGACAACCACCAGCAGGTCCTTCTCCTTTGCCCTCCGCTCAATGCGGAGACACTCGCCTGGGTCCGGTGAAATGGGCTTCTCCAGCAGCAGGTGGTAGCCCCTATCCAGCGCGGCCATTGCCTGGGCATAATGATCGCGGTCCATTGAGGCGATGATGGCGGCATCCGCCAGCTTGCCCGCGGCAAAGAAGGCTATCGTGCTTGCGTACTGCCGCACGCTGGGCACGCCAAGGCGCGCGCCGGCTTCCTCCCGCCGCTCCGTGTTTGGCTCTACGATGGCCGTTATCGTGACATCCGGATGCTGATGGGCATACGCCGCATAAATCATCCCGCGTTGCCCCGCGCCAATCAATGCGATTTCCATATCGTTTCTCCTTATAAGCAGTGCGCGCTTTAGGCCTTAACAGCCCCCAGCATGACGCCCTTGACGAAGTACTTTTGCAGAAATGGGTAGATGGTCAGGATGGGTACCGTGGCGACGACGATGGTGACATAGCGAATCTGGGTGGAGACAATGGTCAGCTCATCCCGGTTGATTTCCGCGCCCCGCATAAACTCCTGTGATGACTGGATAAGAACGCGGCGCAGCAGCACCTGCATGGGCATCAGATTCTCCCGGCTAAAGTACAGAAGCGCGGTGAAAAAGTCGTTCCAATGCGCAACAGCATAGTACAGCGCAAGCACGGCAAGCGTAGGGGTGATCAGCCGTATCCCGATGCGGTAGACAATCTGCCAGTCGTTTGCGCCGTCTATGTTCGCGCTCTCCATGATTTCCTCCGGAATGGCAATAAACGCGCTGCGGCACACCATCACATTGTAGGAGGAAAGCAGCGACGGGATGATCATCACCCACCGGCTGTTGTAGAAGCCCATTTGGGTCATCAGCAAATACGATGGGATCAGGCCACCGGAAAAGTACATGACAAATACGATCAGGAAGTTGAGCGGGCGCCTCGCGCAGAACGTGCGCCGGGACAAAGGGTAGGCAGCCAGGCATGTGGATACCAGGTTCAGCACGGTTCCCACGACCGTGTAAAAGATGGTGTTGCCGTATGCCTGCCAAAGGCCGCTTTGCCGCAGCACCTGCTTATACCCAACCAGCGAAAAGCCGACGGGCCAGAGGAACACCTCGCCCCGGTCAATGGCCACAGGGTTGCTGAACGATACGCTGAGGATGTACACAAAGGGGTACAGCGTAATGAAGAATGCTACGACGGACACCACAAGGACGGACAGCGAAAACGAGCGGTCCGCGAAGGATTTGGTTTGGTAGCGCATGGATAGTCCCCTCTTCACCATAGACTTGACCTGGTGAACCGCCTGCAGATCCAGTTCGCGGCGAAGACAAAGAGGAAGTTCACCACCGAGTTGAACAGGCCGACGGCCGATGCAAAGCTATAGCTGGAGTTGTCGATGCCCTTGCGGTAAACATACGTGGATATAACATCCGCCGTTTCGTATACCGCCGGGCTATACATTAAAAATACCTTTTCAAATCCAACGCTCATGATGCGGCCAATCTGCATGATCAGCAGAATAATGATTGTCTGGGAAATGGAGGGCAGCGTGATATACCAGGCCTCCTGCCATTTGTTGATGCCGTCAATCTTCGCCGCCTCGTACAGTGACACATCCACCCCCATGATCGCGGCGATGTAGATGATGGACGAGAACCCAAAGCTCTGCCAGACACCGGAAGTAACATAGATGATTCGGAACCAGGAGGGCGCCATCATGAAGTTGATGCGCTCCTGCCCCATCTGGGCCATGATGTTGTTGACGATGCCGTCATTGACGGATAAAAAGTTCTTGATCATGCCCACGAGCACAACGGTAGAAATGAAGTGCGGAAGATAGCTGACCGTTTGCAGCGTCCGCCGTGCCTTCATATTGCTGATTTCCGTAACGCAGATGGCGAACAGGATCGGTATGGGGAAGCCAAAAAGCAGTGAGTAGAACGATATCAGGACGGTGTTGCGGATTAGGCGATAGGCAAAAGGGGAACTGAAGAACTGTACAAACCATTTGAGCCCCACCCAGTCGCCGTTGTATATGCCGTTGCCCGGCTTAAAGTTCTTGAATGCGATCACCGCGCCGGGCATGGGCAAATAGCAAAAGATGATGTAATAAACTAGTATGGGCAAAAACATCAGGAAAAGGTGTTTGTCACGCTTCAACGCTCTGAACGCACGCCCTTGGAAGTTCCCGGCGGGGCGGGCTGACTTGTCAGATTGCATAATCATTCGAACGAGCCTCCTAACGCCAATGCCACAGCCGCGCTTCCGGTTTTTTCCACGCCGGAAAGCGACTTTGCCAGGCCAGTATAGCGGCAGGCGCTGCATTGATCAACTAGACAGTTCTCTTGCCCGTTTCAGATTTGTATACTTGCTTTTTCGTGTGGATGCAATTATATACTATGATATAGTAATGGATAAAACCCCCGTTTGACAGGCTTTTTCCGCCTCCCTATAATGACTGGGAATCGGCGGTATGAAAAAAGGAGGTGCCGGATGCGAAGCATTTTTATGCAGGTGTCCACAAAGGTGTTCGCCCTCCTGCTGGTATGCATCTTTTTCATCATCGCCGCCTTTTGTGTAGTATCGCAAATCAGGGCTGTCCGGCAGGAGCGCGTGCAGTATGCTAGCGATGTGGCGCTGTACCGGCGCAACGCAGTAGAGTCGATTGACGACCGGTTTGCAGCGATCCTGCACACGGCCAGCAGCGTGTTTTCCAGCCGCTGGTTCGCCCACTACCGCAACAACGCAAACCTCTACGCGGATGAGTTTGACGTGCTGACGAGAAGTGACATCAGCTACGACCTGCGCATCAAGATCATGGGCCTGGACTTCGTGCACGATATCCTCATCATTACGCCCTCCATGGATCACGTCATTTCCAAGACCAACTGGCTGAGCCTGGAGGATTACCATTTTTTCAACAAAACCGTTCTGATCACGGCGGGGGAAAGCGGGCAGCCTCCCGATGTCGCGATAGCGAACCCGGCATACGGCTATATCCTGTTTGGCGATATTGCCATGCGGAAGGAAAAGACCATCATCTGCGTGCTGCTGGATAAGCAGCTTTTCGCGTCCTTTGCCGGCCGGGTGCTTGGAGATACCGCCCGCTACGCGCGTATCGCGCTGGGGGAAGACGTCCTGTACGAAATAGGCACGCCGGATGATACGCTGGATATCTATGAAGCGCGGCAAAAAAACATTGGGCTGTCCATGCAGATCGGAACGGTGCGATACGAGGACGTGGTTGGCTCGCTGCACAGCGTGTACCTTGCGGCGCAGCTGATCATCGCGTTTTTTGTGTCCGCCGTGCTGGCCGTTATCCTGGCCAGAATATCCGCGCAGCCCATTCTGCAGCTGCTCCGGCGTGTCTCTGGAGAGGACCGGATGAAGCCGGATGAGGCGGTGCATGTGCTCGGCACATACATGGATTCCATGTACGCAAGCAACATGCTGCTCAGCGAAAAGAACGAGCAGCTCAGCGCCAAGCTGGAACGCTTCACCACGGACATGAAGGATGAGATGTTCTTTGCGCTGGTGACGGGTCGCTCCGCATTGCAGACCGATCCGAACATACGGGATATGTTCCCATGGCTTTCGCGCAGCCATGCCATTCTCGTGGCGCTCATAGCGCCGGAAACTGATTTTGCCCGCTGCGAACCCTCCGCGTTCACGCAGGCTTTCGAGGGCCGCTATGCATTCCAGGCGTTCAACATCCTGTATAACAACCTGTGCTATGTGTTCTGGTTTGCGGAGGGGGAGGATGCAGCGATCGCGTGGGCATACCTGGCATCCGCATTGGGCGAGGCGGCGCGTCCGGGGTATGCTTGCGCCATTTCTCCTGTGCTGGAGGATGCTGCTGAGCTAACCGAGGCATTTCTTTCGCTGAAATCCTCGCTGAACAAGCAGCGCCAGTCGCCGGACGCGCTCTCACCGGCGCTCCAGCTTCGTATCATCTCAAACATCAAGAACAACGATGTGCAGGCATGCATGGAAACCCTGCGCGCGGCGCGGGAGCTATACAAAGCAGATCACCTGATGATGCCGATGATGTTGACCGCGATGGAGTATGGCATCCACATGCCAGACCACACGCAGCGCTATTTGGCGGCCCAGGATGGACATGATCCCCAGGCAACGTGGCAGGCACTGGAAGCGTTCGCCATTGCGCTTATCGAGGCGATTCATGCATCAAACCAGCAGAACCTGGAGCTGATTGGCCGCGCATTGCAGACATACGTGGAGGAGCACTACTGCGACACCGAAATGTCCTTGCAGGCACTTTCGGACGCCTTCTCCATGGAGTATGCGCTGGCATCCAGAACCTTTAAGGCGCACACCGGCGTGAGCTTTACCGACCACTTGCTGGGCCTGCGCATGGAGCGGGCCAAGGAACTGCTGCTTAGGACGGACCAAAGCATCGCAACCATTGGCAAGCAGGTGGGATATGTTAATTACTTGTCGTTCAAGCGCGCTTTCACGCGGTATGAGGGCATTTCTCCGCTGGTGTACCGCGAGCAGCGCCAGGGGTGAGGGCTGTATATTAGTTTATGCTATAGTGTGCCGACATGGAGGTATGTATGAATCCATCTACATCGATCAACTGCTTTTTCGACCCGGAGTTCACGGTACCCGTGGAGGTGCAGATTCAGCGGCTGTACGATGCGGGTTTTCGCACCCTGGACATGAACTTTCTGGATTGGTGCCATAGCCCCAGATCGCCCTTTATGTCGGAGGGATGGGCATCGTGGGTTGAGGGCATCGCCGCGTTCGCTAAAGGGCTGGGGATTCGCTTTACCCAGGCGCATGGGTATGTCTACAACTTCTATGAGCTACCCGGCGCGGGCCTTCCGTACGCGCTCTGCGAGCGGTCGCTGCAAGGCGCCGCCATGCTAGGGATCGACTGGGTGGTCTTCCATCCCTGCATGCACCCATCCGGCGATGAAGCAATGACACTGGCGGATAACCACGCGTTCTTTGCGCCGCTGGCGGAACTGGCGCAGAAGCTTAGCACCGGCATAGCGCTGGAAAACATGCGGACGGTGAAGCATAGCCTGGTAAGCGCGGAACAACTGTGTGCGCTGATCGACCGGCTGGACAGCCCTGCCGCAGGTGCCTGCTGGGATACGGGGCATGCGCACATCGCCGGTGTACCGCAGGGGGAAAGCATCCGCATGTTTGGCCACCGGCTAAAGGCGCTGCATGTGCAGGATAACAACGGTGTGCAGGACCAGCACATGCCGCCATACTTTGGCAGCATCCATTGGCCCACCGTGATGGAGGCGCTGCGCGACATATCCTTTGCGCATGACTTTACCTTTGAAGCACAGAACATCGTGCGCTGTGTTCCTGAGGGGATCAAAGCCCAGGCCGCGCGCATGCTCTACCAGATCGGCGCGGAGCTGGTGCGGACTTTTTCGCCAGATCACTAAACGAGCAATAGAAAAGACCGCCGTGCAGTTTCGTTCTGCACGGCGGTCCTTTTTGTTGTGTGCTTACTTGGTCATGCGGTCATATTTGGCTTGGTACACCGCGACCATGTCATTAACGTGGAGGGCATCCAGCTCCTTGAGGTAGGTGTCAAACTCGTCAAGGCTCCGTGTGCCCGTCACAAACGCGATCAGCATCTCCTCAAAGTAGCTGTTCAGGTCCGCCGCGTACATCTGCGTCACCTCAATCTCCTCCGGGCTTTCAAAGCAGGCGGACAGCGGCAAGGTTACGTACTGCGACAAATCCTTGATCGACGCGTCAATCTTCTGCTGCAAGGGGCTCTGGGCCTGCTTCAGCGTAACGGACCCCAGCACGCGAGGGAACCCGCCAAAGTTTGAGCCTTGGAGCTGGACATAGTTGTTTTCGTTGAGCAGAACGGCCTGCGAAGGTGCGACAACGCCGTCAACCAGCTCATAGTCAACCCCTTCAATACCCGCGTACAGCAGGTTAATGGCCTCTTCGCTATAGAAGTAGTCGAGCAGCCGGAACGCCATTTCGGGGTTTTTACAGTCGCGTGTTATCGCAAACGTACCCGCCAGCAGGTCCAGGCCGTTATAGGCCTTGTCCCCAAACGGACCTGTCAGCGGCGCGATGTTGTCCATGACCAGCTCGCCGTTTTCGAAGTCGAAGTCCGGGTTCATCACCTGGTTCGTGCCCACGATGCCTGTTGCGTAGCGCACAAGCGAACCGGCGCGGTTGTTGGAAAGCAGCGCGTTTTGCATGTCGGAGGTCGATGTGGCGAATTCGTTGTACAGCAGCCCCTCCGTATACAGCTTATTGAAATACTCCAGGAAACTGCGGTAGTTGCTGTTCGCGTAGGAGCAGCTCACAACGCCTTGCTCGTCCGCCGCGTAGCCCACCGTCAGGTCAATTCCCCACATGGCAGAGAAACACTGCAAAAAGCCCGGGCGCAGAAACAGCGGAACTTCGTCGTTCTTTCCATTGCCATTGAGGTCCGTTTCTTTGACTGCCTTGAGGTACGCATAGAATTCGTCCGTCGTGGTGGGGACTTCCATGCCCAGTTCTTTGAGCCAGTCCAGGTTGATTACGATGCTGCGTACCGAAGGGGTGTTGAAGATGGGCACGTAGTACATGCTGCCATCCTCGCAGGTCAGGCGCGCCTGCATATCGGCATAGGCCTCTGTCTCATAGCGCTTCTTGAGGTTGTAGCCGTCCTTTTCGAAATAAGGCGTCATATCGACGAACAGCCCCGCGTTGATGTACGTCATGGAGGTATCGACAAAGCCATCGCCCAGGAACACGATGTCCGGGAGGTCCACGCCCGCGGCAAGCCTTGTCTTGAGCACATCGTTGTATGCGGAACTATCGATTAGCTCCATGTCCAGCTTGACATTGGCGCGCTTTAAGATTTCCTGGCACCAGCTCATGTTCTCAAAGTCGTAGCGCAGGGTCGAGCTGTTGGTTGTCATCATCGATAACTCAACAGGCTCATCCGAGATGGGCGCGTTTCCATCGTAGGCGTACGCCGTTGTCGCCATCCCCAGCGCCAGCAGCAGGCAAAGCATCCGCCCCAGCCATTTCCGCGTCATTGTGGCACCTCCGTTTTCAGCGTCTTCATCACGCTTTTTATAGAATAAGTATAGCTGCCCATTCCCCGCCAGGCAATTAGACATCTTTGGCAATGGGGTAAGAGTGGTGTATACTTCTTTGTGGCGCGGTGTTGAAATATTGTATAGTTGGGTTTTTGGCGTTCTTCGTTCTGGCTTCGCATGCATTGGGGGGGTACATGATCACCCACGATCACGTTTCCGCATTGCTCAACAAATGGTCTCAATTTACCTATTGCTTTTCTACCTGATATACGGTATAATAATCATCGTTTCGGGGTTATAGCTCAGTTGGTTAGAGTGCCACGTTGACATCGTGGAGGTCGATGGTTCGAGCCCATTTAACCCCACCAGAATGAAGAAGCCCGCAATGCCTTGTGGAACAAGGAGTTGCGGGCTTCTTCATATCTATAAGACGTTATAGTCTGTGTTCTGATTTTTCACCGTCCCAAAACAGATAGTCGCTTTCCAGCCGCCGCGCCCTCCTTCTGCCGGTGTTCATGCCGGGTTTTCATCGTCTAGCTTTGCGGGCTCACACTCTCCCGCACCACCAACTCCGGGTATAGGCGTACCTGTTTGGCGGGCCGCCCAGGGGTTTCTATTTTCTCCAGCAACAGGTGGACGCCCTCAACGCCTAGCTGATAGGGGTGCACATCCACTGTCGTCAGCGGGGGAACGGCGTACTGCGTGGGGTATGAGCCGTCGTGCGCCACAATGGACATCTGCTGCGGGACGCGGATGCCCGCCTCGTGCAGCGCCTTCATCGCGCCTAGGGCGATGGGATCATTTGCGCAGAACAGCGCGGAGGGCAGCGCTTCTCCCTCTTCGATCCAGTGCTTCATCAGTGAATATCCCCGCTCTACGCGGTCGGTGCCGTGATCGCTTTCCCGTATCCAAGCGGGATTAAGAAACCCGCGCGATTGCATCATTTCCACAAATACCTGCCGCCTGGAGCCGAACGCGCTGGTGCCGGGCGCTTCCTCCACGCCCAGATAGCCGATCCGCTGATGGCCGTTAGCAAAAAGATGCTCCAGTGCCAGACGCACGGAATCCTGATTGCTGTGCGTTACATGATCGATCCTATCGCGCAGGAATGCCAGAATGCCGATCGCAGTTGTCGGCGCATCGGGAAAGTACTGCGACAGGCGCTCGTACTGCGCCTGCGCGTAGTTGCCGACCAGCAGAATGCCCTGCACCGGGTCCGTCCAAGCCTCTAGATGCTCGATCATGCAGAAGCTGCATTTGATGCGCGCTTTGGCGCTCGCATCCTCGATGCCGGAGCGCACGGAAAAATAGTACGATGAATCAATCTGGTTGCGGAATGTCTGCTGCTTATGGACGATCAAAATGGGAGCGAGGGCCTGTGCCTTGTCCCGCTTGGGCGGCTTCTTGGCGTATCCGATCTGCTCCGCCGCCATCAGGATGCGGGCGCGCGTCTCCGGCGCAATGGCGAGGGTTTCATCATTGCGCAGCGCCCTGGATATGGTGGCTGAAGATAAGCCCAACATCGCTGCAATTTCCTTGATGGTCGCCATATAAATCCTCCATCTGCCAACTCCACGCCGATAGTATAACCAAAAAATAGTAAAGAAGCAATTGGATTTACGAAACAAAAGGGCGCAATCCCTTTTAGATAAAGTTAATAACGCAAAATTGAGTAAATTTATCATAAAAGTTAGTAAATATCGTTGACATGGAACTAAAAATCTGGTATTCTCATTCCATCGCATTGAGCCAACTAAAGGAGGAAGAAACGATGAAAATGGCTACCCGTATGCTGGCGCTCGCGCTGCTGTCCGTGCTGCTGCTCGGCTCCGTCGCCATGGCGGAAAGCGCGCCCCAGCTGGTGGTGTACTCCCCGCAGGCAGACGCGGACCGCGGCCCGTGGATGGTGGAACGCGCCAAGCAGGACCTGGGCATCGACGTGCAGTTCCTTGCGGCGACCGGCGGCGAGCTCTCCGAGCGCCTCCGCGCCGAGAAGAGCAACCCCCAGGCCGACGTGGTGCTGGGCCTGGTGCAGACGGCCATGTATCAGCTGAAGGATGAAGGCATCCTCGCGCCGTACATCCCGACTTGGACTGAAGGCCTCCCCGAGGTGTACAAGGAGAAGGAAGGGTACTTCCACAGCTTCTGGCAGACGCCCATCGTCCTTGCCTACAACAGCGACTTCTTCACCGAAGAAACCGCGCCCAAGGGCTGGCTGGACCTTGTGAATCCGGAGTACAAGGAACTATACAGCATCGGCGGCACCGGTTCGCAGACCGTCCGTGTGTACCTGATCGGCATGCTCTGGAACTACATCGACCCCGTGACCGGCGATGTGAGCGACGAGGGCTGGGACTTCCTGACCGAATTCTACGCCAACGCCCGCACCCTGCCCACCGGCAGCGATTCCTGGGCGCTGATGAAGGATGGTACGCTGCCGCTGGTGCTGAGCTGGTTTGGCGGTGTCAAATCCAAGTGCGAACTGAACGAGATCCCCGTTGAGTACGTGAAGCCCGAAGGCGGCACGCCGGTCGTCGCGGAAGCGATTGGCATGGTGGCCGGCACCAAGCGGGAAGAACTTGCAAAGCAGTTCATCGAGTGGTGGGGCTCCGCCGAAGTGATGAGCGCCTACGCCGCCGAGTTCGGCCAGGCGCCCGCGCATCCCGACGCCATCGCCCTGTGCCCCGAGAGCGTGAAAGAAGACGCGCTGATGTTCGTGGCGCAGGACATCGACTGGGAGGTTGCCTCGCAGAAGATGGACGAATGGCTCCAGAAGATCGAACTGGATGTCATGCCCTAGAGTAATCTCTCGCAAATCCGTATCCTATGTTTTCGGAAATTGCGCTAATCAATAACCGGGCGGCAGGTCCTACGCCGGTTTGCCGGCGGGCCTGCCGCCTCTTTGTTACCTGCGATAGGCGGAATGTACGTTAGGAGGACCATCCATGATTGAGCTTGAGAACCTTACGATAAAATACGGAGACTTCACCGCCGTTCGCAACCTAACGCTGAGTATTCGCGAGGGCGAGTTCTTCACCTTTCTGGGCCCGTCCGGCTGCGGAAAGACGACGACATTGCGTGCGGTCGCCGGGTTCGAAAAGCCTGCCGAGGGCCGCATTCTCGCCTTTGGCAAAGACCTGTCGAGGCTTTTGCCGGAGGAGCGGGACATCGGCTTCATCTTTCAGAGCTATGCACTGTTCCCCAGCATGAACGTGTACGAGAACATCGCATTTGGCCTCAAGGCCCACAAGGTCTCCAAGGGCCAGATCGATGGGCGTGTCCGGGACATCGCAGAGAAGACGAACATTTCCGAGCAACTGAACAAGAAAATCTCCGACCTGTCGGGCGGACAGCAGCAGCGCATCGCTATTGCCCGCGCGCTCGTTATGCACCCGAAGATCCTGCTGATGGACGAGCCGCTGTCGAATCTCGACGCCAAGCTGCGCATCAGCACGCGCGAGGAGATCAAGCGGCTACAAAAGGATGTGGGCATCACCACGATCTACGTTACCCACGACCAGGAAGAGGCGCTTGCCATCTCTGATCGGATAGCAGTATTCCATGAGGGGCGTGTGGAGCAGATCGGCACGCCGGAGGACATCTACGAGCATCCGGCATCCGGCTTTGTCGCCCGGTTTATCGGCGATATCAACACGCTATCCGGCGCGGCAGCGGAGGCTGTGCAACGCGGCGGCATAGCCCTTTCCGGCGAAACCAGAGCATACCTTCGCCCGCACAATCTGTCAGTCTTGCCCGAAGGGGTACAGCCCGCATCAGATAGCGCCATCCAGCTGACGGGAACCGTCATTGGCTTTGAGTACCTGGGCGCGTCGACCAAGGTCACTGTGCGTTTGGCCGATAACACGGAACTGTCCTCGCTATTGTTTGGCGCGGGCAACCATCGGTTCGGCCAGGGCAACTCCGTCCGGGTCTCCTTCCTGGCGGAGGACGTGCATGTCCTTGCGGAGGGAAGCGTATGAGCCGGAAGAAGTTTATGGTCAGTGCCGGGTATGCGCTGCTGTTCGCGGCGATTTCCTGGTTCCTGGTGGCGTTCATCATCGTGCCTGTAATCAGCGTGGTGCGTGAGGTGTTCTTCTCCAGCGGTGGGTTTTCGCTGGCGACGGTGGAGAGGCTGATCGGCTCCCGGCGTGTTGTCAATGCGCTGAAAACCACGTTCATCGTCGCGTTCTGGACGATCGTCACCGTCTCCATCGTGGGCATTTTCCAGATCATGGTGACGGAGTACTTTGATATCAAGGGGTCGAAGTTCCTCTCGCTGGTGTTCATGACGCCGCTGGTATACGGAGGCATCTCGCTGGTGACCGGCTACAACTACGTCTATTCCGCCTCCGGGTTCATCACCAAGTGGCTGGTCAGCGTGTTTCCCACGCTCAACCCGTACTGGTTCACGGACTTCACCGGCGTGCTGTTCGTACATACGTTTTCGATGACGACGTACCACATCCTGTTCGTGAAAACCGCGTTCAAGCGGATCGACTATTCGACCATCGAGGCCAGCAAGAGCATGGGCGCGAGCAACCTGTCCACGTTCTTCAAGGTGGCGCTGCCCGTGATCAAGCCGTCGATCTTCTCCGCGACAATCCTGCTGGCGCTCAGCGCGCTGAACTCGTTCGCCGCGCCGTCGATGCTGGGCAGCAAGAACTTCTACATGATCAACAGCATGATCCTGAACCTGAACGGTCTGAAGGCGTACGATCTCTCGGCGCTGCTTTCGTCCATTCTGGCCATCACGTGCATCGTGCTGCTGGCCGTGATGCGCTGGTTTGAAAAGAAGAACACCTATATGTCGGTATCCAAGGTGCAGACCAAGATGCGCAAGATCAAGGTGCGAAGCCCGATCCTCAACGGCCTGCTGCACTTCCTCGCCTACGCAATGGCGCTGATTTACGTGCTGCCCATCCTGGGCATCGTCATCTTCTCGCTTGGCGATCTGCAGAGCATCACGATGGGCACCTGGCCCACGCGCCTTTCGCTGGATAACTATATCCGGGTGTTCACCACATCGGTCGCGTTCCGCCCATTCTTCAACAGCGTACGGCTCAGCCTGCTGGCGGTGGTGATCATTCTGTTCATCTGCATTGCCTCCGCGCTGGCCATCCGCAAGCGCCCCGGCAAGGCGACGACGATCCTGGAATACACGCTGCTGATCCCCTGGGTGCTCCCGGCGACGATGCTGGTGGTCGGCATGATTACCACCTACGCCACGCCCAATCCGCTGGTGTTCGGTGCGGTGCTGCTGGGCGGATTCTGGCTGCTGCCGATCGCATATACCGTCTGCCGCATCCCATCGGCAATGCGCCTGATCCGCGCGTCGCTGTACTCCATCAACGACTCCCATGAGGAGGCGGCCCGCTCGCTCGGCGGCGGCGCGCTGTATACCTTCCGGCGTGTGGTGCTACCCACCATCCTACCCACCGCCGTATCGGTCGGGGCGATCACGTTCAACGGCCTGCTCTCGGAATATACCATCAGTGCGCTGCTGTACAATGTCAACAACATGCCGCTGGGCATTATGCTACGGCATCCCACCTGGAGCGCCGACCCCAACGGGGAGGCGAACGCGCTGGTTTACATCGTCGTGCTGATGATCGTTTCCGCCATCACACTGGCGCTGACGCAGAAATACCGCAACAATGAATAGGAGAAGGATCATGGAGCGCTTTGGCTTTAATATCAACCTGAAAAACTCGCCGGAGGACATTCTGGAACTGGGCGAGACGATGCTGGGCACCGGGCTGTACCATGCGATTGAGGTCACGCATTACGAGAACATGGAAGGCACGGACACCTTCGCGTACAACCAGGCCATTCGGCAAATCGTCGCGGATTACCACCCACAGGTGCTGACCCACATTTCCGGGTTCAACATCAGCGAGGAATGCACAACCCTTCGCGCCGCGATACTGCAGGAGGTGGACAACTGCTGCCAGTACACCGCGCGCCTGGGCGGCCGGGAGGTCATCATCCACACGGGGCTGCACTCCGGCGGGCTGCATGTGCCCATTGTCAGGGCGGACGGCAGCCGTGGCACGCAGGAGGACGCCCACGCGCGCTGCTGGGATTTGTCCGTGCGGCTGATGCGACGCGCCTGCGACATCGCCGCCGAGTACGGCATCACGCTGTACACCGAGAACCTGAACATGAACCTATTGACGCAGGATTGCGAGACCCTCGGCCGCTTCATCGATGCGGTGGAGCGCGACAACCTGGCCATCGTGTTCGACATAGGGCATTGCCACCATACCGGCCACCAGATCGTGCCGGATGTGCTGGCGGCGGGTTCGCGCCTGAAGCACCTGCACCTGCATGACAACCATGGAAAGACAGACGAGCATCTGCCGCTGGGGGAGGGTACGATCGATTACGCATCCTTTGTGCAGGCGCTGCGCAAGGTAGACTACCCGGGCCTGTACATGATGGAGCTGTATCGCTGCACGCCAGAAAACTTGCATCAGTGCCGCGCCCTGTTGCTGCAATATCAATGATTCGGAGGAACCTATGAAACTGATCGCCGACCTGCATTGCCACACCCTAGCCTCTCGCCATGCGTACAGCACGCTGCGCGAAAATATGGAGGCGGCGAAAAGGAATGAACTCATTGCGCTGGCGGTCACCGACCACGGAATCGGGCACCCGGACGGGCCGCCGCTGAGCTATTTTGAGAACCTGCTGTCGCTGCCGGAGCAGGTGGAAGGCATCCGCCTGCTTCGCGGTGTTGAGGCGAATATCATGGATTTCGCCGGGACGCTGGATATGCCTGCGGCGCTGCTGCGGCGCATGGACATCGTTGTGGCGTCGTTCCATGCCGACTGCACCGTGCCGGGCAGCGTCAGCGACCACACCGCCGCTTATCGCGCCATCGCCGAAAACCCGGATGTGGACATCATCGGGCATTCCGGCACGGCAGCGTTCCGCTACGACTATGAGCAGGTCGTCCCATTGTTCGGGCGGCATGGGAAGGTGGTCGAGATCAACGCCCATACCTTCATCTGTCGAAGGGATTCGATTGAGAACTGCAAGAAGATCGCGGTGCTTTGCAAGCGGCACGGTGTGCGCATCGCGGTCAATTCCGATGCGCATTCCGAGTTTGAAGTGGCCGCGTGTGGGCGTGCGATTGAGCTGCTTGCGGGGATCGACTTTCCGTCGGAGTTGGTGGTCAATGCCGATGCACGAGCCCTTTATGATTACCTGCGCGAGGTGGAAAAGAGGAACTGGCGCTGCTGCGCGTCCCCGGCATAGGGGCACTATTCCTTTCCATAAAACCAGCAAAGCCGTCCAGCTGTTTCGCACATGCGAAAACAATGGACGGCTTTAGCGTCATCTGCTACAATTCACAGCAGAAGAGCGTGTGCATCTTCTGGCATCGGGATTCCCCGCAAAGGAGAAAGTGCATGAACATCATCGTGGTGGATGACGAAACCGCAGCATTGCAGGTATTTATAAGGGAATGGCGGAAGCTGAGCATGGAGGCAAGCATAACCTGCTTTGAATCCGCGCTGGAAGCCGTTGAATATGCCCGGGGGAACACCGTGGATGTGGCGTTCCTCGACATTCAGATGCATGAAATGAACGGGCTATTTCTGGCCAAGCAGCTCAAGGAGGTTCATGGGAAGACAAATATCATTTTTACCACCGGATACAGCAGCTATACTATAAACGCTTTTGATGTGCGTGCCTCTGGCTATCTTCTCAAACCCATCAGTTCAGAGCGAATTAAGGATGAACTGGATAATCTGCGCAACCCTGTTTATGCGCCCAATGCCGGGGTGCATGTGCAATGCTTTGGCAATTTTGATATCTTTGTCGATGGGATGCCCGTATCCTTCACCCGCTCCAAATCCAAAGAGGCGCTTGCCTATTTGGTCGATCGGAAGGGCGCGGGCGTCAACAAGAAGGAACTGGCGGCAGTGCTGCTGGGCAACAAGCCGTATACGCGCAGCATGCAGACCTATACCCACACCATTTTGGCTGAAATGATGCGCGCCCTAAAGCGCGCCGGTGCCAAGGACATGGTGATCAAGAAGCAAAACCACTATGCTGTGGATGCCTCCAAGTTCTCTTGCGATTATTACAACTATGAAAAGGGCGATGCAACAGCCGTCAACAACTACCACGGCGAGTACATGAATAACTTCGAGTGGGCAGAGTTCACGGCGGCCGATCTTTCGATGGCAAAAGAGATCTAAAATTTTTATGGAAAAGAGCGCCTTTCGGAGCGGAAAGGCGCTCTTTTGGTTGTCATTTGATGTTCCGAGGTTTGTACAATGGTGTTACATAGAAGGATCGTTTGTCACCGTCTTGCGGAGCGGCGAACCGCAGGTGCCAGACAATCCATACCGCGAGGAACATTGGGAGAAAAGAGCGATGAGCGAGACAAAGCGGCAACCGCTGAAAGCAAAAGACAGCACGGCATCCATGGATGATATGCGTCAAATGCTGATCCTCGCACGGGGCGGCGCGTGGATCGGCCTTGCCGCGATGCTCATCGCCACGCTGGCTGTGTTACTGGTCATTTTCTGGGTGAAGGTACCCACGCATGTAACTGCCGGAGGGTACGAGGCCGGGGATCAAATCGTCTGTTATATCGACGTGGACCATATCGACGATCTGAAGGTGGGGCAGGTAGCGCTGATCGATCAGCGGCTGAGCGGGGTTGTGACGGATATCTCCAGAGGGGCCTACTCCGCGGCCGAGGCAAAGGAGCAAATCCAGGACGAGTACGCGCGGCATCTGATGGAAATATCCGAATGGAGCGTGCGGGTCAGCCTTCGATATGAAGGAAAGCTCGACGATGAGACCGTGCATATGGTGGTCATCACGACGGGCGAAATCCCGCTCAGCTCGCTGTTCGTTGGGGCAGGATCATGAGCCGCAGACGAACGCATGTGAATGTGCCCCTTGTGCTGCAGATGGAGGCGGCCGAATGCGGCGCGGCATGCCTTGGCATGGTCCTGGGCTACTATGGGCGCTGGGTCCCACTGGAGCGCCTCAGGCAGGACTGCGGCGTATCGCGCGATGGAAGCAAGGCCCTCTACATGATGAAGGCCGCGGAGAGCCATGGCCTAAAAAGCGGCATCAAGCGCGTGACGGCAGCGTATCTGCGCGATGAAGCCGCCTATCCCTGCATCCTGCACTGGAAGCGGTCGCACTTCGTTGTGCTGGCGGGGTTTGCGCATGGGAAGGCGCTGGTCGCAGACCCCGCACATGGCGTTAGCCGCATCCCGATGGATGTGTTTGAGGCCAACTACAGCGGCGTCATGCTCACGTTCACGCAAACAGAGGGCTTTGAGAAGATTGCTAAACCGCCCGTGGTGCTGCGCACAATGCGGGACCGGCTGGGCAAGGCAGGGGCGGCGATCGCTTTCCTCGCCATCAGCGCGTTGATCCTGGCGCTGCACGCGATCATCATGCCGGTCTTCTCCAGGCTGTTTGTGGATCAGGTTCTCAGCCAGAAAAGCTACAACCTGCTCTCGCTGATCGCCGGAGGCATGGGGCTGATGGTCGTGGTCCGGCTCGTCGTTGAATATGTCCGTGGACTGCAGCAGCTGCATATGGAATCATACTTTGCCGCACAGGCAAACATCTCGTTCCTCTGGCATGTGCTCCGCCTGCCCATTCGTTTTTTTCAGTACCGGCACATTGGGGACATCGCCACCAGACAGGGCGAGAATGAATCTATCGCATATTCGTTTATCCAGCAATTCGTCCCCCTGGCGCTCAATGCGGTGATGATCGTGATCTACCTTATTGTGCTGTTCTACTATCAATCGCTGCTGGCGCTGGTGGGTCTGGTTTCGGTACTGCTCAACATCCTGGCCATTGAAGTTGCGATGCAGCGAAGCCTGGGGCTGATGCGCGCGCAGGAGCATGACCACTCGCACGCCGTGGGGCAGACCTACACCTGCGTGGAGCAGATTGAGACGATCAAGTCCAGCGGCGCGGAGACGGGGTTCTTCAAGCGCTTGGCCGGCTACCAGGCACTCGCCAACGAAAAGGCGCAGCAGCAGGCGCGCCTTCTGCAGTTTCTGTATGCATCCGCGGATATGATTGGCGCGGTTAGCAACGCGGTGATCCTTGTCCTCGGCGCGTACCTGATCATGCAGGAGCGGTTTACGCCCGGCATGCTGATGGCGTTCCAGGGCATTCTGGGCATCATTGCCAGCCCCATGCAGCAGCTGTCGACGATGGGCCAATCGCTCCAGCGAATGCGGGTCAGCATTGAGCGCGTGGACGATGTCTTCCAGGTGGAACCGGATGTGGCCGAAACGGCATTTGCAGGCACGGATGGCGGACGCCTCACCGGAGAAATCGAGCTTCGCGGCGTCAGCTTTGGCTTTAACAAGTTCGAGGCGCCACTGCTTTCAGGCATCAATCTGCGCATTCGGCCGGGCGAGAGCGTGGCGATTGTCGGCCGAAGCGGAAGCGGAAAGTCCACGTTCGCTAGCCTGATCACTGGGCTGTACGCCCCCTGGGAAGGCGAGATACTGCTGGATGAGACACCGCTGGGGCAAGTATCCGCAGCCTGCCTGCGGTCATCAATGACCGTGGTCAGCCAGGAGAACCATCTGTTCTCCGCGACGGTGGAAGACAACCTGCGGATGTGGGACCAATCCATCCCATTTGCGGATGTGATGCGCGCGGTGGGCGACGCGCAGGTGCAGGAGTTGCTGCAACGCCGCAAGGATGGCTATGGCGAGCGTGTACGCGACGGTGGGGTGCAGTTCTCGGGCGGCCAACGGCAGCAGCTGGAGATCGCCCGGGTGCTCGCGTCAAACCCATCGATCCTGATCTTGGATGAGGCGACCTCCGCGTTGGACGCGGAGACGGAGGCCGCGGTGCTTAAGGCGCTGCGGGCGAGGCGGATCACACTGATGATGATCGCGCACCGGCTGTCCACCGTGCGTTCGTGCGATCAGATCATCGCCATCGAGGGCGGAACCATCGCCGAGGCGGGGACACACGACGAGCTGATGCGGAAGAACGGTGTCTATGCCCGGCTGATCCACAGCAGCTAAGGAGACGACATGAAGGACGCAACGAGCAAGCGGGAAGCCTACCAGCGCGCCGCCTTTTCACAGGCGCTGGGCACGCTGCGCGACCTTGTCAGCACAAGGTCGTACTTCTCGTGGCAGGGCGCGGCCAGTGCCTCCACGTTTGAGCGCGCGCTGACGCATCTGCTGCATGCGCTGCATGCGGAGCCGCTGGAGCGGCCGCCCGTCGGAGACGATGCGGAGAAGGCGCTCGCGGACGCGTTGCAACAGGTCGGCGTCATGTACCGTGAGGTTACCCTTGACGGGGGCTGGCAGCATCGGGCCACCGGCGCGATGCTTGCACGCACGCGGGACGGCGATTATGTTTCGCTGCTTCCGGCGCTGGGCGGCTATCGCCTCTATGACCACCTGACAGGGGAAGCCGTGCGGGTGGGCAAAAAAGAGGCGGAGACGCTGTGCAGCCGTGCGTATCTCCTCTATCCGCCGCTGCCGCGCGCCGCGCTGACAAAGCGCGACCTTGGCGCGTTTCTGCTACACCAGCTGTCCTGGGCCGATGTGGCGGGCGTCGCGCTGGCCACCCTTTTGGTTACTTTGCTGGGCCTGGTGATGCCAAAGGCCATCCAGCTAATGTACACGAACATCATCCCAGGGGAGTATGCAAATGTGCTGCTGCCGCTGTGCGTGCTGCTGTGCTGCGTGCCATTATCCATCCTGCTGCTGCGCGTGGTGCGCGGCATCTGTGTGCAGAGAGTACAGACGCGGCTGAGCGTGTTCTCCTATGCGGCGGTAATGGGGCGGCTGTTGCAGCTGCCGGTTTCGTTCTTCCGGCGGTATGACCCGGGCGATCTGTCCAAGCGCATCGCGGCTACTGGATCACTCAGCGGGACACTGGCGGATACGCTGCTGACGACCGGGCTGTCGGCGCTCTTTTCATTGGTCTATCTGTCGCAGATTTCGGCGTTCGCGCCGGCGTTTCTCCTGCCTGCGGCGCTCATTACACTTGCGTCCATTGGCATCTCGGCGCTGACGGTCCTTCGGCAGGTGCGCTACGCCACACAGGTAAATTTGGATGACATTGCGCTGTCCAGCGAGCTGTATGACTACCTTTCAGATATACGCAAGATCAAGCTCTCGGGCGTGGAGCGGCTCGTCTTTGCTGGGTGGACAAACGCGTACACCGCCGCGGCGGCACGCCGGTACAACCGGCCCTTCCTGCTGCGCATGGGCGCTGCACTATCCGAGGCGGTGATGAGCATCGGCATGCTCGTTATCTACCTGATTGCGGCGAACTCGGGCACCAGCGTCGCCAACTTCATTGCCTTCACCGCCAGCTTTGGCCTGCTGATGGGGGCGCTGGGATCAATCGTGCTGGTGCTACAAAACATTGCGCAGATGGCGCCGGATTTCCGCACCATCCTGCCCGTGCTGCAAGCGGTGCCAGAGAAGCAACCGCTGCAAAAGACGTTGGCTTCGGTCGAAGGAAACCTGCGGCTGGAGCATGTTTCCTTCCGCTACGCCCCGGACCTGCCCTATGTGCTGGAGGATATATCACTTGATATCCCGGCGGGCCAATACGTCGGCATCGTTGGCCGGACGGGCTGCGGAAAATCCACGCTGCTGCGGCTGCTGCTGGGCTTTGAGACGCCGGAGCGCGGCACGGTCTATGTCGACGACAACAGCCTCGCCAGCGTCAACCCCCAGTCCTACCGGCGGAACCTTGGCATCGTGCTGCAGGATGGATCGCTGATTGCGGGGACCATCTTTGAGAACATCACGCTCGCCGCGCCGTGGCTGTCAGCGGAGGATACGTGGCGCGCCGCGCGGGTTGCCAGCATTGACGAGGACATCCGCCGCCTGCCGATGGGCATGCGCACGATGATCAGCGCCAGGAGCAGCGGCGTATCGGGCGGGCAGAAGCAGCGCCTGATGATCGCACGCGCCGTCGCATCAAACCCCTCAGTGCTGTTACTGGATGAAGCCACCTCCTCGCTGGATAATGAGACGCAGGCGCGCATCGCGGAGGCGCTGGACGCGCTGGATTGCACGCGCATTGTTGTGGCGCACCGCCTCTCGACAGTGGAAAGGTGCGACCGGATTATCGTGCTGGATGGCGGGCGCATCGTGGAAGACGGTACATACCAGGAGCTGAGCGCGGAGCAGGGCTTTTTTGCCGAGCTGGTCGCGCGCCAGCAGCTGGATCAAACCGTGCGGCTATAAAAGTGATACGAAAGGAACGTCACCATGGCGTATGAGAAGTACAAGGACACAAGCCCCGCTGACACGGTCGCGCGCGCAAGGGCGCTCCTAGCCGAACTGGGCATTGCCATGCGCGAAACGGAAATGCACACGGTGGACGGTGCCTATTCCGTCCGCCTGGATGACACCTTGCATGGCTGGAGCGTGAACGGAAAGGGCACCACCGCCGCGTATTGTCTGGCCAGCGGCTATGGCGAGGCCATGGAGCGGCTGCAAGGATACTTTGGCTACCGGGCATCGCTGGCCAATGCCGAGACGGAGTCATACCGGGGTTTTCACCACGCGCCGGACGAGGTTATTCATGGAATTCATGATATCAAGGCGCTATCGCCAGCGGTCTGGTCATTGATGGAAGAGGCCTGGGTGCGCAGCGGCGACCTGCCGAACGATGAAAAAATGGCGGAGACATGGGCCGGGCTTATCGGCGAGAGAACCTCCTTTGTTCCGTATTGGTCGGTGCATGGGAGAAAGGCCGTGATGCTCCCCGACACTGTCATCGCGATGCTGGATGGTTCCAGTGGCCTTGCCGCGGGCAATTCGCCGCATGAGGCGCTATGCCAGGGGCTATGCGAGGTGTTCGAGCGTTATGTGCAGCGGACGGTTCACGAGCGTGGACTGACCCCGCCGCGCATTCCCCGTGAGTACATCGCGCAGGAGTACCCGTCTCTGGATGCTACCATCCGGCAGATCGAATCGATGGGCAACTATCGCGTCTATGTGCGCGATGGATCGATGGGGAAGGGATACCCCGTGGTATCCATTGTGCTGGTGGATAGGGAGAGGCAGCGCTACCATATCAAGTTCGGCGCGCATCCGACATTTGCCATCGCGCTGGAGCGGTGCCTTACCGAACTGCTGGAGGGCTACGCCCCCGGCAACGCATCGCAGGATAAAGAGCTGCTTGTCCCCTGGACGGCTGAGCCGATCATTCCCTACGAGTGCGGGCGAAACCTTGATGCCCTGTTCACCAGCGGTGCGGCTGTATACCCGCATGCTGCCCTCGCAGGGGAGCCGTCCTGGGCGTTTACGCCTTGGTCGGTGAACGGCGCGTTCACCAACGAGAAAGGCGTCCATGCGCTGATCAGCATGCTGACCGAGATAGCAGAAGGGGTCTACGTGCGCGATCAGGGTTTCCTGGGCT
This sequence comes from Eubacteriales bacterium, assembly GCA_031549105.1. Taxonomy (GTDB): domain Bacteria; phylum Bacillota; class Clostridia; order Christensenellales; family Aristaeellaceae; genus Avichristensenella. Next base: position 35,868 of record JAVBQK010000011.1, read on the forward strand.
TCCCGGCGTACCGTATCTTTGTACCGGGCATTACGTCGGTATTCTCACATGTGGGGTCTGAAAATCTGCGAAACCAGAACGCACGCCTGCTGCTGACCTCACTGTGCGATGAAAACTGCGCGCTTACACAGGCACAGCGGCTGGAGATCATCGCATTCCTGGAGAGCGAAAACACCAGCATGAACCGGAATCTCACGCTGCACGACGGCGTATTGCCATCACTGGCGCACGCGGCACTGCTGCGCGATGCCGGCGAACCCTGGCGCGCGGCAGCCATCCTGCGCGCGCTGCCCACCGGCACGCATCAATTCCGCTGCGCCGCGATGGAGCTGGAGCTGGCGGCGCAGGGAATCAGCGAAGCGGAACGGGATGCGCTGCTGGGGATGTTCCTCAGCGACAAAAGCCTGTCCTATGTTAGGCTGTATTGGCGGGGCGAAAGCGTCCTGCGCAACCTCTACCGCTCGCCATTCAAGCGCCTGTACACCGCAGGCGTCAAGACATACGACGAGAGCATAGCGGAGATGCGGGACAGGGTTTCCCGCCTGCATATGCGCATGAAGGACAAGATGCACAGCAATATGCCGGACCAGGCAAACATGGCCGCGCTGTTTTGAGATGGCCATATACGCGCTCCCACGGGCACATGCCCTGAGGATACATATCTGACGAGAAAGGAGGGTTTCGATGAAAGGACCGAAAGAGTTTTACGAGTATTGTGTGGAGCATCCGGAAGTAATGGAGAAGCTGCGTTCCATGAACCAGGCCGAGATGGCCGCGGAGCTTGGCAAGCTGGGCTTCGCCTTTACGAAGGAGGCGTTCCAGGCGTTTATGGAGCAGAGCGAGGAGCAGATGGACGGACAACTGGCAGAGACCATTAACGGCGGGTTTTGCACGGGCCACTGTGGTGCGACCTGCGAGATCGACTGCCAGGGGGTCCCGGCTCAATGAAGGAGAACAAACAAGTGAAAGGCGCAAAAGAATTCTACGAGTATTGCGTAGAGCATCCGGAAGCGATGGAGAAGCTGCGTTCCATGAACGAGGCCGTGATGGCCGCGGAACTTGACAAGCTGGGCTTTGCCTTTACAAAGGAGGAGTTCCAGGCGTTTGTTGAGCAGAGCGAGAACCTGATGGATGAGCAGCTGGCAGAGGCCATCAGCGGCGGCCTTTGTACAGGCCACTGCGGATCAACGTGCGAGAAGGACTCGCCATGTATATATGGCAAAGGCGGTAGTGAATGAAAGGCGCGAAAGAATTCTACGAGTATTGCGTAGAGCACCCGGAAGCAATGGAAATGCTTCGCTCCATGAACCAGGCAGAGATGGCGGCGGAGCTGAGTAGGCTGGGCTTTGCCTTCTCCAAGGAAGAGTTCCAGGCGTTTATGGAGCAGAGCGAGAACCTGATGGATGAGCAGTTGGCAGAGGCCGTTAGCGGTGGCATCTGTACGGGCCACTGCGGGGCAACGTGCGAGAGAGACTGCAACAAGTGTTTTCACACCTAAGCAAATAGCAAAGAAAGGAGACAGCCAATGAAAGGCGCGAAAGAATTCTACGAGCATTGCGTGGAGCACCCGGAAGCAATGGAAATGTTCCGTTCCATGAACCAGGCAGAGATGGCTGCCGAGATGAACAGGCTTGGCTTTGCCTTTACCAAAGAGGAGTTCCAGACGTTTGTGGAGCAGAGCGAGGACCTGATGGATGGGCAGCTGGTAGAGGCCATCAGCGGCGGCTCCTGTACGGGCCACTGCGGGACAACGTGCGAGAAAGACTGCAAAAGGTCGTGGGGAGGTAGTCAATGAAAGGCGCGAAAGAGTTCTACGAGTATTGCGTGGAGCATCCGGAAGCGATGGAAAAGCTTGGCTCCATGAACCAGGCAGAGATGGCTGCCGAGATGAACAGGCTTGACTTTGCCTTCTCAAGGGAAGAACTTCAGGCGTTTATTGAGCAGAGCGAGGGGCAGATGGATGAGCAGCTGGCACAGGCCATCAGCGGCGGCGCTTGCACGGGTCACTGTGGTTTTACCTGCGAGAATGACTGTAGAGAACCGGGACCTTGCGATCACTGGTAATAAGAGAAAAGAGGGAGAAAAAATGAAGGGCGCAAAAGAATTCTACGAGTATTGTGTGGAGCATCCGGAGAAGATGGAACAGCTGCGAGCCATGGAACCGGATGCTATGGCGGAAGAGATATACAAGATGGGATACTCCTTCACAAAGGAAGAGTTCCAGGCGTACATCGAGCAGAGTGACGAAGAGAGCGATGAGCAGCTGGCGGCGTCCGTCAGCGGCGGCATATGCACCGGCCACTGCGGGTCAACCTGCGAACATGACTGTGCCTGGGGCGGCGCCTCCATCCATACGACGGTTTAAACATCGCGGGGGGACCGCAAAGCCAGGCTTTGTGGTCCCCAATCAATACGCAATACATGTGGGAGCAATAAAGTGGAACAAGTATACATCAAACCATTTGCGGTGTTTCAGGTGCGGGATAAGGCATTTGTCATGCGGACGCGCACCCTGTACGCCGATGAAATTACGCAGGCGCAGTACGAGTGGCTTGCGAGCATTCAAGGGCAATATACGCTGGAAGTAGCACCCGGACAGCTGGCGTGCCTTGAGTCGCTGCGCCTGCTCTCCGATACGCCTATCAGCGCCGAATCGGAGATGGAGCGGGATACGGCCATATGGAAGAAGGCCAAGGCTGGCATAGTCGTCTCCACGATAGAACTGATGGTGGCGCAGGCATGCAATATGCGTTGCGAATACTGCTATGGCAGCGACGGCAGCTACCACAATCCTGGCATAATGGAGGAGAAAACAGCCTTTGAGGCGCTGGACTTCCTGCGCAGAGAAGTGGACAAAAACGACAAGGTGCGCGAGGTAACGGTCGTTTTCCTCGGTGGGGAACCGTTGCTCAACTACGACCTGATCGTCCGCTGCGTGGAGCGGGCGGAAGCGCTATTCGCGGACAAAACACTCAACTTTGGCATGACAACGAATCTGACGTTGATGACGGAGGAGCGGCTTGATTTCTTCGCTAGCCACCGGTTTAATGTCCTCATCAGCTTTGATGGCCCCCGAGAGTATCAGGCCCGCAGGATAATGCAGGATGGAAGCGACAGCTATGACATAACCGTGGAGCTCATTGGCAAGGCGCTTGCTAGGCTTGGGCGCGTTGCTGCCCGCGCGACCATCTACAAGGAAGACGATAGAGACCGCATCATCGCAGAGTACGAACGCCTCGGCTTTCGCGAGTACCAGCTGTGCGGCGTGTCCGGCAATCTGGGCGAGGGGGTTGTTCGGGACGACCTGTTCTTCGACCAGCAGGAGCAGGAAGCGCGCCTTTCTGCGGGGGTCGCGCGCTACGCTGAACTGCTTGTGCAGCGGGATGAGGAAGGCATGCGCGCGCAGGTGCGGGATAAGGAACTGCGGCAACTGTTGATGGAGGCCATCCGGGGGCATCGCATCATGAGCCGGAGGATGATGGCCTGCGGAAACGGGCGGGCAATGCTCGCCGTGTCCCGCGATGGCGAATTTTACCCGTGCCATCGCTTTGTCGGGCAGCCGGAGCACCGAATGGGTTCGCTGGCCGAGGGCCTTTCGCCCGGCGAGTATGAGAGCAACATCCTGCTGCGGAATCCCACCTGCGCAGGGTGCATGGCACGCTATATATGCGGTGGGCCGTGCGCGCACATTTGTGCCTGTGATGTGAAAGCGAAGCCCGGGCTCCCGGGGATATTTAACATACCGGAGTCACATTGCTCACTGATGCGTACCCGCCTCATGCTCAAGGTCTATGTTGAGGCCATCACAGGCGACGCAGATAAAGCATGGATCAAGGAACTCGCGCTTCTATAGCGCTGGCGCCATCGGATCTACCCATAGCACAGGAGAAACGTATGGAATATAGCAAACACAAGGACGCGCCGCCGGAGCAGACCACCGCGAACATCAAATCCATTCTGGACAGCCTTGGCGTTGAGATGGCCGAGAGCGTGCTCAACGCGGTAGAGGGGCTGTATTCCGTGCGGCTTGAAGACCGGCTGCATGGCTGGGGTGTCAATGGCAAGGGCACCACGCTGGCGTACTGCATGGCCAGTGGCTATGGGGAGGCTATGGAGCGCTTCCAGAGCAATTACGCCTATGATACGCACGGCGTTTCGCAGGAGGCCAAGGACTATCTGGACTTCGTTCGCGCGCCCGATGAGGAACGGGGACCTCTCGCAAGCATCCGGGAGCGAGCGCCTGCCGTGTGGCAGCTGATGCGGGATGCCTGGGAAAGGGGCGGCGAAGCGCGGGACGATGAGCGGATGGCCGAGGTCTGGCGGGCGCTGGTTGGAGACGAGGTCAGCTTTGTACCGTACTATGCGCTGGGCAGCCAGAAAACGGTGTGTTTGCCGGACTATGTGGTTTCGTACCTGGATGGCTCCAACGGTCTCGCATCCGGCAATACCCCTGAAGAGGCGCTGTGCCAAGGGCTTTCGGAGGTGCTGGAACGATACGCGTGTGGCGAGATTCACGGGAGACGGCTTGTGCCGCCGCCCATCGAGCGGGCGTACATCGCCGCGGAGTTTCCGGTACTGGAGGAAACAATCCGGCGAATCGAGGCGCTTGGCAGCTTCCATATTTGCATCCGCGATGCCTCCATGGGCCGGGGGTATCCGGTCGTTGCCGTAGCCCTCATTGACCAGGCGAAGCAGCGCTACCAGGTCAAGTACGGCGCACATCCCTCCTTTGCGATCGCGCTGGAGAGGTGCCTGACGGAGCTGTTGCAGGGCTACACCCCGGGCGTGCAGGCGCAGGACGAGCGGTTCCTGTCGCGGTGGCAGGCTGGATTTGTCCCGTATGATTCGGTGGCCAACCGCTACGCGCTCTATCGCGGATATGCCGGCACGCATCCGGACAGTTTCTTTGCGGGGGTACCGTCCTGGCATTTTGAGCCGTGGCCGACGGACGTGGGCTTTACCAACGCGCAGGGCATTCGCACCATGGCGGACATGCTGCTGGAAATAGGCGGCGAGGTCTACATCCGCGATATGGGCTATCTCAGCGTGCCCACCTACCGCATTTTTGTGCCGAATGTCACAGGGCACCCAAACAAGATTTCCACGCAGTTGTTGCGCGACCTGCGCATGCGCGCGAGGCTGCTCTCGCTGAGCGACGCGTACTGCGACCTGACGGCTGACGAGCGTGCGGAAGCCATCGCGTTTCTGGGGAGCATTGATACGGAGAAGAACATCGATCTGGTGTACCAGGATAATGTCCCTGCGCCGTTGGTGCATGCGGCCTTGCTCTGCGATGCGGGGCAGCCGCTCGCGGCAGCGGCCATCCTGCGCGAACTGAACGTGGAGACAAACCAGTACCGCTGCGCGGCAAGCGATATGGAGCTAGCCCAGCAGGGGGTGGGTACTTCGGAGCGCGATGCGCTGCTGACGCTCTTCTATGGGGAGCGCTGCGCCAAGTACGCGAAGCTGAACTGGCGCGGCGACAGCATGGTGCGCAATCTGTTTCGTTCTCCGCTGAGGCGGCTTGTGCGCAAGGATGCGGTGTCCAAAAACAGTGCACTTGAGCAATGGATTGCCACGAACACGCTGCACATGCGCGTGAAGGAGCGGATGGCCGCAGGCCTGCGCGATCAGGCTGCCATTGGCAATCTGTTCGCCGCACAGGATGCCGGGGAAATACGCCAAGGGGAGAAAAGCAATGACAGAAAATAAAGCGCGTGCGGATGGCACGCTTTCCATAGAGAAAAAAACGATATATCTGCAAGAGTTCGCGATTTTTCAGTCGCTGGGACGTGCTTTCCTGATGCATGTGCAATCCCACAGAATACAGCCCATTTCGCAGGAGGAGTATGCGTTTCTGTCCCCCCTCGCCGGACAGTGGCAGGCAGAAGTCGGCGTGGGGGAGTGTGAGCGGCTGCTAGCGCTGGGCCTGCTCTCTCTCGTGGCACTGAGCGACGCGAAGGTGCTGGCGAAGGATACCCGCCTGTCACGGGCACTGATAGAAGCCACCCCCATCACCAACTTTGTGCTGCATGTGGCGCAATGCTGCAACATGGCCTGCACCTATTGCTATGCGCATGGCGGCGACTTCCATAATCCTGGGATGATGACAGTGGAGACGGCGCGGGCGTGCATTGATTTCATGATGGCATATGTCCCGGCGGACAAACGGCTCGTAGTCTCCCTGATGGGCGGGGAGCCACTGATGAACTTCCCCGTTGTGCGCGAATGCATACGCTACGGCGAGGAAAAGTGGCCCGGCCGGATTGTTTTTAGAGTCGTGACCAACCTGACGCTGCTGGACGAGGAAATGCTTGCGTTCCTGGAAGCGCACCATGTCGAAGTTACCGTCAGCATGGACGGTCCCCCTGAGTACCAGCGCCGAAACCGCCCGCTGCGGAATGGGGGGGACAGCTATGCAGCTGTGGTGGATAAGATCGCGATGGCGCGCGGCCGCTTGAAGATGAGTGGCAGCGCCACGCAGTACGCTGGCGATGACCGAGGAGCCGTCGATAGGGAACTGGAAGCGCTGGGTTTTTCCACCCGGGCCGTCCGCATTGTGCGCAATAGCTCGCATGGGAGGCAGGGGCTGGATGATTTCGCCCAGCGGCTGATCGAGGATGCGGCGTGGATTGACAGGCAGGGGCGGACGATCCTGTCCGCCATCGCGCGGCGTGATGCGGCTGCTGTCCGTGAGGTGCTGGACGACCCGTTCCATGGGCAATGGTTCCGCTTCTGCCTGACCACCCCGGCGTCGACAGACCGCAAGCACATCACGTTCTGCGCGGCCGCGCGGGAGGAGGTAGGCATCTCGACGGATGGGGATATATACCCCTGCGCGCAGTTTAATGAAATGAAGGACTATCGGCTCGGCTCCGTATATACAGGGTTTAGCCGCGGGGATTTTGGGTTACACGGTGCTATCCATAACCCCAAATGCCACCGGTGCTATGCCCGCTACGCGTGCGAAGGTTTCTGCATGAACCAGGCGGTGAGCCTCGCACCGCCCGACTGTGATTGCCCGCCGGCCTTCTACATCCCGCCGGAGCATTGCGCGCTGCAAAAGGTGCGCCTGGGCATCCATGCCTGTTTGGCATCCTTGGACGGGGATGCGGCGCAGTGGCTGCGGGAAGATGTGCTAACCAACAATGAATAGAGGAACACAACCGATGCGATACTGTCTCAAACCGCCGTATGCGCTGCGCGGCTGGCGCAAGTTCCCTTTCCTGCTGTGTGAAAACGGCGTACATGAACCGACGCGGATTTCCGCTGAGGATACGGCCTTCCTCAACGCCTGCGATGGGGAGCATGAGCTGCCGGAAGATGCCCGCGCAAAGGCATATCTGGACAGCGGCGTGATCGTTCCGGCGGGGGAGTGTGAAGCCTTCCATCCGTGGCAGAAGTATCAATACTATGATAACGAGTATTTTGGGGCCGTCAGCTTTGCGCCGACGCTTCGCTGCAACTACAACTGCCGCCACTGCTTCATGGCGAAGGATGAAAATAAGACCGTCGCGCAGCTCTCCTATGACGAATGTCTGACAGTCTTTGATGAAATGGCGCAGTGCGGCATCGGCACCATCCGCTACACTGGCGGGGAACCGTTTGTTCATCCGCGCTTTCTGGACCTCGTGCTGGAATCGCACCGGCGCGGCATAGAGGTCGAAGAAATTTTGACAAACGGGGCGCTGCTTCGGCAGAGCCATTTTGACGCCTTCCTGCGGGAACCGCCATCCCAGTCAAGCCTGGGCATTCAGCGGGTGCTTCGCCCGCTGATTATGGTCAGCTTTGACGGCCTGGGCATGCATGACTGGCTGCGCGGCGTGGAAGGCGCGGAACGTGAGGCGCTGGCGGCGATGGAGCTGACGATACAAAACGGCTTCCGGTTATCCGTACACCTGTGCGTGCACAAAGGGAATGTAGACGGGCTATGGGATACGGTCCAATTTCTCAGTGACATGGGCGTGAGCGTCATTCGCATCATCCGCGTTTCCGAAGCGCCCCGCTGGCTGCGTACCTCGGCGGACGCCAACATTTCGCCCGAGGAGTATTACGAGAAGCTGCTGGCGCTCTTCCGCCGATACCGGGAGAGCAACCTGCGCCCAATGCTGGAGCTATGGGGACTGCTGCGTTACTTCCCGATGTATGATGGCAGGGTTGAATGGCTGCCGGAACATACGGCGGATGCGCGCCTGCTGAAGATGCCGCTGTGCAGCAGCATCCGGGGTCATTTCCATATTTCGGCGGACCGAAGCGTGTTTCCCTGCAACATCATGTCCGGCGCAATGCGCGCTTTCGGCGACGATATGCCAAAGATTATCGAGACGCCCTTGCAGGAGATCCTGCAATCATCGACCTATCTGACCACCGTCTGCCGTACCTTTGGCGACATGCGTGACGCTGAAAGCCCGTGCTATGCCTGCGAGCATTTGCCGGATTGCCAGGGCGGGTGCCGGGCGCTGGCCTATGCCACGACGCGCGACTACTTTGGCGTGGATCATATGCGGTGCGTGCTGTTCAAAAAAGGCTTTGCCGCGCGGTTTCATGTCGCCGCGGGGGAGTAGACGTATGCTTTCCCAGCAACATGACGAGGCCGTCCGCGCACTCGTGCAATCGCTGGCGGAGCCGTACCTGCGGGACATGGCTGCGCCGTGGCGTGCAGGCGACTGCGCCGTGTGCGCCGATGGTCTGATGGCCGCGGCCGAAGAAAGCCTGATGCAGCCATGGCACAGGCTTCGCAGCGCGATGGCAAAGCAGTATGCACTGGACACGGGTGCAAACGCCCCTGTACCGGACGATGCGCTGCTGGCGCATTTCGGCATCCGGTCGCATGAGGCGTTGCTGGAGAATGATGTTTTTCACGAAGGCATCCTATGCGTGCTGGAGCATGTAAGGGATATGGGCATCTCCTTATGGGGGCGCCTGCGGGAGGACCGGCCGGCGCTGTATGGAGCGCTGGGCATCGCGCCGGACGACTTGCCGGCACAGGTTCATGTCGCCGGGGAGAACCGCGTACATTGGCGCACGGTGTGTGTCGCATTTCAGTCCGGACGGCGAATCATCTATACCGATAACGTGCACGGCTATTCGATGGCTGCCGGTTGGCTCCGCTTCCTATCTCTGCTAGCGCCGGACGGGATGGCTGCCGGGGTCCGGGCGTTGCCGCGTGAAGGCTATGGCTGGCGCGAGTATGTTGAACCTGCGCCTCTGGACAGCGCGGAGCAGGCAGGGCGCTACTATACCCATGCAGGATACCTGCTCGGCCTGCTCCATTTGCTGGGCACGCGCGATATGCACTGCGAGAACATCATCGCCTGTGGCGTGCATCCCACCCCGATTGACCTGGAGCTGCTGCTCGTTCCCCAGATAGAGGCGTTGCTCTCGCCGATCGCCGCGGCATGGGACAAAACAGTGCTCGCCACCCAGCTTTTACCCACGCCCATACGGATGTACGGTGGCCTGCCCCGCGATATTGGCGGGCTTACCGGCACCGGCAGCGGTGCGCAGAATCTCGCTTATTTCCGCGGCAAACCCATTCTTGCCACACTGTACGCAGACGAGATTGCCCAGGGATTCTCACAGGCCATAGATGCGATGCGTTCCCTGGACGCGCAATCGGTCTTGGACTGTTTTTCGGGCGCATGTTCACGCATCATCCTTCGGTCAAACAAGGCCTATGCGCAGGCGTTTGATATGCAATACCGTCTGTCGCTAACGATGGACGCGTGCGCGGCGCAAGCGGAGATGGGCTGTTACCTGCGGCAGTTGCAGCCCTTGCTTCCGGAGGAAGTGCTGGAGGCTGAGGAAACGGCCATCCGCAAGGGTATTATTTCGCGCTACTGGATGCCCGTGGATGCAACCGATTTGATGTGTGATGGGCGGCGCGTTGCAAGCGGATTTGCCGCCATCAGCGCGCGTGAACGCACATACCATCGGCTGCAAGCGCTGGCGGGCGACGCAAGGCGGCAACAGGAGATCATCCGGGGTGTATTGTCCGCCTCTGCCGAAGGACGCCTCGCGGCGTGGTACCGCTCGCTTTTGCTTCAGAAGGCTATCTAAAAACAAAGTACCCGCAATGCCTTGATGCACAAGACAATGCGGGTGCTCATTCTTTTTATGCGATGCTGCTATGCGCCGCCGTACTCTCCGTTCCCGGTCCGCAGCCCCAAAACACCCTTGAGCGCCTTGACGAACAGTTCCGGGTCATCGGTGATCACCGAATGTCCGGCCTGCACAAACGTGATGTACTCGGCCCGCTCCCCAAAGTCGGCTTTCATCTGCTGCGCCCAGGCAGCCGGAACCACCATATCCTTTTCGCCCTGGAGGATGTACACGGGGCAGTGAATCAGGCTCATGCGGCCGTTTCCCTCGCAGGAACCGCTGTGCCGGTGGGAGATGTTGAACGTTAGCAGCGCGTAGTCCACATCCACCAGGCAGCGCTCCTTGAGGATGGCGTTAAGGTATAGCTCGTAATCCTCCTGCGGCGGCTGGTTCTGGTTGTAGATCACCGCGTTCCAGATGGCGCGCATGGTCTCCCGGTCGCCCGTCCGCATCGCAGTCAGCGCAGGCAATACCTGCACCGGGTCCACCGCGATCTCCTCTTTTGTGGTGTAGAATTGCCCAAGAACCGGCGCGCCGCTCGCGTCCTTCTTGAACATCGGATAGCCCGTCAGCGGCACGGAATCCAGCAGTACCAGCTTGGTTATTTGCTCCGGCCGGTCGGCTGCGATCTCCATTGCTACGCCGCCGCCGGTGGACCAGCCAACAAGCGCACATCGCCCGGCACCCATGGCATCCAGGAACGCTTCGATATCCAGTGCCAGATCGTGCAGCGAGTCAAACAGCTGGTTGTACGTGGAATCGCCAAAGCCCCTGAGATCGGGCGCGAGCACATGGCAATGCGGCTCCAGCGCCTCCATCGTCGTCTGCCAGTGTACGCTTGACGACATATTGCCGTGTATCAGCACCACTGTTTCGCCCTGGCCGCACTCGCGGTAGGCAATGGTTTCCCCGCGCCCGATGCGCACGGTGGATACAGGATATTGCTTCATCGGGTTCCCCTGCCTTTGCTGAAAATTGCCCCATTATACGCGCTTCAAAACCAACGCAGTGCCCATGCCGCCGCCGATGCACAGCGAGGCCAGTCCGTACGTCGCCTTCTTCGCCCGCATCAGGTGGGCGAGCGTGACAGTGATGCGCGCGCCCGATGCGCCCACCGGGTGCCCCAGCGCGATCCCGCCGCCGTTCACGTTTGTTTTACCCGAAAGCGCCTCCATCGAAACCCCATGTTCGCGGCACAGCTCGGTCAACACGCCCAGCGACTGCGCGGCGAACGCCTCGTTCAACTCCACGAGGTCCATGTCGGACAGTGCAAGCCCCGCCATTTTCAGCGCATTGCGGATCGCAGGCACCGGACCCAGGCCCATCACGTTCGGCTCCACGCCGCCCTGACCAAAGCCGATGATCTCCGCCAGCGGGGTTAGTCCGTATTTTCCCACTGCATCCTCAGTCGCCACAAGCACGAACGCTGCACCGTCGTTGATGCCGGATGCGTTGCCCGCAGTGACGCTGCCGTCCTTCTTGAACGCCGGGCGAAGCGCCGCCAGCTTCTCCGGGGAGGTCTTGCGGTTGGGATACTCGTCGGTGTCGAAAACGATCTCTTCCTTGCGCGACTTGATCGTCACCGGGACGATCTCATCCTTGAATGCGCCGGAATCGACGGCCGCGATCGCCTTCTGCTGCGAGGCATACGCAAACGCGTCTTGCGCCTCGCGGGTGATGCCATACCGCTCCGCCACCGTCTCGGCAGTGATGCCCATGTGCTGCCCATCAAACGCGTCGGTCAGCGCATCGTACACCATGTGGTCAACCATCTGCTGGCTGCCAAGCCCCAGGCCCTTCCGCGCCCCTTGCAGCAGGTACGGCGCGCGGCTCATGCTCTCCGTGCCGCCCGCGATGAACAGATCGCCCAGGCCCGCCCACGCGCTTGCCACGCAGTTCATGATGGCTTTCATCCCGCTGCCACAGGCCATGTTGAGTGAATACGCGGGCACTTCGATGGGGACGCCGGCCCGGATGGACACCTGCCGCGCTGCGCCCTGGCCGCACCCGGCTGGCAGGATGTTGCCGACGAGCACCTCCGCGATGTCCCTAGCGGGAACGCCTGTATCGGCCAGAATTTGCCTGACCACCTCCACGGCAAAATCAGGCGCGGCAACGGCGGACAGCGCGCCGTTGAAGCTGCCGATGGCTGTGCGCTTGGCGCCCGCGATGTAGACCTTTTTCATGGGACGACCTCCTTCTGTGTTCCATCCAAGTTTGAACCATTTTGCATTTGGGTGTTTACTTGTGCGCAGGGGATACGGTATAATTGCGGCATTCTTACAACACCAGGAGGGCGCCATGCCGACAGCGACATTCATGAACCTACCTGAGGAAAAGCAAGGGCGCATCCTGGAGGCCGCAATCAAAGAGTTTGGCATCCGCAACGTGCGGGAGGCGAACCTTTCCAACATCATCAAGGACGCGGGCATTTCGCGCGGCAGCCTGTACCAGTACTTCGAAACCAAAGAAGACCTGTACATCCACGTGTTCGACACACTGCGCGCCCAACGCTCCGAATACGTTAGGCCCGCGTACGCGCTGTACAAGAAAGCGCCGTTTCTGCAATTCTTCGGCGAGTTCTACTTGCGCGACAGCGAGTACCTGCTGCAGCACCCCACGCACATCGCGCTGGGGCAGCAGCTCTACAGCAACGCGCTGGGCGTATCCCGCGGCCTGATCCACCGGCAGCAGAGCCAGTACAAAGAGACCTTCCTCATCGGGATTGAGTACGACAAGGAGCGCGGCCAGATCAGCCTGGATGTCGACACCTCAAGCCTTGCCGACCTATGCGTACACTTCGTCACGGACATCTTCATCTTCCAGAGCGTCAATTCCCAGTTCTCGATGTCAAACATCCGGGATCACTGCCAGAAGACGCTGTATATCATTGAGAACGGGATAAGGACGGGGGAACGCAAGGGGACGCTGTCCCCTTGACCCCTGCCATGAGGCCTCTACCCGGGTTGTCCTAGTGTCGCGGCGCAAGCGCCGCTCTGTAGGAAAACCAACCTGCGCCGCATTTGATTCCGCCACTGGCGGAATGCGGCTCCGGTTCCCCTGGACCTCCGACATTTCGCCTGCGGGCGGGAGGGGCTACATACATGAAAAACATAGCCCGCCCGCAGGCGAAATGTTGGGTTTCCAAAGGGCAAGGCCCTTTAGTAGG
>JAVBQK010000083.1:0-41960 GCA_031549105.1 Eubacteriales bacterium
GTGTACCCTTCCACTGCCAGTTCAGGCGCTTCCGCCGCCGTGATCGTTAGGCTTCCGCCCACGTACCCAAGCGTGTAGTTCCCCGCCTTGAACCCTTCGCCGTCCGCAAGCCGCAGGGTCCCCTGCAGGATCGGGTGCGTCCCGGTGTTCTCGTTCCCGCCGCGCAGCAGGCTGCCTGCGAAGTTCACTGTCTCGCCGGCTACGCCTTCCGTCGCCTCATACGTTAGTGCCGGGTCGTTCTCCCCGTATACCTTCTCCATGGACGCCGCCGTCACCAAGATCTCCACCGGCGTGATGGTTACCATGGCTTCGCCGGTCCGCGTCTCGTAGTTCCCGTTCGTCACTTCTACATAGATTGTCGTGCCCGCCGTTGCGTCGATGACGCTCAGGTCAGCCGCCCAGTTGGTGTTGTCCAGGCTGTAGCGGATCATGTCGCCCGGCAGCTCGTTCACGACCGTCACGCCATGTCCCTTGCCATCGTACGTACCACGATACCCTTCAACGACCAACGCCGCAACTTCCTCGCGCTCATACTGCGCCTTATAAGTAGCGTCGCCCGTCACCGTGCCTGCAATCACCGGGCTCCAGCCCATGAAAACGCGGCCCTGCCGGATCGCGAACCCCGGAGCGCTCGGCGTCGCGTCGCCGTAATGCAGCCCACCGACGACCCCTGTCTCACCTTCGGTATCAAAGCTCCCATACTCGCCCAGATCGTACGTCACCGCGTACTCAATCTGCGTATACTGCGCCACATAGGTCGCATTGCCCGCCACCGTGCCTGCGACTGCCGGGCTCCAGCCGGTGAACGCATATCCCGGCTCCACCGTATATCCGGGCGCGGCTGGCGTCGCGTCGCCATAATGCAGCCCATCGATGTTGCCATTCCCGCTATTGAAGGTCGCATGCCCATTTAGGTCATACGCCACCTGGTACTTGATTTGCTCATACTGCGCCACATAGGTCACATTGCCCGTTACGGTTTTGTCAACCACCGGACTCCAGCTTGTAAAGGTATACCCGGCTTCCACCGTGTACGCCGGCACGCTCGGCGTCGCGTTGCCATAGTGGAGGCTGCCAATCGCTTCGGTCCCATTGCCGCTGGCGAAAGTCCCATGCCCATTCAGGTCATAGGTAACCGTATAATCATCCTGGGTATAGTACACATAGTAAATCTGGTTTCCATCCGCAAGAGGCGTATCAACCCTTGCATCCACGCCGTACTGCGTGAACCCCGGATATGTCGCGGACGCATTGAGCATGTCGCGCGTCAGAAGCGGCTTCTCCGGGTCTCCGGTCCAGTAGTCCTCGCGCTTCTGCGTGACGCTTGACAGCGCCGCACCCTTGGGCGCTCCAGAAGCATCCACCACGATATGCTGCACTTTATAATATAAGGAAGTGTTTGGCGTGCGTTTGAACGTCACATGAATTTCATGATCCGCCCGCACATCGGAGAAGGTGTAGCTATTCCCACCCGAAAGGCTGGAAAGAGCAATGCTATTGCCATCAACGGTAACTGTGCTAATCTCGTATCCGGTCTCCGGAATCATCGTGAAGCCCTGATCGGCACCGGACTTAACGAGCCTCACCCCACTGGGCGATATTGTGCCATAGGAGCCTGCCGTCGCTTTGATCTCGTACTGGTCCTGCATCTTATAGTCGGCGTTGTAGATGGTCACGCCCGTGAGCCTTCCGTACTCGTCGACGTGCTTTTCCACCGCCGAATATGCGGCCTGCGAGTTATTGGCAAACGTCTCGCGAAGCGTAATGTTATCAATCTGGCTGACGCCGTTCTTGACAACAGCGATGCCCGCAGTTGTATACTTTGCGGAAGTCCACGTATGCGACGAGTTATCCTTGCCGCTCATGTTCCACTGATAGGACTTGTTCCCTACGTCTTTTCCATCGACGACCAAGTAAAACATCAACTTGGACCCGTTGTTGCTAGGTTCATTAAGCCATACCTTGTTGAGCGTCAGCACTACCGAGTAATCCGCCATCGCAAACTCAGCGCGGATGACATGGAACTCCTGACAGCCTTCATCGCAGTCGTACGTAATTCTGCCGCCATTTGCACCCAAGGCGACGGGTACGCCATCCTGGGTCAGGCTCTTGAGCTGATAGACGCCGCTCGCCGTGGGCGCAACGATGAACGAATCGGTGCCCTCCTCGCGCGTGATCGTCCCGAAGCTTGGCGGAGTGGTGTAGTACTCAAAAACATGTCCTGCGGTCTGCTCACCGCTTTCGGCATCCGTTTCGAGCAGCACAAATGTGCTCGGCGACGAAAACAATGGGGCACTTTCGAACACAGTAGCGCCTGCTGTTTCCGCGCCGCTGTCCGCTCCCGATGCAATCGCTTCCGCCAGGGTGACCGGTATCGCCATCTGCACCATCATCATCGTGCAGATGATCACCGCCATGAGCTTTCTTAGTTTGCGTTCCATACAACCACTCCCCCATGTGCTACGAAATGAACTCCGTCTATCATCAAAGGCCTTGCCGTCCGCTTGAAACGGCCACACCGGAACCCTCGCCCTGGCGCGTTGCCCCTTATCCCTACTGTGCATCTTATCTTCCCTTCTCTAGAAACCAGACTCAGACAGACCTGTGCCATTTTTACTATTTCATTATAGCGCCCCATGGTGACATACTGGTTACAAAATTTGGCACGTATGCCTTTGACAAGGTTCTGCGTGAAAGAATTTTTTTGCTTTGGTTCCGCATTTGGTATACTTATTTCTCTGCATCCTGTCCATTTTCCACAATTTTTTCTTATTACACACCCCTGCACCTTGCTCTGTAACATGACACATGTAGACATCTTTTTTGCCACGCAAAAAAAGAACCGAAGCAAGCGCTCCGGTTCCCTGTAAAGTCCGCTAGTAGCTATTCCTGTACAAACACGGCTAGACGGTACGAATAGTTGACAGATTCTCCGCTGGCCTGAAAGGTGAAGACTGAATCGGTCGCACCCGCGATGTTGATCCATCCGCCGCCATCGTTCATCTGCCACTGGGTAGAATACCGCATGCCCTCAAAACCACTCAGTTCACCGCGCAGGGTGACCGATTGCCGGCCGTCTGCGCTTTTGCCCATATCAGAAGCCACCCGCACCTGCCGTTCCACAGGCATACGCAACCGGCCAAGCAGTGGCATGGCGTTCGCTGCGATCATTCGTCTTCCCCCTTTGCTAAAATAGTGCCGGAAACTTTCATCCACAACGAGGGTATTGCTACCATCGCCGCTTATTTTCACGTCGCAATGCCTATTATATGCGAGAAGAGTTACATATTGGTTACTCGTGTTTCTTTTCAGTCACCCTTCACGTAATTTGTCTCTTGCTTTGTGCAATGCCCACGGCACTTCGCTTGACTTTTGCTTGATTTGGCAACTATAATGATTCCCTAGGAGGGCGTTATGGCAGCAGCTTTTGTTTTTGCGATCTATCTTTTTGCGGGACTTCTATGCGCGCGGGCAGCGCTCTGGGACAAGCCGCCTTTGCTACGGGCGTGGATTGGTCTTTCGTTGGGCATTTTGCTGTTCATGTGGCTGCCTGCGCTGTGCGCGTTTCTGGTGCGTTTTACGCTGACGGCTGAGCTGATTGCGCTGGGAATCCTGGCGGTGCTCTGCGCGCTGGTGCTCCTCACGCAGCAAGAGAAGCTGAAAAAAGCCAGATGGTTTGACAAAACAGACCGCGGTCTGCTCATTGCGACCGCAGTTTTTGTGTTGCCGCTGACGATACTATCCGGGTACTTACAATACACCCACACGCTGCGCAATGTGGATGGCGCGCTGCATGTGGGCCAGTCCACCTATGGCGACCTGTGCATGCACCTGTCGATCGTCACGGGGCTGCGTGGTTCGGCGCTGCCCGCGGAGTACAACATTTTGCCGGGCACGACGCTGGGCTACCCAATCCTGACGGACGCGATGAGCACATCGCTCTACATGCTAGGCATGCCGCTCGCACTGTCCTTCACGCTGCCGGGCACGCTGATGTGCGCGTTAGTCTACCTGGGTTTTCTGCTGCTCGCCAAGGAGATGACCGGCAAAACCTCCGCCGCGCTGCTGGCGGGCGTGTTGCTGTTTTTCAATGGCGGCCTGGGTTTCCTTTACGATTTTGACCTCGCTGGCAACGACTTGTCGAGGCTCGCGGAGATATTCACCGGCTACTATGCGACACCCGCAAACCAGCCGGATTTCAACCTGCGCTGGTCCAATCTGATCGCGGACCTGCTATTGCCGCAACGAACGTTCCTGGGCGGCTGGGTGCTGCTGCTGCCTGCGCTATACTTTGCACGTGAGGCATTTGCAAAGGGCGAGCGGCGCATGTTCCTGCTCACCGCGCTGTTCGGCGCGGCGCTGCCGATGGTGCACACCCACTCGTTCCTGGCGCTGGCGCTCTATAGCGCGGGCGCGCTGATATATGCTTTCTTCGCGCAAAAAGAAAACCGGCGCTCGCTGCTAACCGGCGCCGGTCTGTACTTAGGGATCGTGGCGGTGCTTGCGTTGCCGCAGTTGATGGGCACCACCTTAACGCAGGCAACCAGCGAGGGTTTCCTCCGCTTTCACTTCAACTGGGTAAACCTGACTTCGGTCGGTTTCGTAGATTTCTACCCTTGGTTCTGGGCGAAGAACATCGGCCTGCCGCTGCTGGCGATGGTCTGCGCGCTGGTGGACTTCCGCCGGAGGGACCGCATGGACCTGATCGGCGCTGCGTGCATCTTTGTCGTCGCGGAGCTGGTCCTGTTCCAGCCGCTGGATTATGATAACAACAAGCTGTTCTACATCTGGTACCTGCTGACATTGCCGGCCGCCGCTTCCTGGTGCATTGACCTCTGGGAACGGCTGAAGGGCCACAGGTCTCGCGCGCTGCTGGCCGCGCTGTTTGTTACATGCTCGGTTCTCTCCGGCGCGCTGTCCATCGCGCGTGAGGTTGTCTCTGACTATCAGCTGTTCTCCGCGGGCGAGGCGAAAGCCGCCGCTTACATCGACGAGAGCACCGACACCGACGCCATTTTTCTCACCGGCATCCATCATAACAACCCCGTCTACACACTTGCCGGACGCAAGGTGGTTTGCGGCCCCTCTAACTTCTTATCGACGCACGGACTCGACTACATTGGCCGTCAAAACGAAGTCCTAATTTTCTATGCCTATCCGGCCGAAAACCTGGACATCCTCACTAGGTACGATGTCTCCTACATCGTCGTTGGTCCAGCCGAACGGTACAGCCTCAGCCTGGACGAGGAAGCCCTCGACACCCTATTCCCCACCGTCTATGATGCGGACCGCATCAAGATTTATGACGTGCTGAGTCCCCTTATTTCGTCTTCAGCGCCCTGAGCGCATTGAAGATTGCGATGACTGTAACCCCGACATCCGCGAACACGGCCACCAGCATTGTCGTCAGCCCCAGTGCGCTGAGCACGAGCACCAACGCCTTCACCGCCAGCGCGAAGACGATGTTCTGGCTCGCGATGCGCATCGTCCGCTTGGCAACGCCTATGGCGACAGGCAGCTTGGACGGCTCGTCGGTCATGATCACCACGTCAGCCGCCTCAATCGCGGCATCGGAGCCCAGCCCGCCCATCGCCACGCCGACATCCGCGCGGGCAAGCACCGGCGCGTCGTTCATGCCGTCACCGACGAAGACAAGCGATCCCTTGCCGCGCTTTTCGGCGAGCAGTTTCTCCACCTCGGCCACCTTGCCGTCCGGCAGAAGCCCGGCGCACACCTTATCCAGCCCCAGCTCCTTGCCGGTGCGGATGCCCACCTCCGGCACGTCGCCGGTCAGCATCACCAGCTGCTTTACGCCCATACGGCGCAGATCGTCGATCGCCTGCCTGGCGTCCGGCTTCACCGCATCGGCGATGACGATGTGCCCCGCGTAGCGGCCGTCCACCGCCACATGTACGATCGTGCCCTCGCAGTCATCCGGCTCAAAGGAAATGTTCATCGCTTCCATCAGGCGTGCATTGCCTGCGGCAACCTGCCGCCCGTCCACCATCGCACGCACGCCGTGCCCACGCAGCTCTTCCATACCCGTCACGCGGCCCGGATCGATCGCCTTGCCGTACGCCTCCCTGAGCGACTGGGAAATAGGATGGCCCGATCCGCTCTCCGCAAGTGCCGTCAGCTCAATCAGTTCCGCCTGCGAAATGTCGGATTCATGCACCACCTGCACGTCAAACACGCCGTGCGTCAGCGTGCCCGTCTTGTCGAACACCACCGTTTCCACCCGCGCCAGCGTCTCCAGGTCCACCGCGCCCTTGACCAGGATGCCGCGCGAGGACGCGCCGCCGATGCCCCCGAAGAAGCTAAGCGGCACCGAGATGACCAGCGCGCATGGGCAGGACACGACCAGGAACGACAGCACCCGGTACAGCCAGTCGGCAAAGGGCTGGCCCGTGACCAGCGGCGGCACAGCCGCCAGCAGCACCGCCAGGATGACCACCGCAGGCGTGTAGATACGCGCAAACCGGGTGATGAACCGCTCGGACCGCGACTTGTTCGCGCTGGCGTTTTCCACCAGATCCAGGATTTTGCTGGCCGTCGACTCGCCAAACGGTTTGGTTACCCTCGCGGTGAGAAGGCCCGACAGGTTGATGCAGCCGCTGAGCAGCTCGCCGCCTGGGGATACAGAACGCGGCACGGATTCACCGGTCAGCGCTGCGGTATCCAGTGACGATTCGCCCTCCAGCACCACCGCATCCAGCGGCACGCGCTCGCCGGGCCTAACGACGATCGTGTCGCCCACCTGTACCGTCTCCGCGTCAACCGTCTCCGCGTCAACCGTCTCCTGCGCGCCATCCCGCAGCACCGTCGCCGTGTCCGGCCGGATGTCCATCAGTTCTCCGATGGATCTGCGCGACTTGCCCACCGCATAGCCCTGCAACAGCTCTCCGATCTGATAGAGCAGCATCACCAGCACGCCTTCCGGATACTCGCCGATCGCAAACGCGCCGATGGTCGCCACGGACATCAGGAAATCTTCGCCGATGAGCGCGCCGCTGAGCAGCTCGCGCACCGCCTTCCACAGGATATCGTACCCGACGACGAGATAGCTCGCCGCGAAGAGCGCAAAGCTGACCCATCCCGTGCCTTCTCCCACGATCAGCCCCGCCGCGAGCAGCGCCGCGCTCGCCCCGATGCGCCAGATTCGCTTCTTCATGTTCTCACACCCTTACTTTAGTTCCACATTCGGCTCGAACTTCTTCACCACACGCCGCGCAGCCGTGACCACTTCGTCCATCCGGTCATCCGCCGCCTCCAGCGTCATCTTGCTCGTCATGAAGTTGATCGTGCACTCCGTCACGCCATCCAGCGCCTTGATCCCACGTTCCATCTTGGCAGCACAGTTCGCGCATTCGAGCCCCTCAAGCTTAAACGTCTTTTTCATAGTTTCGTCCTCCTTTGCTTTTATATGTTTTATTTGCCTTCCCGGATATGTTCCAGACCCTTTTCGATGATATCGCGGACATGGTCATCGGCAAGCGCGTAATACACCGTCTTGCCATCGCGCCGAAACCGGACCAGATCCGCCTGCTTGAGCGAGCGCAGCTGGTGTGATATCGCGGACATCGTCATGTTCAGCAGCGCCGCCAGGTCGCACACGCACAGCTCCGTCAGGTCCAGCGCACAGAGAATGCGCATCCGCGTGCTATCACCTAATACCTTGAAAAAATCAGCCAGGTCGTAGAGGTTGCCTTCCTCCGCCATGCCCGCGCGCGCCGTCTCCACCGCGTTCGCATGCACCACCTGACAGCCGCATACCGCCGCCTTTGCCGGCATCTCATTCTCCACCCTTCATTTGAACACTTGTTCAATCGTTCATTTGTATTATACTTGAGCACTCGCTCAATTGTCAACCCTCTATGCGAAAAATTATCACCTTAAAATTGATATTTCCCGCGAGTAATGGTATACTGAACAAAAACGTAATTGAGGCAGGCTACTATGAAAGATCAGACTCGGGACGCGCTCCTTTCGCTTGGCATGAATATCGACCAAACGCTGGCGCGTTTCGTTGGCAACGAAGCGCTCCTCTTTAAGTTTCTCCGCAAGTTCACCCAGGATGGCACCTATGTGCAGCTGGAGGCCGCCATTCGCTCGGGCGACAAGGAGGAAGGATTCCGCGCGGCGCACACCCTCAAAGGTGTGGCCGGCAACCTTGGCCTGGACGGGCTATTCAACTCCGTTTCCCCGCTGGTGGAGGCGCTCCGCTCCAGCGATACTTCCGGGGTGGACGCGATGTTTGAGACGGTGAAGGCGCAATATGAGCTCGCCTTCAGCACCATCCAGTCGTTGGACAATCCGTAATGAAAACGTCCCCGATGGGGAAAAACAGCGCCAACGCGGGTATCCAGGCGATGATCTTTCATCCGGATGCTTTCGTGGCGTTTTTTTCTGCTATAATCTGCTGATAACAATATGCCATAACGTTGCCATAGGCATCACGGAGGAAGATATGAGAAAGACCAAAATTGTGTGCACCCTGGGACCCGCCAGCTCAGACGAAGTCGTCATAGAGGCGCTGCTCAAAAGCGGCATGAACGTGGCGCGCCTGAACTTTTCGCATGGCACGCATGAGCAGCATCGGGTCCTCATCGACCGCTTCCGCGCGGTGCGCGATGGACTGGGCCTTCCGGCCGCCGTGATGCTGGATACCAAGGGGCCGGAGATCCGCCTGCGCGACTTTGAGGGCGGCGCGGCGGTGCTCAAAACCGGCAGCGACTATACGCTAACCATCGAGGAGCTGCTGGGCGATGACAAGCGCGCCTCCATCAGCTACAAGGACCTGCCCCGCCAGCTTTCCGCAGGCAACCGCCTGCTGATCGACGACGGCCGCGTCGTGCTGGAGGTCATGGATTGCACGGATACAGAGATCCACTGCCACGTGATAAACGGCGGCCGCCTCTCCAACCACAAGGGCGTCAACGTGCCCAAGGTGCCGCTGGACATGCCGTACCTGAGCGAGCAGGACAAGAGCGACCTGCTCTTTGGCATCGAGTGCGACGTGGACTTCATCGCCGCGTCGTTTGCCCGCCGACCCGAGGACATTATCACCATGCGCAAGTTCCTCGACTACAACGGCGGCCATGACATCCGCATCATTGCCAAGATCGAAAACCTGGAGGGCATCGAGAAGTTCGACGACATCCTGCGCCAGGCCGACGGCATCATGGTCGCCCGCGGCGACATGGGCGTAGAGGTTGCCTATGAGCGCCTGCCGGGCCTGCAGAAGCGGTTCATCCGCCGCTGCTACCAGTCCGGCAAAATGGTCATCACCGCCACGCAGATGCTTGAATCCATGGTCTCCAGCCCCACACCAACCCGCGCGGAAATCACCGACGTCGCCAATGCGGTGTTCGACGGCACTTCCGCCGTGATGCTCTCCGGCGAGAGCGCGATGGGCCAGTACCCGATAGAGGCCGTGAAGGCGATGGCGCTGATCGCCGAGCAGGCTGAGCGCGACGCCTTTGAGATGAACGCGTACAGCAGCCTGCACTACGACCAGGACGGCGCGACCACCAACGCCATCAGCGACGCTGCCTGCCGCGCCGCGCGCGACATCCGCGCCAAGGCCGTCATCACCGTCACCAAGTCGGGCGAAGCCGCGCGCTCCATCTCCAAGTTCCGCCCGTACGAGCCGATCGTCGCGGCGACGCCAGAGAACAAGACCTTCCACCAGCTATCCCTATCCTGGGGCGTGTACCCGGTACTCTCCCGCTACCAGAACACATCGGACGAGCTATTCCAGCACGCGATTGACTGCGCCAAGCAAATCGATCTCGTAGAGAACGGCGACCTCGTCGTCATTTCCGCCGGCATCCCGCTGAACACCTGCGGCAGCACCAACACGCTGAAGGTGCAGACGGTGGGTCTGCGGGCGTAGGGGTCGGCGCAATACAAAAAGGAACGCTGGGGGACGCTGTCCCCCAGACCCCCAGCCAGGAGGCGTACCTCCTGGACCGCCAATGTTTCGCCTGCAGGCGGGTTATTCTTCACATGAAATGATAACCCTCCCGCCGTGAGGCGAAATGTTGGGTTTCCAAAGGGCAAGGCCCTTTGGTAGGGGGTCCAGGGGGACCAAGTCCCCCTGGCGTTCTTTTTTTCGTATCACAACCCCTCCTTTTTTTCGGATAACTTTAGCCTCCATTAGCCATAGTAACGAAAACAAGCTTATTGGAGGCGGTTGGCGTGCGCAATTATCGTTCCGACCTGGCCCTGGAATCTTCAGCGTTGACAGGTGGCACCAATGTGCCTGGTGTTCGTATGGAGCAGCTTCGGCTGGGGGATTTGACCGAAACTGTAGTGGAAATCGTCGATGACCGCGGCGTGGAGGCACTGGGCAAGCCCCGGGGCCGGTATGTAACGCTGGAGTCCGACCAGTTGCACCAGCCGGAACCGGCGCTGCTGGATATGGCAGTGGACCGTTTGGCGCAGACGCTGCACGCCATGCTGCCGGATCTGGGCTCGGTGCTGGTGGTGGGGCTGGGCAACCGCCGCATCACGGCCGACTCGCTGGGGCCGCGCGTGATTGACAGCGTGCTCGTCACTCGCCATATGCGCGATAACACCCCCACGCATGTGCGCGGGCGGCTTCGCGCGGTCAGTGCCGCCGCGCCGGGCGTGCTGGGCGTCACCGGCATTGAGACGTGCGAAATCGTGCGCGGCATCGTGGAGCATACGAAGCCCGATGCAGTGATCGCCGTGGACGCGCTGGCGGCAAAGGAAACAAACCGCATCTGCACCACGATGCAGATTGCCGATACCGGCATCCAGCCGGGCTCAGGCGTGGGCAACCACCGGCTAGGGCTGAACCAGGAGACGCTGGGCGTGCCGGTGATCGCGGTGGGCGTTCCGATGGTCGTCTATGCGGCGACTATCGCGCGCGACGCACTCGAACTGCTGGTCGATGATATGGACATGAACGCCGACGAGCACGCCGGAGCGCTGGACGCGCTGGTGGACCGTGTCGTCGCGCGCCGCCTGGGCGACCTGGTCGTCACCCCCCGCGAAGTGGACGAGCGCGTATCGCACATGGCGGAGCTGCTCGCGCTGGGCATCAACCGGGCGCTTCAACCGCGCCTGAGCCGCGACGAAATCCCCGCATTGATGCATTGAACCTATTTTCCGGGCATATACAGTACAATCCCACGAATACCCTATAGGTGCAATCTATGAAAAAACCGCTTCAGGCGATCTTTCTATTGATCGGCGTGGTCATCGCCGGGTTCGCGGGCTACGCGGCGGCGACCGAATGGCTGCCAAAGGCGCAGTCGGCGGCGGTGCAGGTGGACGTGGACCTGACCAGGCCCACCGCCCAGCCCGCCAGCACCCTCAAAACGCTTGAGACGGAACCGGAGGAGGTTCCCTCGCCAAGCGACATCGAGGTGGAAATCGTCACCCGTGAGCGCGAGCACGGCACGCCGCTTCGGGTGCTGATTTATCATACCCATACGTTCGAGGCGTATGAGCCGGATTTCGACGGCCAATACAAGCCGACCGAGCGGTGGCGCACCGCCGACGCCGATTTTAACATCGTGCGTGTGGGCGCGGAGCTAGCGCGCCTGCTGCGCGAAACGTATGGAATGACCGTTGTTCATGACGATACGGTGTTTGAGCTGCCCAGGCTTTCCAGCGCGTACCAGCGTTCTCTGGAGGCGATAGAAAACTATACAGCCAGGGGCGAGACGTTCGACCTGTACATCGACCTGCATCGCGACGCCTATGCCCAGGGCCTGTTCAAGCAAAATACCGTGGAGGCGGATGGCGAAGCTACAGCCCGCGTGATGTTCCTGGTGGGCAAGGGCACTGGCACCTACGATGGCCAGGCGTTTGCGCAGCTGCCGGACTGGGAAAAGAACCTGGAGCGCGCCAAAATGATCACCGAGGCGATCAACGAACAGGCGCCCAGCCTCTGCCGCCCGGTGTCCACCAAGTCCAGCCGCTACAACCAGCACGTCTCCACCGGCGCGCTGCTGATCGAAATTGGCAACAACATGAACACGCTGGATGAAGCGCTACGCGCGGTGCCTTTCGTGGCGCGTGCAATTGCGGAGACAAGTGGTGGAACTGTCGCCGACATACAACATCCTGTGGATGTAAAATAAAACCACTACCACTCCTTGATTCGTTGGCCTGCATGCTGTATAATGTGCAGACCAACGAAAGGAAGCGGTAAAAGATGTTAAGCGACAACGCCCTGCGCGTTTTGGAGAGACGCTATTTTGCGCGCGATTCGCATGGAAACCTGCTGGAGGACGCGGAGGGCCTGTTCCGCCGCGTGGCGGAAACCATCGCCGCGGCTGACACGGAGTGGAACCCGAACGCGGACACGGAAGCCCTGGCGGAAACCTTTTACACCCGAATGACCTCCCTACAGTTTCTCCCCAATTCCCCCACGCTGATGAACGCGGGCAGGCCGCTCGGCCAGCTTTCCGCGTGTTTTGTGCTGCCGGTGGAAGACAGCCTACAGGGCATTTTTGAGACGATCAAGCAGGCCGCGCTGATCCACCAGAGCGGCGGCGGCACCGGCTTTGCGTTCTCGCGCCTGCGGCCGGAAGGATCCGCGGTGCGCTCCTCCGGCGGCGTGGCGTCCGGGCCGGTCAGCTTCATGAAGGTATTCAACGCCGCCACCGAGGCCATCAAGCAGGGCGGCACCCGGCGCGGCGCCAACATGGGCATCCTGCGCGTGGACCATCCGGACATCCGCGGCTTCATCACCTGCAAGCAGGACCTGACGCAGATCAACAACTTCAACATTTCTGTGGGGCTCACGGAGTCGTTCATGGAGGCCGTCGAGTATGACGACACCTACCCGCTGATCGACCCCAGCACGGGCGAAGCGGTCTCCACCGAGCGGGCGCGCGAGATATTCGACCTGATCGTGGAGATGGCGTGGCAGAGTGGCGAGCCGGGCATCGTGTTCCTGGACCGGCTGAACCGGGACAACATCGTGCCGGAGATCGCGGCCATCGAGTCCACCAACCCCTGCGGCGAGCAGCCCCTTTTGCCCTACGAGAGCTGCAATTTGGGCTCGATCAACCTGGGCGTGATCGTGCGCGAAGTGGGCGGCGGCTTTGAGATCGACTACGACCTGCTGGGCGAGGTGGTCGACGATGCCGTGCACTTCCTGGACAACGTAATCACTGTCAACAAATATCCTCTGGAAGCCATCCGCGAGATGTCGCTGGGCACGCGCAAGATCGGCCTGGGCGTGATGGGCTGGGCGGATATGCTCTATAAGCTCGGCGTCGGCTACAACAGCGACGAGGGCATTTCGCTGGCAGAGGAGGTCATGGGCTACATCAACATGCGCGCGAAGGAAGCCTCCCGCATGCTGGCCGAGGAGCGCGGGCCGTTCCCCTATGTCGACCGCAGCATCTTCAAGGAGGACCCGTATCCGCCGCGGAACGGCACCGTGACGACCATCGCGCCCACGGGCACGCTGTCAATCCTGGCGTCATGCTCCAGCGGCGTGGAACCGCTGTTCGCGCTGTCGTTTGTGCGCAACGTGATGGACAACGATGCGCTGCCCGAGGTGCACCCGTACTTTGAGGAAGTTGCCCGCGCGCGCGGGTTCTACAGCGCGGAGCTGATGCGCGAGGTTGCCGCGCGCGGCACGCTGGACGGCCTCACCGGCATTCCGGACGATGTGCGCGCCGTGTTCGTCACCGCGCACGATGTATCGCCCGAGTACCACATCCGCATGCAGGCGGCGTTCCAGCACTCCACGGACAACGCTGTATCCAAAACCGTCAATTTCACCAACAGCGCCACGCGTGATGAAGTCCGCGAGGTATACGAGCTGGCCTGGAAGCTAGGCTGCAAGGGCGTGACGATCTACCGCGATGGCAGCCGGAGCGAACAGGTGCTGAGTGTCGGCAACGCCAAGGAACCGGAGGTCAAGGAGGTTCCCGCCGCGCCCGCCGCCCCGGCGAAAGCCGAGCCAATCCAGCCGCGCCCGCGCCCCGCCGTCACCATGGGCATCACCGAGAAGGTGCGCATCGGCTGTGGCAACCTGTACGTCACCGTCAACTACGACGAGCAAGGCATCTGCGAGGTATTTACGAACCTGGGCCGCGCCGGTGGCTGCCCGTCTCAGAGCGAGGCGACGAGCCGTCTGGTCTCTACCGCGCTGCGCGCCGGGATGGATGTGAACACGATTATCGAGCAGCTGCGCGGCATCCGCTGCCACTCGACCCTGCGCCAGCCGGGCCTGAAAGTGCTCTCCTGCCCCGACGCGATCGGCCGCGTGCTGGAGAAGGTCGTCAAGGCCCGCGAAGGCCACGCCGTGCCGCTGATCGACGCCGCCGCGCTCAAGCACGAACCCGTGCCGGAGCAAAAGAAAAACGGCTGCATCAGCAACTGCTCCCTGTGCTCCGAGCGCGACATGTGCGCCAAGGGCCGCGAAAGCCGCTGCCCCGAGTGTGGCGCGCCGGTGGAGTACGAGGGCGGGTGCGTGGTGTGCCGTGCCTGCGGGTATTCGAAGTGCGGGTGAGGTGAGGAGGGAGACGCCAGGGGGAGCGCTGCTCCCCCTGGACCCCCACGCCAGGAGGCGCTGCCTCCTGGACCTCTGCGAAGGGCTTCGCCCTTTCGAAACCCATGTTCGCCTGCGGGCGAGGTTGGGTTATGGGATTTACGCCGTTAGATTTCTGACGGCGTTTCTTTTTCTTTTGGGATAATCAGGTTCAGCGCGATCACCAGGATGGTGCTGACGGTGACCATGTTGGAGCCGAAGATCGTGTTCACCCAGGCCGGGAAGCCCGCCATGCTGCCGGGGGAGTTGGTCATGCCCACGCCCACGCCGACCGCGAGGCCTACGATCGCCATCGTGCGCGTCGTCAGCTTTTCCCCGACAATCAGGCGGATGCCCGTCATCGCGATCGAAGCGAACACCGTGATCGTCGCACCGCCTAGCACGGCGTTGGGAATTGTCGTCAGCAGCGCCGCAATCTTGGGGAAGATGCCCGCCACACCGATGATCACCGCCGCCAGCGCGATCACTACGCGGTTGATGACCCGGGTGGTCGTGACGATGCCGACATTCTGGCTGAACGTCGCCGTCGGCAGGCCGCCAAACAGCGCACCCACGATGTTGGAAACGCCATTGCAGATGATGCCGCCCTCCAGCTCCTTGTCGGTAGGCATGCGGTCCATCGCGCCGCTGGTGGTTCCGGACATATCGCCAATCGCCTGCACGGAGTTGACGACGTACATGATCACCATCGAGGCGATTGCGGTGCCTTCAAACTTGAGGCCGAAATGCAGCGGCGCAGGCACCTGGAACCAGCCGGCGCTGGAAACCTTCGTAAAGTCGACCATGCCCAGGCACACCGCCAGCGCGTAGCCGGCTAGCAGGCCGAACAGCACCGACGCCAGCTTCCAGAACCCTTTGGTGAAGTGCGTCAGCAGCAGCACGACCGTCAGCGTCACCAGTGCCACCAGCCAGTTCAGCGGATCGCCATAGGTCGGCGTGCCCATGCCGCCCGCCATATAGCGCACCGCCGTGGGCCAGAGCGAAATGCCAATCGTAAACACGACCGTTCCCGCGACAATCGGCGGAAACAGCACGCGAATCTTTTTAAGGAAGAAGCCAAACACAATCGAAACCACCGCACCGATCAGCTGTGCGCCCAGGATGATCGCGATGATCTCCGTCGCACTGGCCGTCTGCGGGTTCGTCTGCACGATCGACTGCATCGTCGGCACATAAGCAAAGCTTACGCCCATCACCAGCGGCAGTTTCGCGCCGATGGGGCCAATGGGGAACAGCTGCAGCAGCGTCGCCAGGCACGCCAGCAGCAGCGATGCCTGCACCATGATGGTGGTGTTTGCCGTGTCAAGCCCGGAAGCCGAGGCGATGAGCAGCGCCGGGGTACAGCAGCCGACGACCATCGCCACCACATGCTGCAACGCGAGCGGGAGCGATTCCTTGATGCTGGGGCGTCCGTCGAAAGTAAATACGCTGGAGAGGCGTTTATCCTGTCCGTGCATAAGGGGCCTCCTCGTAAAAAAGAATGGAGAACCAAGGCCTCACTGTTTTGTGAGGCCCTGCATGGTTATACGGTTATTTTGTAATAACGGTACCTGTCTTGCCGTCGACGCCTTCGCGCGCCTTTTCCAGCAGCGTGATCAGCGCCTTGCGGCCAGGCTTGGACTGGGCAAATTCGAGTGCGGCCTGCACCTTGGGCAGCATGGAGCCGGGCGCAAAGTGGCCCTCCGCAATGTAGCCGCGTGCTTCTTCCGCAGAAAGCGTGGACAGCCACTGCACGTTTGGCTTGCCGAAGTTGATGGCGAC
This sequence comes from Eubacteriales bacterium, assembly GCA_031549105.1. Lineage (GTDB taxonomy): Bacteria > Bacillota > Clostridia > Christensenellales > Aristaeellaceae > Avichristensenella. The sequence goes on from JAVBQK010000083.1 coordinate 16,307, forward strand.
CTTTTCCACGGCCGTCAGGATAATGAGATAGTCGGCGTCCAGTTCGCTGGCCATCAGGCCGGAAGCGAAGTCCTTGTCAATGACGGCGCTCGCGCCGCGCAGGCTGTTGCCTTCGGCCGTTACTGGGATGCCGCCGCCGCCAGAAGCGATGACGACCTGTCCCGCCGCGACCAGCGCGCGCACGGTTTCAATCTCCACAATGCCGACGGGGCGCGGCGACGCGACCACGCGGCGGTACCCACGGCCCGCGTCTTCTTTGACGGCGACGCCTTCCGCGCGGAGCGCCTCGGCTTCCACTTCTGTCATGAAGCGGCCGATCGGCTTGGTCGGGTTGCCAAACGCCGGGTCGTTTGCATCCACGCGCACCTGGGTAATCAGCGAGCAGACGGTCTTGTCAATCCCGCGGCTGAGCAACTCCTCGCGCAGCGCGTTCTGCAGGTCGTAGCCAATGTAGCCCTGGCTCATCGCAACGCACGTGGACATGGGTACGTCGTCGCCCATTGCCAGCTTGATCATGCCTACCTGCGGTCCATTCCCGTGAGAAATGACCACCTGGTGCCCGGCCTCAATCAGGTCGGCAATGGCCTTGGACGTCTCCCGAACGGCCACAAGCTGTTCGGACAGCGTGTTCCCCAGCGCGTTTCCACCAAGGGCTAGCACGATTTTCATAGGATAGGTTCCTCCTTAGAAAGAGTAGGGAGGGATGGCTCCCAACGAATATTTATACCAAATCCCGCCCCTATGCGTCAAGTCGAGGTTTTTCGCGTTCGCAAGAGCCTATCCGTGAGCAAGCTCTTACTTATACAGCCTCTGCGTGCCCTTCGCGGCCAGATTGCCCAGCACGGCCTGCGGATCGCCGCACCTTTGCAGGAAGATCATCGCGGCGATGACATAGGGCTTGAAGCTCGCTTCCTTGTAAAGCGGCGTGCGGTAGCGGTCGAACACCGACGCGGCGACTTCGCCTTCCTTGCAGCTGACGCCGGTGATATCGGCGGGCAGGCAGTGCATGTAGAGGGCCTTGCCGTTCTTGGTGGTCTTCATCAGGTCTTCGGTGCACTCCCAGTCCTTGTGGCCGGCGTTGGTGGTCAGCAGCTCTTTCTCCAGCGCCTTGATGCCGTCCATATCGCCCGCACCGTACAGGTCGGTACGCTTCTCCATCGCCTTGAACGGTGCCCAGGACTTGGGGTAGACGATGTCCGCGCCGGCGAAGGCTTCGGCCATCGAGTTGGTCTTGGTGAAGGAGCCGCCGGATTTGGCTGCATTGGCGCGCGCCACATCTTCCACGCCGCTCATTACTTCGTATCCCTCAGGGTGGGCCAGCGATACATCCATGCCAAAGCGCGTCATCAGGCCGATGATGCCCTGCGGGACGGACAGCGGCTTGCCGTAGGAGGGCGAGTACGCCCAGGTCATCGCAATCTTCTTGCCGCGCAGGTTTTCCACGCCGCCGAACTCGTGGATGATGTGCAGCATGTCGGCCATCGACTGCGTCGGGTGGTCGATGTCGCACTGCAAATTGACCAGCGTCGGGCGCTGCTCCAGCACGCCGTCACGGAAGCCATCTTCGACCGCATCGGCTACATCGTGCATGTACTTGTTGCCCTTGCCGATGTACATGTCATCACGGATGCCGATGACGTCGGCCATGAAGGAGATCATGTTCGCGGTCTCACGGACGGTCTCGCCGTGGGCCACCTGGCTCTTGCCCTCGTCAAAGTCCTGCACGGTCAGGCCCAGCATGTTGCACGCGGAGGCAAAGCTGAAGCGCGTGCGGGTGGAGTTGTCGCGGAACATCGAGATCGCCAGGCCGCTGTCAAACACGCGGGTGGAGAGGTTGTTGCTGCGCATGTGGCGCAGCGCGTCGGCCACGGTAAAGATCGCGGCCAGCTCGTCGTCCGTCTTCTCCCAGGTCAGAAAGAAGTCACTCTGGAAAAGATTGCGTGCATTGAGATGATCCAACTTCTTGAGATACTTGTTAAGACCAGCCATGACAGATCCCTCTCATTCTATATATTATCGTATTGAAATTACTTCGCGTACATCTCCGGAAGCGCCGCGTAGACCGCCGCGCACTTGACCAGATCGGCCTTCCAGGTCTTCTCGTTGGGGGCGTGGGCCTCTTCCTCTTTGCCCGGACCGAAGCCGATGCAGGGGATGCCGTAGCGGCCCATGATGGAAACGCCGTTGGTGGAGAACGTCCACTTATCAACCTTCGGCTCGCCGTACATGCCGCGGTAGGATTCAACCATCGCCTTGGTGGCTTCGTGTTCAGCGGGGATAACCCAGGTGGGGAAGTAGCAGTCGGTCGGGTAGACGAGGTTGGTCCAGCTCGGCGCTTCGTAGGTGTACATCGTGACGACCGCGCCGTACTTCTTCACGGCGGGCAGCTCGCGGATCTCCTCCAGCGCCATCAGGTACGTTTCGCCGTCTGTCAGGCGGCGGTCAACGGAGATGGCGGCCATGTCGGCCACGGCGCAGCGGGAGGGCGAGGAATAGAACTGCTGCGACACGGCCAGCGTCCCCTTGCCCAGGAACGGGTCGACATGTAGGCGGTTGTTGAGTTCCTTCACTTCCAGGATGATCTCGGCCATCTTGTAGATGGCGTTGTCACCGCGCTCGGGCGCGCTGCCGTGGCAGGACACGCCGGCCACTTCCACGCGGATCTCCATCCGGCCGCGCTGGCCGCGATAGATGTTGCCGTTGGTGGGCTCGGTGATGACGACAAACTCGGGCTTCACTTTGTCTTCGTTGACGATGTACTGCCAGCACAGGCCGTCGCAGTCTTCCTCCTGTACGGTGCCGGTGACGAGCACGCGGTAGCCTGCCAGCAGGCCCTGATCCTTCATGATCTTCGCGCCGTACACAGCAGAGACAAGGCCACCCAGCTGGTCGGAGGTGCCGCGCCCGCCGATTTCCTCGTCAGTCTCGTAGCCCTCGTAGGGGTCGAACTTCCAGTTGGCCGCGTTGCCGATGCCGACGGTGTCGATGTGCGCGTCATACGCGATCAGCTTCTCGCCCGTACCCATGTAGCCCAGCACGTTGCCCATGCCGTCGATCTGCACTTCGTCAAAGCCCAGCTTTTCCATCTCGGCCGCAATGCGCCGGATGACGCCTTCCTCGCCGCAGCTCTCGCCCGGAATCTTGACGAGGTCGCGCAGGAACTTGGTCATGTCCGCCTGGTAGCCTTCGGCCGCTTTTTTCACCGCTAGAAAATCCATGGTATTGCCTCCCTCTATTTGTGTGCTATTGTTCACGCTTGCGCTTCGGGAACCGGGTACGCCCCGTCCCAGCAGACCTTGCGGTAGTTATCCGGATCGGTGTCTCCCTCCGTGGAGAACATCAGGACGGTGGAGTTCTCATCAAGGCCCAGCGCCTTGCGGAAGTCCGCGTACGCTTCATTCTGCATCACCGTCCAAAGCAGGCCGATGCCCACCGCGCCGCTCTCGCCGGAGATCACGCGCGGGTCGCCCGCCATCGGCGCGCCCAGGATGCGCATGCCCAGCGCCGAGACCCAGTTGGGACAGGAGACGAAGAACTTGGTGTGGTTCTTGAGGATATCAAAGGAGATGGTGTTCGGCTCGCCGCACGCAAGGCCCGCCATGATGGTGGGCATGTCGCCGTCGACAATGCGGATTTTGCCGTCCGCCGCGACGGCGGATTTGTACAGGCACGCGGCCTCCTCGGCCTCCACGACGACAACGACCGGCGGGTTTTCCGGGTACAGGTTCTGGAAGTAGCCCTGCACCGCCCCGGCCAGCGAGCCTACGCCTGCCTGCACGAAGATGTGTGTGGGGCGCTTGCCAAGCTGCTCGGCGGCCTCGGACGCCATCGTGCCGTAGCCCTGCATGATCCACGCGGGGATCTTCTCGTAGCCGTCCCACGCGGTATCCTGCACCATCACGCCGCCGGGCGTCGCCTGCGCAGCCGCGTTGGCGATGCGTACGCACTCGTCATAGTTCGCGTCCTCGATCGTCGCGGTCGCGCCCTCCTTGCGGATGTTCTCCAGGCGCACCTGCTGCGACCCCTTGGGCATGTAGACGACGGATTTCTGCCCCAGGCGGTTGGCGGCCCACGCAACGCCGCGCCCGTGGTTGCCGTCTGTGGCGGTGAAGAACGTCGCCTGGCCGAACTCCTCGCGCAGCTTGTCGCTGGTGAGGTACGCGAAGTCTACTTCCTCAATATCCTTGCCGACCTGCTCAGCAATGTGGCGCGCCATCGAGAACGAGCCGCCCAGCACCTTGAACGCGTTCAGACCGAAACGGTAGCTCTCGTCCTTGATGTGCACCTCCGCCACACCCAGGTGCTCCGCGAGCTTCGCGAGGCCCGCCAGCGGCGTCTCCTTGTACATGGGGAAGCTCTGGTGGAACGCCCGCGCCCGGGCGACCTCTGAAAGCGCCATGACCGAAAGATGCTCGTCGCCGGTCTTTGGCATGTTGTTCTCGATCCAGTTAATCTTGCACATTGCCCTTGGTCTCCTTTGCATCGAAGTAGGTGTACAGCGTGTATTTGGAAATCCCGAAGAATTTGGATACCTTGTCGCCCGAGCGGGTGATGAGGAATGCGCCCGCGTCGTTCAGGAATTGCACCGCGCGCACCTTCTCGTCCTTGGTCATCAGCGCCGGGGGCTTGCCGATGCGCTCCACCGATTGTTCCAGCAGCTGGTCCAGCAGGTCGTTGACGTTGGTGGGGATCGCCGGGGGCGCGATGGTCGCGTCACCCAGGCCGTTCAGCAGCGACTTGATCGCCTGATCGGCCAGCAGCAGCTTGCTCATGTCATAATTGATAGAAAGAATGCCGGTGGCGCTGCCTACATCGTCCTTGATGAAGATGGTCGAGGAGCGCAGCATGCGCCCGTCCCGTGCCTTGGTGTAGTAGTTGAGGCGGTCCTCGGTGCGGCCGTTGTGCAGCGCGTCCAGCACCACCTGCGACGGTCCGTCGCCCAGCACCCGGCCGGAGACATGCCCGTTTTCAATGGCGACGATTGTCGAATCGTGCGCCTCGCCCGAAAGGTCATGGACGACGACTTCACAGTCGCTGCCGAAGTGTTCCGCCAGCCCCTTGGCCAGCCTGCGCAGGAAGTCCAGCCCCAGCGCTTCGCTCATTTCGCCCGCCCCTTTCGTCCGTTTTCAACCTCATCATAGCATGAAAAAAAGGAAAAGCAAGGGGTTTTCTAAAAATAATTTGCCATTACCTAAAAAATATTTTGCCCAGCTATTGCATTCCCTTTTTATCGATGTTACACTAAGTGCACCAACAAACTTGACACGGATGAAAGGATGATTTCCGTATGAATGACCGCATGACGCCCATCCCCTTTGGGGAGCTGATGCGCTGGGTTCTGACAGAAAAAAACGCGATCTTTGGCGTGCGCACGCCGTATAAGGCGAACGCGCAAAAGACGCTGTCCCTCTTTGGCGAAACGATGGAGACGCCCTTCGGCCCGGCGGCGGGCCCGCATACGCAGCTGGCGCAGAACATCATTGCCGCATACGTGGCCGGCGCGCGCTTCTTTGAGCTGAAAACCGTGCAGACGCTGGACGGCGAGGACCTGCCGGTGGAAAAGCCCTGCATCAACGCCAAGGACGAGTGCTACAACGTCGAGTGGTCGACTGAGCTGCGCGTGCCCGAGGCGTTCGAAGAGTACGCCAAGGCATGGTTTGCGCTAAAGCTAATTTCAAAGGAGATGGGCCTGGGCGGCGAGAACGGCTTCATGTTCAACATGAGCGTGGGCTACGATCTGGAGGGCATCAAGTCCGCGAAGATCGACACGTTCATCGAGGGACTGAAGAACGCGGCGGATACGCCCATCTGGGCGGAGTGCACGGCGTGGGCGAAGGAAAACGTTTCCCTGTTTGAGAAGGTGGACGCGGCGTATGTGGACGGCATTTCGCCGCGCATCTGCACGTCGATCACACTGTCAACGCTGCATGGCTGCCCCCCGCAGGAAATCGAGCGCATCGCCAGCTACCTGATCACCGAGAAGGGGCTGCATACGTTCATCAAGTGCAACCCGACGCTGCTGGGCTATGAGTTTGCGCGCGGCCGCCTGGACGCGATGGGCTACGACTATCTGGTGTTCGACGATCACCACTTCAAACACGACCTGCAATATAAAGATGCCGTGCCGATGTTTACCCGCCTGCAGGCGCTGGCGGACGCGCGCGGCCTGTCGTTTGGCGTGAAGCTGACGAACACATTCCCGGTGAAGATCGCGGCGGGCGAGCTGCCCGGCGGCGAGATGTACATGTCCGGCAGGCCACTGTTCGCGCTGTCCACGTCGCTGGCTGCGCGGCTCTCGCGCGAGTTCGGCGGCAAGCTGCGCATCTCCTATTCGGGCGGCGCGGACGCGCTGAACATCGCGGAGCTGTTCAAAACCGGCATCTACCCCATCACGCTGGCGACCACGCTGCTCAAGCCCGGCGGATACCAGCGCCTCGCGCAGATGGCGGCGTCGCTGGCCGCGTGCGAGTACAAGCCGTTCGCGGGCGTGGATATCGACGCCATCGAGCGCATCACCGCTGAGGCCGCGACGGATGCGCACTACACCAAGCCCATCAAGCCGCTGCCCTCCCGCAAGAATGAAAAGAAGGTGCCGCTGCTTGATTGCTTCAGCGCACCGTGCCAGGGCGGCTGCCCGATCGGCCAGGACGTGCCGGAGTACATCCGCCTGATGGGCGAGGGCAAGGCACTGGACGCGCTGCGCGTCATTACCGACAAAAACCCGCTGCCGTTCATTACTGGCACAATCTGCAACCACCGCTGTCAGAACAAGTGCCGCCGCAACTTCTATGAGGAGACGGTGCACATTCGCGGCGTGAAGCGCCTAGCGGCCGAGGGTGGCATGGACGCGCTGCTGGCCGAGACGAAGGCGCCCGCCAAGACCGGCGCCAAGGTTGCCGTGGTCGGCGGCGGCGCTGCGGGCCTTACGGCGGCATTTTTCCTGGCGCGCGCAGGGCTGCCCGTGACCGTCTTTGAGAAGACCGGGGTACTGGGCGGTGTTGTCCGGCATGTGATCCCGCCGTTCCGCATCGGCGCGGACGCCGTGGAGCGCGACGCGGACCTGGTGCGCGCAATGGGCGCGGAAATCAAGCTGAACCATGAGGTGCAGGACCTTGCAGCGCTACGGGCAGAGGGATACCGCTACATCGTGCTGGCCGTCGGCGCGTCGCAGCGCGGGCAACTACGCCTAGAAAAGGGCGAAACGATCAATGCCATCGACTTCCTGTCTCGCTTCCGCGTGGATTCGGAGTCGGTGAAGCTGGGGAGGCATGTCGTCGTCGTGGGCGGCGGCAACACCGCGATGGACACTGCCCGCGCGGCGAAGCGCGTACCGGGCGTGGAAACCGTATCGATTGTATACCGGCGCGACATGCGCAACATGCCCGCCGACGAAGAAGAACTCGTGATGGCCGAGGAAGACGGCGTGGTATTCCGGCCGCTTCTGTCCCCGGTGTCGCTGCAAAACAGCGAACTGACCTGCGAAGTGATGCGCCTGGGCGAGCCGGACGCAAGCGGACGCCGCGCGCCCGTCGCCACGGGCGAGATGATCACTTTGCCCGCGGACACGGTGATCGCCGCCGTGGGCGAGAAGGTAGACACCGCGCTGTATGAAAAGCTGGGTGCGGACGAGAATACCTTCCTGGCAGGCGACGGCAAGCGCGGCCCCGCGACGGTGGTTGAGGCGATTGCTGACGCGCGCCGGGCAGCGGATGAAATCCTGCGCCGCGAAGGACTTGTGATCGCCAAGGCCGAGCGTGTGGCGAAGGACACCGGCGCGGCCTCCAAAAAAGGCTGGCTGATGCAGCCCACGCAGGACAAAAACGAGCATTACCGCTGCCTCTCCTGCGACGCGATCTGCGAGTGCTGCGCGGATGTCTGCCCCAACCGGGCGAACATCGCGGTGCAGGTGCAGGGCCGCACACAGATCGTCCACGTGGACCGGATGTGCAACTTCTGCGGCAACTGCGAGGCATTCTGCCCCTACGACAGCGCGCCCTATAAGGACAAGTTCACGCTGTTCCATACCGAGAAGGACTTCCTGGACAGCCCGGCGGCGGGCATGGTGGTGCTGAACAAAGAAGCCAGGCAGTGCAGGGTGCGCGCGGGCGAGGACGTGAGTGAGCTGGTCGCCGCGATCTTGGACGACTACGCCTACCTGCTGTAAGGAGGCCACTATGGCAACATTCACGGTCAATGGGAATCCGGTCACCGCACCGGATTCCACCAAATTATTGCCGTTCCTGCGCGACACGCTGCGGTTGACCTCCGTCAAGGATGGCTGTTCCGAGGGCGCGTGCGGCACCTGCATGGTGCTCATCGACGGCAAGGCGACAAAGGCCTGCATCCCCACGGCGGCGAAGCTTTCCGGGAAAAGCGTCGTTACCGTCGAGGGGCTAAGCCCCTATGAGCAGCGCGTCTACGCGCACGCGTTTGCCGAAGCGGGCGCGGTGCAGTGCGGCTTCTGCATCCCGGGCATGGTGATCAGCGCGAAGGGGTTGCTCGACGCGAACCCCTCCCCCACGCGCGCGGAGATCAAGGCCGCGCTCCGGCAGAACATCTGCCGCTGCACCGGGTATGTCAAGATTGAAGAGGCGATTCTGATGGCGGCGGAGATGCTGCGCACCGGCGCGGAACCGCCCGAAGAGACGGCCGACGGGGCCGTCGGCGGCGGCTTGCAGCGCGTAGATGCAAAGGCAAAGGCGCTGGGCATTGCCGAGTATGCGGATGATATCCTGCTGCCCGGCATGGTCTATGGCAGTGCGGTGCGCAGCAAGTACCCGCGCGCGCAGGTGCTCGCCATCCACAAGGAAAAAGCGCTGGCGGCCGAGGGCGTCGTCGCCGTGGTGCTGGCGGAGGATGTCCCGGGCGAGCGCTATATCGGCCACCTCAAGCAGGACTGGCCCGCGCTGGTCGCGGTGGGCGAGATTACCCGCTACCTGGGCGACACAATCGCGCTGGTCGTGGCGGAAACAAAGGAGCAGCTTGCGGCAGCGAAAGCGCTGGTCGAGGTGGAGTACGAGCCACTGACGCCGATGCGCAGTCCCGAGGAATCGCTTGCAGAGGGTGCGCCGCTGATCCACGAAACTGGCAACCGGCTTGCGTTCGAGCATCTGGTACGCGGCGACGCGGACGCGGTCATCGCGGCATCAAAACATACCGTCACGCGGCACTACTCCACCCCGTTCACCGAGCACGCGTTTCTGGAGCCGGAAACGGCGGTGGCGCTGCCGGAGGGCGACAGCATCCGCGTCTACTCAGGTGACCAGGGTGTCTATCAGACGCGCAAGGAATGTGCTCGCCTGCTGGGCCTGCCGGACGAGAAGGTCCGCGTCACGGCGAAGATGGTCGGCGGCGGCTTTGGCGGCAAGGAAGACATGAGCGTGCAGCACCACGCGGCGCTGCTGGCGTACCTCACGCAGCGCCCGGTCAAGGTATCGCTTTCCCGCCAGGAAAGCCTGCTGGTGCATCCTAAGCGCCACCCGATGGAGATCGATCTGACCACCGCATGCGACGAAAACGGCATCCTCACCGCGATGAAGGCGGTCATCACCTCCGATACCGGCGCGTACGCGTCGCTCGGCGGGCCGGTGCTGCAGCGCGCCTGCACGCACGCCGCCGGGCCGTACAACTATCAGGTGGTCGATATCACTGGCCGCGCGGCATACACGAACAACCCACCCGCTGGGGCATATCGCGGCTTCGGCGTAACGCAGAGCTGCTTCGCCACCGAGTGCAACCTGAACCTGTTGGCCGAGATGGTCGGCATCACCCCATTCGAAATCCGCTACCGCAACGCCATCCGCCCCGGGCAGACGCTGCCCAACGGCCAGATCGCCGATGAATCCACCGCGCTGGTGGAGACGCTGGATGCGGTGCGGCCCATCATGGAGGCAAACCCCAAGGCGGGCATCGCCTGCGCGATGAAGAACGCGGGCCTGGGCGTGGGCGTGCCAGATACCGGCCGCTGCCGCCTGAGCGTGGAGGGCGGGCGCGTGCACATCTGGACAAGCGCCGCCTGCATCGGCCAGGGCATGGGCACTGTCGTCACGCAGATCGTCTGTGATATCACAGGCCTGCCCGCGACCCTTGTCGACTATGAAGCGCCCGACACCGTGCAGACGCCCAACTCCGGCAACACTACGGCATCGCGCCAGACAGTCTTCACCGGCGAAGCCGCGCGCCGCGCCGCTGTGAACCTCAAAGCCGCGCTGACCGAGCATTCGCTCAGCGAACTAGAGGGCCGCGATTTCCAGGGCGAGTTCACCTGTGTGACGGATCGCCTCGGAAGTGACAAGCCAAACCCCGTCAGCCACGTCAACTATGGCTACGCCACGCATGTCGCCATCCTGGGGGATGACGGGAAGCTCGCGCGGTTCATCGCCGCGCACGATGTGGGCCGCACGATCAACCCCAAGAGCCTGGAAGGACAGATTGAGGGCGGCGTGGTGATGAGCCTGGGCTACGCGCTGACGGAGGATTTCCCGCTCGTCGACTGCGCGCCGCAGGCCAAGTATGGCACGCTGGGTCTGTTCCGCGCGCCGGATGTGCCGCCGATTGAGACGATCGTCGTGGAGAAGAACAAGGAATCACTGGCATTTGGCGCAAAGGGCGTGGGCGAAATATGCTCCATCCCGACCGCGCCGGCAGTGCAGCTCGCCTACTACAATCGGGACGGCGAGTTCCGCACCAAGCTACCGCTGGTAAACACCCCCTACAGCCGCAAAAAATGAAGATCGGCTGTGTGCTGATGGCGGCCGGCACCGCCTCCCGCTTTGGGGAAAACAAGCTGCTATATCCGCTGAATGGGCGCAGCCTGATCGAATGGGCGATACAGGCTGCACCCCCTTGCCTGTTTGACCGCGCGGTCGCGGTTGTGTCGGATAGCGCGGTTGCCGATGTCGTGAGAACAGGTGGTTTTGCCTGCGTATGGAACGACGCACCCGAGCTGGGCCAGGGTACGTCGATCGCGCTAGGCATCCAGGCGATGGACGGCATGGATGCAACGATGTTCTGCGTCGCAGACCAGCCGTACCTCACGCGCGCAAGCGTCGAGCGGCTGCTGGCGGCGTATGTACCGAATACCTTTGCCCGGCTTTCATATAACAGAAAGCCTGGTAACCCGGTCATCTTCCCGGCGGACAGCTTTTCCGATCTGGCCGCGCTCACCCCTGAGCAAACCGGCAAAGCCGTGCTAAAATGTTACCCGGAAAGAATACGGCTGGTGGAGGCCCAGACCCCCGAAGAACTGCTTGATATTGACACCAAAGAAGATATCCGCTAGCGTTGCCTTTCGCGCATAAAGCCTGTATAATATCCCGCATGAATAAACTGCTCAAACCCTTCCGCAACGGCGACATTCTCCCGTGGGAACGCTCCTTCTCGCGGGAGCTTTTGCGCGTGGCGATCCCCATCGTCATCCAGTCGTTGTTCACGGCGCTGCTGCACATTGTCGATAACATCATGATTGGCCAGCTGGGCGAAATCGAGCTGGCGGCGGTGACGCAGGCCAACCGTGTCACGTTCCTGTTTCAGCTGGTCATCTTCGGGCTGTCCGGTGGTACGGCGACGTACGTGGCGCAGTTCTGGGGGAAGCGGGATATAAAGGGCATCCGCTCCGTGATGGGCCTTTCGCTGTGCCTGTCGCTGGTATCGGCATTGCTGTTCTTTGTGCCCTGCACGCTCTTCCCCGAGGCGATCATGCGCCTGCTGCTCAAGGATGAGGCCGCCGTGCGGGCGGCTGCGGAATACCTGCCTGTCATCGCAGTAGGCTATTTGTTTATAGCAATTGCACAGTGCTTCGGCACGGTGCAAAAGTCCACCGAACAAACGCGCTTGCCGATGGTCGGGGGTATCGCGGCGATCATGGTCAACACGGCGCTGAACTACTGCCTCATTTTCGGCAACTTCGGCTTCCCGCGCCTGGGCGTGCGTGGCGGCGCAATCGCCACCGTCATCGCCATCCTGGTGGAGATGTCGATGGTCATCGGATTTGGATACGTGTATAAGTTTGCCACCGCGGCGAAGCTGTCGGAGCTGATCCCGCGCTCGCTTGCGTTTGCGAAGAAATACCTCTCTGTCGCGATGCCGGTCATCATAAACGAAGGCCTTTGGTCGCTGGGTATGGTGATGTTCTCGGTCGTCTATGGCCGCATGGGCACCGGTACCGTCGCCGCGGTCAGCATCTTCACTACGGTGGAACAGGTGGCGCTGGCAACGATGCGTGGCCTCACCAACGGCGCGGCGGTGCTCATCGGCAAGCGCATCGGCGCGGGCGACGAAAAAGACGCCTACCGCACGGCGAGGCGTCTGCTCTTTGCCGGGGTTCCCTCCGGCATGTTCTCGGGGCTGGTGCTGCTGCTGGTCAGCGTGCCGCTCACCAGCGTATTCAACGTATCGCCGGAAGTGCTCGCGGATGCAAAAACCATGGTGCGCATCTGCGCCTGCGTCATCTGGATGCACCAGATTGCGGGGCTGCTCATCGTGGGCGTGATGCGCGCGGGCGGCGATGTGACGATGTCGCTCTACATGGATGTCGGCCCAACATGGCTGATCGGCGTGCCGGTGGTGGCCATCTGCGGGCTGGTGCTGAAGCTTCCGCTGCCCTTTGTCTACCTCGCCGCGCAGTCCGAGACGCTCGTCAAGGTGTTCCTGGGGCTATGGCGGTTCCGCTCAGGCAAGTGGATTCACAACCTGGTTCGATAGCGCCACCGTCACCTCGCACCGGTTATGGAACAGCTGCCGTATCGACGTAACGCTGTACGCCTTCGCCAGGACCTGGCGCGCCTTTTCGATGCGCGGCTTCCACTGGGTCACATCCTCCGGCAGCTTGAGCGTCAGCAGCGCAGCGCCGCCCAGCGAAAGGCACCGCGCGCCCTCCACCATCAGCTGCGCGGACTGTTCCGTGTCCATCTTCATGTCATTGACCATCAGGTCGAACACCCCGGGCTTGCGGAAATACGCCTGCGCGGTGCCGCGGTAATGCGTCACCAGCGGGTCTTTTTCGATGCGCGGGTCAAGCGCCGCCGGGTCCACCGCGGTCACCCGCATACCCCGCTCGCGCAGCACGCGCGTCCAGCCGCCCGGCGCGGCGCCCAGGTCCAGCGCCCTCCCGCCCTTGGGCGGCACGATGCCGAACACCTCCAGCGCCTCCAGCAGCTTGAACTCCGCGCGGCTCACCTGGCTATCCTCCCACTTGAACCGGCGCGCGCCCCCGGCCCAGCCGCTGAGGTTATCCGCCGCGTTTGAAATACCAATCCAGCCCGCACCCTGCGTCAGCGTGACGGAGATCACCTGCGCAGGGTTTTTCACATCCAGCGGCGCGCCGGTTTCCTGCGCAGCTTCGCAGAGCGCCGTGTTCACATCGAAGCGCTTGTACGCGGGCTGGTACCCGTCGATGATGCGCGTCTGCACCGAGAACCCCTGCGCCGTATCCAGCGCGGGCAGCAGCGGCACAAGCGCGTCGCGCAGCGCACCAATGTCCTCCATCCCGCCGCGCAGCGTGACCTGCGCCTCCGCCGGGCACATATGGCGCAGAAAAATGGGAGCGTTCAGCTTCATTGTCCCGACGCAAAGCGCGACACCCGGGGAAAGCTCCCGGATGACGCGCGGGTGCCCTACCTCCGCAATCGCGAGGCTGAGCGCCTCCGCCTGCGCGGTGAGAATGTAGCGTTCCATCAGAATTCCGCCGAGCCGGTGGTGCGCGGGAAGGGCAGCACATCGCGGATGTTCGCCACGCCCGTCAGGTACATCACCAGCCGCTCAAACCCCAGGCCGAAGCCCGCGTGCGGCGTGCCGCCGTATTTGCGCAATTCCAGGTACCACCAGTAGTCCGCCGGGTCCAGGTTGCACTCGGCCATGCGGGCTTCCAGCACTGCAAGATCGTCCTCGCGCTGGCTGCCGCCGATCAGCTCACCAATGCCCGGCACCAGCATGTCCGCTGCAGCGACGGTCTTGCCGTCTTGGTTCAGCTTCATGTAGAACGCCTTGATCTCCTTGGGGTAGTCGTGCACAAACACCGGACGGCCGAAGTGCTTCTCTGTCAGATAACGCTCGTGTTCGGTCTGTAGGTCCACACCCCAGGAAACCGGGTATTCGAACTTCTCGCCGGACTGCTTCAAAATCTCCACCGCGTCCGTATAGGAGACGCGCGCGAAATCGGAACCCGCCACGTGATCAAGCCGCTTGAGCAGCTCCTTGTCGACAAACTTGTTCAGGAACTCCATTTCATCCGAAGCTTCCTCGCGCACGCGGCGGATGATGTACTTGACCATCTCCTCGGCCAAGTCCATGTCCTCCTTGAGCGTCGCGAAGGCGATCTCCGGCTCCACCATCCAGAACTCTGCCGCATGGCGCGCGGTAAAGCTGCGCTCGGCGCGGAACGTCGGGCCGAAGGTGTATACATCACGGAACGCCATGCAGAACGATTCAACGTTCAGTTGGCCGGACACCGTCAGGCCCGTAGGCCTCCCGAAGAAATCCTGCGCGCTGTCCACCTCTCCTTTGTCCGTGCGGGGCGGGTTCGCCGCGTCCAGCGTGGTCACGCGGAACATCTCGCCCGCGCCCTCGCAGTCGCTGGTGGTGACGATCGGGGTATGCACGTACACGAAGCCCTTGTCATGGAAGAACTCATGGATGATCTGCGCGGCGAGCGAGCGGATGCGGAACACCGCCGTGAACAGATTGGTGCGCGGGCGCAGGTGGGCGATCGTGCGCAGAAACTCCACCGAGTGTTGCTTCTTTTGCAGCGGGTAATCTGGCGTCGACGCGCCGACGACCGTTACCTTGTCCGCCTTCAGCTCGAAGGGCTGCTGCATGCCCGGCGTCGGCACGATGGTTCCCTCGGCCTCAATCGCGCTGCCAACGTTCAGCCCGGCGATCTCTTTGAAGTTCGCAAGCGTCGCCTGCTCAATGACAATCTGCAACGGCTTGAACGCCGTGCCGTCGCTCAGCGCGATGAACGCGAACGCTTTGGAGTCGCGCACCGTGCGCACCCAGCCGCTGACGCGAACGCCCGGCGTTTCCCGGGTCGGAGTGTTTGCGTTAAGTTCTCTAATGGTGGTGATTTCCATGTATTTTCCCCCTCTTACTTCGTCTCAAATACAATGCTCTTTGCAAATGTCCGCGCAACCTCCAGCAGCTCCTCGTCCGTCAGCGCGGGGCTTTCCTCCGTCACTTCCGTCGTCATCACGCTGATGAGGATGCTGGCATTCCGCACCGCGGGCAGGTAGCAGGTCAGCGACTGCGTCTGCTTCTCTGCCGTCTCGGTAGTTTCCGTCATATTGGAGACAAAGTAGACCGCCTCACGCTCGTTTATCTCGGTGGTCTTTACCTCGCCCACACCCTCGCCGTAGAAGGAGACAAACTGCGGCTGTACCGCCTCGGCCATCGCGCGCGGCTTTTCCTTCACGCCGGTAATGTACACCTGCTTGATGGGGCTGGCCTCATCGTCTGGCGCAAAGACAAAGTCCGTCTCGTTCGTGT
The DNA here is from genome assembly GCA_031549105.1 of Eubacteriales bacterium. Classification (GTDB taxonomy): domain Bacteria; phylum Bacillota; class Clostridia; order Christensenellales; family Aristaeellaceae; genus Avichristensenella. The sequence goes on from JAVBQK010000083.1 coordinate 31,787, forward strand.
CAGTCTTGCTGCTGGATTCGGTATTGCGCGTGAAGCCTGCCACCGCGTTCACTTCGCCCAGCTTGTAGTAGCGCTTGGCGCTTGATGTACTCAGGTTGGAAACGATCCAGTTATCGCCCGCCTCCACCTGACCGTTCTTCACCGGCAGGTTGTCGCCATGGTAGAACACCGCAAACAGGATCAGCGCCACAACCAGCACGCTGCCCCCGATGATCAGGTTCCGTTTCATTTCCGGGGCCATCGGCGGCTTTTTTGCCTTTGCACTGGCCTTGCGCTGCTCCTTGGGGATGTAGGTGGGCTTTACTTTCTTCTTTGCCATGGTACGCTCCTTTTCGTTTATGAAGTTCTAATTATGAAATGGACTCCCACCGTTTCAGTGCGCCGAGCATATAGGCGGCCACGTCCATATCGAACACTTCCCCAAGGCGCGCGGGCGTCAGCGCCTCGGTCGGAGGGCCGCAGGCCACCGCGTGCCCATCCTTGAGCAGCAGAAACCGGTCGGCAAACGACATCGCCAGGTTCACATCGTGCAGCACGCCGACAACCGCACGGCCCTCTTCGCGCGCCCAGGTCCGCAGGGATTCAATCAGCTGCGCCTGGTGCTTGAGGTCCAGATGGTTCGTCGGTTCGTCCAGCAGGATCACCTGCGGCTCCTGCGCCAGCGTCCGGGCAAGGAACACCCGCTGCAGCTGCCCGCCGGAGAGCGTGTCAATCAGCCGGTTTTTCATCTCCCACAGGCCTACCGTGCGCAGGCACCGCTCCACGCACTCCCGGTCCTCGCGGGAAGGCATCCTCAGCGCGCCGCGCAGGTAAACAAACCGGCCCAGCATCACTGTGTCGTATACCGTGTAGGCGAAGTACACCTGCGAGATCTGGCTGAGCAGCGCCACATGCGCGGCGATGTCCCGCCGCTTCATCCCGGCCAGCGGCTTTTCGCCCAGTCGCACATCGCCCCGGCAGGGCAGCAGCCCCGCGATGACGCGCAGCAGCGTTGTCTTGCCGCAGCCATTCGCGCCCAGCACGCAGAAGCATTCGCCCGCTTCCACCGAAAAGCCGACGCCGTGCAGCACATCGCGCCCGCCATACCCGGCGTACAAGTCTTTGAGCGTTAGCAGGCTCATGCGTCGCCCCCCGACCGCCTGCGGCGGAAAAACACATACGCGAAGAACGGTGCGCCGATCAACGCCGTCACCGCCCCCACAGGCAGCTCCACCGGCGCGGCGATCGTGCGCGCACCCATATCGCACAGCGCCATGAACCCGCCGCCGAACAGCGCCGACATCGGGACGACCAGCTTGTGCTTGGCCCCGAATATGCGCCGCACCACATGCGGAGCGATCAGATCGATGAAGCCAATGACCCCCGCGAACGCCACCGCGCTGCCCGTCAGCGCGGCCGACAGCGCCAGCAGCAGCCATTTCACCCGGCGCGTGCTCATGCCCATCGCGCCCGCGTCTTCCTCGCCAAAGGTTAGCATGTCCAGTTCCCGGGCATAGCGCGTCAAAATCAACACACCCACCACTGCGACCGGGAACAGCAGGCCGACCTCGCTCCAGCCTTTGAGCGCGAAACTGCCCATCTGCCAGTGCAAAAGCCGCTGCGTGTTTTCCTTGGCGAACGAGTAGAGCAGCGTCAGCACCGCATTGATGAACAGTGAAAACACCATGCCCGCCAGGATGATCGTATTGCTGCGCATGCCCTTGTCCACCCGTGCGGCAAACGTCACCGCCGCGAACACAGCCACAAGGCCCGATAGCAGCCCCACGAACGGCAGCGTATACGCGCCCAGCAGCGGCAGCGTAAAGCCTGTGAGCATCACCGCCGCCGCGCCAAGCGACGCGCCGGAGCTGACACCCAGCGTGTAGGACGAAGCGAGCGGGTTGCGCAGGATGCTCTGCATCACCGTGCCGCTGACGGAAAGCATCGCCCCCACGCAGAACGCAAGCAGCACGCGCGGCATGCGGATTGTCCACAGAATGGACACGCTCGTATCGGCAATGGTTGCCGGCAGCGCCGCGCCGAAGAGCTTATGCGCAATGATGCTCGCCGTCTCCCCCACACTGAGCCGCACGCTGCCCACCCCTACAGACAGGATAAGTGCCAGCAGGCATAGCAACACCGACAGCGTGATCTTGATCCATAGCTTCATGAAAATGCCTCGTACCCGACCACATGGTCCCGGCCTTCGATGCAGACCGTCCAACCGCAGCCGTTTTGCGCAACACCCACCGGTTCGCCGCCGGTAGCAAACACGCGCATCACGCAGCCGATGGCCCCGCCATGCGAAACGAGCACAGCCCGGCCCTCCCACTCATGCGCAAGCAGCGCACGGAACCCCTCCGTCACGCGCGCCTCAAATGTCCGCATCGACTCTCCACCCGGGCAAACGATATCCATCTGGCCGGGTTTGAGCCATTCACGGTACAGCGGTTCATTTGCATCAAGGTCCTCATGGCTCCGCCCCTCAAACGTGCCGAAACGGTACTCGCCAAGGCTCGGAATCATGATGCTTTCCACCGGGCCATAGAGGATTTCCAGCGTCTGCCGCGCGCGCAGCATGCCGCTGGTGAAAAAAAGAGAGGCCTCCGGGTACATGCCCGCGCGCTGGATCAGCGCCAACCGTCCATTTTCGGATAGCGGCACATCCGTCGCGCCGGTAAAGACCCGCCTTTCGTTCGCCTCGGTCATGCCGTGGCGGATCAGCAGCAGTTCACGCACCCTTGATCACCGTCCCAATCCCGCAAAATACGCGCACCACGCGCTCCGCCCGCGCCGCAAGCAATGCACCGACGCGGCCCACTGCCTCGCGCCACGCGCGATCCGCCGCGTCCATCGGCACCAGGCCGCAGCAGATGTCGGTGAGCAGCACCACGCTGTCCTCCCATGCATCCATCCGCGATGCGATCTCCGCCAGCGGGTCCTTGCCCGCGTCGAGTATCCCACGAATCAGGTTTTCCACACGGGGCACCAGTTTATCCGGCGCACAACCCAGCACCTCCAGCGCGTAGGCCGTTTTGCCCTGGTACGCACCGCCAACGATCAAGATCATGTTCTCTCCTCAAATACAGGCCAGCAAGGCCAGCCCGCACAGTTCGGCGCAGCAGATGCCGCACCCGGCGATGTCCCCGTTCATGCCGCCAAGCGACCGCACCGCCGCCGCGCACGGCACCGCAAACCCGATGGTTGCGGCCAGCAGTGCCGCACCGGCCCTTCCGTCAATCAGGAAAGCCGCGATCACCGCTGCCCCGTAGCATACCGCACAGAAACGCAGCCGCCCGGGCGTCGCCGCGTCATGGTTCATGCGGCCATATGAGCTGCCGGGCATCGGCTCGATCTTCATCAGCATGAGCGCCGCAAGCGCCCGCGACACCACGGGCAGCAGCGCCAGCACGGCAAGGCTATGCCCCTCGGCAAAAATAGCATTTGTCGCGCCCACCTGCGCGAGCAGCACGCACATCAGCGCAATCACCGCGAACGAACCCGCGTGCGGGTCCTTGAGGATGCGCCGCTTCTCCTCCTGCGGGCGCGCAGAGAGCACCGCGTCCGCCACGTCCATCAGCCCGTCCAGGTGTAGAAAGCCGCTGAGTACCGAGGGCGTCAGCGCCACCACGACCGCGCAAAGCGCCACCGGCATCAGGCGCTGGGCCAGCATGGCGATTCCCAGCCACAAAAGCCCCACCGTAAGCCCCACCACCGGGAGCGCAGGCGGCAGCAAACCACGGCAGCCGTCATCCCAGCTCGCACACCCCGGTAGCACTGTGTACAGCCCAAGGGCCATTCGAAATGCCTTGAGCCACTTCCTGAACCAGCGCGGCAAACCGATCATCCCCTTTGTGCACGATTGGCCAAGCAAATACACATTCCAGCACACCGTCGCACGCAACCGCCAGCGCGCGGTCAATCTCCGCCAGTTGGCGGCGGTACGCCTCGGTGTACGCATCAAAGCAGCAGGCATCACTGTAGATTCCGTCGGAGACAACGACGATATCCTCATATGCGCCAAGCAGTGCGAGCACCCCGGCCGTCACGCGCGCTCCGGCATCCATGTCTATCCGGCCATCAGGCCCGAACATCTCCTCCGCAAGCAGCGCGGTGGTGCTATCCAGCAGCAGGCTTGCGTCCCCCGGAAAACGCCCTACGAGCGCCTCGATGCACGCATGGCATTCCACCGTCTCAAACCCGCAGCCCGCGCGCTCTGCCTGGTGCCGGGCGATGCGGGCATCGTCCTCGGCATCGTGCGGACGCATCGTGGCGATGTAAATACGCCGCTCGCCCTGCGCCATCGCAAGGCCTTGCGCCAGCGTGGACTTGCCGTTCTTGCAACCGCCGGAAATGAGAATCCTCACGACTCAATGCCCTTGCGCGCAGGCACGCCAGCATTGTAGTAGTGCTTGATCAGGCGCATCTCGGTGCACAGGTCGGCTTCGTCGATGATCGCCTGCGGCGCGCCACGCCCGGTGAGCACCACCTCCGTGCGGTCATTCCGCGAGCGAAGGGCGTCCAGCGCAGCTTCTACTGGAAGCAATCCCATTGACATCGCGCCGTTGGCTTCATCCAGAATCACCAGATCGTACGCGCCCGAGGCCAACGCCTCCCTCGCGGCGACAAGGCCGTTTGCCGCGCGGTCCAGCTCATCCTGCGGGATGCACTGCGGATTGATAAACTTTCCACTGCCCAGCTGCGTCACTTCCACCTCCGGGAAGCGCGCGCGCAGCGTCTCAATCTCGCTGTAATCGCCGCACTTGAGAAACTGGAACACCCGCACGCGCAGCCCCGCGCCGACTGCCCGCACCAACAGCCCCAGTGACGCCGTCGTCTTGCCCTTGCCGTCGCCGGTATACACCTGCACGCAGCTCATCGCTTAATCTCCTCCAAGTAGTCGTTGTTGATCTCCGCCTCGGCGAACGTCGCCATATCGCGGTATACCGCGCACGCGGCGTCCAGCATCGCGAACAAAAGCGGACAGCCGCTGCCTTCGCCCAGCCGCATGTTGAGCCTGAGCGGCGCGGTAATGCCCAGCGCCTCCAGTGCGACCTTCGCGCCCGGCTCCTCCGACAGGTGCGATGCAAACAGATACGGGCGCACGGTCGGCGCAATCCGCACCGCCGCCAGCGCCGCGACGCAGCCGATGAACCCATCCACCACCACCGGCACCCGCATCGAAGCCGCCCCCAGGTATGCACCTGCCATCGCGCAGATTTCCAGCCCGCCAAGCCCCGCAAGGACGCCCAGGACATCCGCAGGGTCTGCGTTCGCGCGCTCAAGCGCTTCGCGGATCACCTGGCGCTTGATCTCAAGCCTGCGGTCGCCGATGCCGCCACCCGCGCCTGTCAGGTCGCCCGAAGGACGTCCCGTCAGCGCCGCAAGCACCGCCGCGCTGGCCGTCGTGTTGCCGATGCCCATCTCCCCTACGCCCAGCAGGCCATAGCCGGATTCCACAGCCTCCCGCGCAAGCCGTGCGCCGCTGAGCAGCGCTTCTTCAGCCTCCGCGCGCGTCATCGCGTCTTCGATGCGAATGTTGCCTGTGCCCGCGCGCACGCGCAGATCGCGCACACCGGGATATGTGACAGGCGCGTTCACGCCCACATCCGCGACGATCAGCTCCGCGCCGAACGCGCACGCCAGGACAGCGACGCCCGTTATCCCGCGCACAAAGTTGATGGTTTGCGATGTCGTCACCGACTGCGGCGCGGAACCGATTCCTTCCGCACAGACTCCATGGTCGGCGGCAAACACCAAAACGGCCCGGCGGGATAGATCGGGCGGCGTTTGCCCCGTGATCCCCGCCAGCCGGATGGCATATGTTTCCAGTTCGCCCAGGCTGCCCAGCGGTTTGGCCAAGCTATCCAGGCGCGCACGTGCCTGGGTCATCGCGGATGCGTTCAGCGGGCCGATGCTTTCGATAAGTTCCTGTATTTTCATGCAAAATATGATACCACAGGGGGCAGGGTTTTTCAATGCGCGGGGTTCATTCCTCTATAACTCTTGGGTGCAGCCCCCTTTGTCAACCCCCTGTAAAAACTATTCGTATTGCTTGACAAAACCATGAATCCATACAATAATACTAACAAGAGGCGTGTACTTTCACGCCATCTGCGACCAATCGAATACAAGGAGGGTGAATCGATGAAGAAATTCCTATCGCTGTTCCTCTGCCTGATCCTGTGCCTGAGCGCGACCCTCGCGCTGGCCGACGCCGCGTCCAACCTGGAGGCCGCCGAGAAGGCCGCCGCCATGACCTATGACGAGCTGGTAACCGCGGCGAAGGCCGAGGGCCAGGTGTACTCCGTTGGCATGCCGGATGAGTGGGCTAACTGGAAAGACCTGTGGGCGTTCATCCGCGACCTGGGCATCAAGACCTCCGATACCGACATGTCCTCAGCCGAGGAACTCGCGCAGTTCGCCCTCCAGGGCAAGGCCAATGCGGACATCGGCGATATCGGCCTGGCGATGACCGCCGTGGCCATCGAGAAGGATCTCGTGCTGCCCTTCAAGACTAGCTACTGGGATTCCATCCCTGACTGGGCGAAGGAAGAAAACGGCCTGTGGATTGAGGCATACACCTGCACCACCGCGTTCATCGCAGATCTGCAGAACGTCGAGAAAGTACCTACTTCCTGGAAGGAGTTGCTCGAAAGCGACTATAGGGTCTGCATCGGCGACGTGGAAAAGGCCGCGCAGGCGTACTACGGCGTACTGGCGTGCAACCTGGCGCTAGGTGGCGATGAGTCCGACCTGACCCCGGCGCTTGAGGCGTTTGCCAAGCTAGCTGAGCAGGGACGCCTGAACACCTCCGATCCCCTTGTATCCAACCTTGAAACTGGCGAAATCGACGTCGCGATCGTCTGGGACTTCAACGCGCTGGGCTATCGCGATCAGATCGACGCCGCCCGCTTTGATGTCACCATCCCGTCCGATGGCGCAGTGACCTCCGGCTACGCCAGCGTCATCAACAAGTATGCCAACAACCCCTACGCGGCGATGCTCGCGCGCGAAGTGATCCTCAGCGACGCCGGCCAGAACTTCCTGGCGCTCGGCTATGCCAAGCCCATCCGCGAAGATTTCGTGCTGAGCGAAGAAGCCGCTGCCCGCGTGCTGGACAACGCGCTGTATGCCAACACCTACAAGATCCCCGATCTGTCCGTGTGGGATGCCACCGTGGCGGAGCTGCCCACGCTGTGGGCCGAGGAAGTTTCGGTATACATGCACTAAGGTTGGTTCTGCCAAAGGAGCCGGGGGAAAACTCCCCCGCGCTCCTTCTTCCTTTCCGTACGGAAAGAGGGCTTTCTAAGGAGGCTTTCCCATGAAGCGAAAGCGCCGCATCAATGGATTCTACCTCTCGTCAATGACCATTTTTTTATTGCTGCTCGCCGCCTTTATGGCGGTGCCCGTGGTTTCGCTCGTCAGCACATCGCTGACCGCGCCGGGCGGAGGCGGCTTTTCCTTTGAGAATTATCTTGAAGTCTTTAACAAAAAGCTGTACCGCGTCAGCTTTCAGAACTCCATCACGCTGTCGGTGCTCTCCAGCGTCTACGGCATGATCATTGCGCTGTTTTGCTCCTACGCGATCACCAAGTTTGGCAGCGAGCGCGCGCAGGGCAATCTGCTGGTCGTCGTCAACATGACGAGCAACTTCGCTGGACTCCCGCTGGCGTTCGCGCTGACGCTGATGCTGGGCAACTCCGGTATGTTCATTACGCTCTCCAAAATGATGGGCTTTGATCTTTCCAAGACCTTCACGATTTACTCGTCGCAAGGCCTTGTTTTTGCGTATACGTATTTTCAGGTGCCGCTGGGCATCATGCTGCTCTACCCCATCTACCGCGGTATCCGCGCGGACTGGAAGGAAGCGGCGTCCACGCTCGGCGCGTCCACGATGCAGTTCTGGCTGCGCATCGGCGTGCCCGCGATCCTGCCGAGCGTTCTGTCCACCTTCACCGTGCTCTTTGCCAATGCGATGGGCGCGTACGCAACGGCATATTACATCGTCTCCTCCAGCTATAACATCGTCCCGATCCGCATCAGCGCGCTGATGAGCGGCGACGTGCGAACTAAACCGGAGCTAGGCAGCGCGCTAGCGATCAGCCTCGCGTTCATCCTGATCCTGACGATGCTGCTGAGCGACTGGGCATCGCGCATGGCGGACAGAAGGGGGATGAAGTCGTGAAGAAGAAGGGCAAGGCCGGTCCCCGTACGATTGTCATCATCCTGATGGTCTATCTGTTCCTGCCGTTTGTGATTACCGGGCTGTACTCGCTGGCGACTAACTGGTCCAATACCGTGCTGCCGGAGGGGTACACGCTCAAGTTTTACCATGATATGTTCACGTCCACCCGGTTCTGGTCGGCGATCGGCCGCAGCGTTGGCGTCAGCGCGGTGGCCGTGGCGCTGGCCATCCTGGTAATGACGCCGCTCACCTTTGCCATTGCCGCCTTCACGCCGAAGCTCGAACGCCTCATGAAGGCGCTGACGCTGATGCCCTACGCCATTCCCGGCGTCATCAATGCCACGGCGCTGCTGAGCACCTACGGCGGCACAAGCATCCCCATGGTCGGCGTGCTCACGGGCGCGTATTTCGTGCTGATCCTGCCGCTGATCTATTCAGGCATCAACAACGCGATGCATGCAATCGATATCGTGCCCATCACCGAGGCGGCGCGTGTGCTTGGCGCGTCCACCTGGACGACGTTCCTGCGCGTCATCGTGCCGAACATCGCGCCGGGTATCCTCGTCAGCACGCTGCTGAGCTTCTCCACCCTCTTTGGCGAGTTCGTCATCGCAAACCTCGTGGTCGGCGGCACGTTTGAGACAGTGCAGATTTACCTCTATCTGGTGATGAAGCAAACCGGGCACTTGTCCAGCGCCATCGTGATTATTTATGTGTTCATCCTGGCCGTCATCAGTGCGATCCTGATGAAGCTGACGGGCGGCAAAAAGGAAAAGAAAGCGGCATGACGGAGGGGATACCGATGCGTTCCTATATCGAAATTCGGGATGTGGTCAAGAGCTTTGGCGACAATGTAGTGCTCAAGCACATCAACCTGGACGTGGGACAGGGCGAACTCGTCACGCTGCTGGGGCCTTCCGGTTGCGGCAAATCGACGCTGCTGCGCGCGGTCGCGGGCCTGAACGACCTGGATTCCGGCAGTATCTGGATCGACGGCAAGGACGTGACGAACGTGGATGTCCGCCGTCGCCAAGTGGGTATGGTGTTCCAGAGCTACGCGCTGTTTCCCAACCTCACCGCCGCGAAAAACGTGTCGTTCGGGCTGGACATCCAGAAGCACCCCAAGGACGAGGTGCGCAAGAAGGTGTCACAGATGCTGGAGCTGGTAGGCCTCTCCGGCAAGGAAAACCACCGCCCCAGCCAGCTCAGCGGTGGGCAGCAGCAGCGTGTAGCCCTAGCCCGGGCGCTGATCATGGAGCCCAAAGTGCTGCTGTTGGACGAGCCACTCTCCGCGCTGGATGCCCAGATCCGCCAGAGCCTGCGCGTACAAATCCGCGAAATCCAGCAGGATATGCACATGACGGCCATCTTCGTCACACACGACCAGGAAGAGGCGATGTCCATCTCCGACCGCGTATGCGTGATGCACGACGGCATCATCGAACAGCAGGGCACACCTGAGGAAATCTACAAGCGCCCGGAAACGGATTTCGTCGCCCGTTTCATCGGCCATTACAACGTACTGACGCCCGAGGAAGCCGCGCGCGTGTTCGGCCGCGACCTGGGCAAAGCAAAGGTCGTCGCGATCCGTCCGGAAGCGATCGACTTTGAGCCGGGCGAAGAAAGCCTGCCCTTCACCGCCAAGGTAATGCGCAGCTCCATGCTGGGCAGCGTGATGCGCTACCAACTGCTATGCAAAGATGTGACGCTGAACGTGGAGTGCGTAAACCACGACATGCGGGCGCTGCGGATTGGGGAAGAGGTCACCCTGTATGTGACGCGGCGGAATGTGCTGATGATTGAGAAGTGAGGGGAAACGCCAGGGGACTCTGTCCCCTGGACCCCTGCCAGGAGGCCAGCCTCCTGGACCTCCGGCATTTCGCCTGCGGGCGGGTTGGGTTTTCTTTTTCTGCAATTTGCTTCTTCTTGATGAAAGCTTGCCCGCCCGCAGGCGAAATGTTGGGTTTCCAAAGGGCAAGGCCCTTTGGTAGGGGGTCCAGGGGGACA
>JAVBQK010000070.1:0-3867 GCA_031549105.1 Eubacteriales bacterium
CCTACCCACAGGGCCTTCCCCTGTGCAACCCCCCCCTTCCCCCTCACGGCGGCACGGCTACATTGATGATGAAACCACCCCGCCGCGTGGCGAAACATTGGAGGTCCAGGAGGCTCGCCCCCTGGCAGGGGTCAAGGGGACAGCGGCCCCTTGCGTTTCCCCGCCCCCCCCCACGTCTCTTTTCGTTTACCCCCGTCCCTCCGCGAACGTCTCCCCTAGCGTCCGTATCAGCTTGTGCACATCAATGGGCTTGCCTAGGTGGCCGTTCATACCGGAGGCCAGCGCGCGCTGCACGTCTTCCTGCATTACGTTGGCCGTCATCGCGATGATCTTCACGCTGGCGGCATCCGGGCGGTTCAGCGCGCGGATGGCCTGCGTGGCGGCACAGCCGTCCATCACGGGCATTTGCATATCCATCAGGATTACATCATAGGTGCCCGGGGCGGAGGCGGTGAACTGCATCACGGCCTGATGGCCGTCCACTGCGGTGTCCATCATGAGGCCTGTGTAGTCCAGCAGTTCCAGCAGGATTTCGCGGTTGATCTCAATGTCATCGACGATCAGCGCGCGCCTGCCGGTGAAGTCAACCGTCTCGGAGTCCGTGTCCTGTGTTTCGGCCGGCGATGCGGCCAGCACCTTTTCCTCCGCATGCGCACTGATGGTGAAGCTAAACGTGCTGCCCTTGTTCAGTTCGCTCTGACAGACGATCGTGCCGCCCATCATCTCCACAATATTCTTGGAAATCGCAAGCCCCAGACCCGTGCCGCCGTATTGCGTAGCAATGCTCGCATCGGTCTGCTCAAACGGCTGGAATAGGCGGCCCACTTGCTTTTCGCTCATGCCGATGCCCTGATCGCGCACCGTAAAACGATAGGTACTCACGCCATCCTCATGCCCGATCTCCTCGGCGATCAGGTCCACCGTACCGCCGGTGTAGGAGAACTTGACGGCGTTGGTCAGCAGGTTGATCAGCACCTGGTTGAGCCGGAGCGAGTCGGAAACAATGCCGTCGTGCGTGACGCCAACGTGCTGGAACTTCAGCGTGATGTTCCGCTCCTTCGCGCGCGGCGTCATCATCGTCAGGATGAACTCCATATCCTCCGCCAGCGAGAACAGCGCTTCGTCCAGCTGCAGTTTGCCCGCCTCAATCTTGGAGAAATCCAATATGTCGTTGATGATGCCCAGCAAGTGGGTGGAGGAGCTTTCGATCTTGTGCAGGCAGCTCTTGATCTTCTCCACATCGCTGGCGTCCTTGGCAATTTCGGACAGGCCGATGATCGCGTTGAGCGGCGTGCGGATTTCATGGCTCATGCGTGAGAGGAAATCACCCTTGGCGCGGCTGGCGGAAATGGCGGTGTCCTTGGCCTTGGTGACCGTGGTGATGTCGCTGAGCATCAGCATGACGCACGTGTTCTGCTCCTCTGCGCTGCGGATGGGCAGCAGCGTCAGCGCGTAGTTCATCATTTGGCCGTCGTCGCCAACGGGCAGCGCGATTTCCTTGCGGAATACCGTGTCGCCTGTCGCGCGGAATACCTGCGCCGCGCCGCTTTCCAGCACCGGCTCCCGTCCTTCGGAGAAGACCAGCGGGAGGAAGGTCTCTTTCTGAAGGTCAAAGCCGTGCAGGGTGACAAACTTTTTCATCGCGGCATTGCCGTAGCGCACCCGCTGGTTCAGGCTGAAGAGGCCTACTGCGTCGGGCACTGCGTCAAAGTGCTGGCAGACTACCTCCAGCGTGCTGTTAACGCCATCGACGATTCGGTAATAATCGCCCCGATACCACTGCAAATCGATCCGCGCGCGGAGGAAGCCGTTGCGCACGGCCAGCATGATGCGCTCGATATCCGCTATCAGCCCCACCATGCTCGATGCCATCTGCCGGAACTCGCCGGCCATCCGACCGATCTCGTCGTTTCGCCGGGTGACCTTCTCTGAAATGTGCAGCTGCAAGTCGCCCTGCGCAATGCGCGCGGCATTATCCGTAATGTTGCGCAGAGGCACCGTCAGGATGCGGCGTAGAATAAACCAACACACCAGCGCAAAAAGCGCCGATGCCCCCATGACGACCACTGTGATGACCGTGCGGTAGCTGCCAAGCTGCTCTTTCAGCGTGGCTGTGTCAATATCGGTGCCAACGAACGCCACCACCTCGCCCGCAGAGTTGAAGATGGGGGAGTAGGCGTAGTACAGCTCGCCGTAATAATCGTTGTAGTATAGCGCTTCGGTAAAACCCTCACCGGTCTGCAGCACCGCATCGGCGCCCTCGTACTCGTCCTTGCTCTCCACCTCGCCCAGCGCAAAATGCACGCCCGGATGGTCCTCCGCATGCGTTGCATCATAAATATAGGTAAACATGTCGGGCACGCCGGTGTCGGTCAGGATGTAGAAATAGGTGGCGTTGAGGTGTTGGCGAAGGCGGTCCAGCATGTCGGAGAACGCCTCATACTCCGCGTCGATCGTCAGGCTATCACGAAAACGCTCCACCTGATCCCCGTCGATGATGAATGCAGCCAGTGCGTTATTGCCAAGGCACAGATCGCTGCTGTAGCTGGTAAAGGCATCTTTATACATGCCATAGCTGATGACGGCAATGACACAGGTAGCTAAAATATAGAGGGCGCATGTCGCCGCGACAATATAGGCAGCGATGCTCCGGCTGCGGCGCGTCCGATGCTCCTGTTGCGACATGGGACTCCTTTTGCTGCACTTTGCGTATTGCTGGTAGCATTGCGGTACCCGCAGAAGTACTGCTAAGATATCATATTTCGGGACTTTTATCAAGGAAGAGGGCAGTGCCGGTAGCTCAAGGACACAAATGCTAACCCCTGCGTGAGCAGCATTGGGTTTCCAAAGGGCAATGCCCTTTGGCAGGGGGTCCAGGGGGACAGCGTCCCCCTGGGGTCCCCTCGCCCTTCCCTCACCGTTCCAACGTCACCCACTGCCCCGCCTGGCTGCTCTTCACCGCCGCCTCAACGAACGCCATGCCCTCAAAGCCGTCCTCAAAGGTGGCGCAGCGCATTGCGGACTGGGCGATTTCGCCGCGTGCGGCGCGGTAGAAGTCGCGCATGGCAAACACCAGCGCGTCGTTGAAGCCCAACGGATGGCCGCCGGGCAGCGTTACCAGATCGCGCACGGACGGATCGACCAACGACGGGGCGATGAGCAGGTCGGCGTTGGGTGCGTTTTTGTAGCCGAAGTGCAGGTGGTTTGACTCTTCCTGCGCCCAGCGCATGCTGTAGTTTTGCCCGTCGACGGCCAGCACCAGATCGTTCTGATGGCCCGCGCTCACCTTGGATACGGTCAGCACGCCTTGCGCGCCGCCCTCGAAGGTCATCAGCACCGTGCTGAGGTCATCGGTATGCACGTCGATGCGCTCGCCATCCGGCTTGGTGCGCACCGGATGAATCGTTTGCACGGTGGCAAAGACCCGCTCGATCTTCCGGCCCAGAACACAGCGAGCGGTATCCACCCAGTGCGTGCCGATGTCCGACAGGCCACAGCTCATGCCGCCCTCGGTCATGCGCCAGCCATAGTCGGTTTCGTATAACCCGCTCTGCTGGTGGTAGCGGCCGCTGGCCAGGAACACGCGCCCCATATCGCCCCGCTGCACCCGCGCGCGCATTTCCTGCACCGCCGGGTTCATGCGATACTGATGGTTCAGCCCATGCAGAACCCCTGCCCGTTCAGCGCGCTTCCATACTTCATATGCGTCCGCGGCGGTATCCGAGAGCGGCTTTTCGGCGTAGATGTGCTTGCCCGCGTCGATCACCGCGCGGTTAATCCGGTCATGATAAGCATTGGGCGTGCAGTTATGCACCGCATCCACCTCGGCCAGCAGCGCATGATAATCCGTATACCACTGCGACACCT
>JAVBQK010000091.1:0-21653 GCA_031549105.1 Eubacteriales bacterium
TTTGGCTTCTTTGTCAAGGTCGGGTTGTATTTTGACGGCATCCGGATTGCCGCCAAAATCTCCACCCTTCCCTTGACAACACATGATCTGCTTCCGACTCTCGGGTCGGGGAGATCGACATTATTATACTAGGAGGAAACGCGATATGATGGACGGAAAGAAACTGACGCTTGGCGTGTGCTATTACCCGGAACACTGGCCGGAAGCCCTCTGGGATGATGACCTTACGCGCATGAAGGCGCACGGCATCGAGGTCGTGCGGGTTGCCGAGTTTGCGTGGAGCCTTTTTGAGCCAAGTGAAGGGAAATATGAGTTTGATCTGTTCGACAGGTTCCTGGCACTTGCTGGACGGCAGAAAATGCAGATTATCTTCGGCACGCCCACCGCGACGCCGCCTGCCTGGCTGACCGAAAAATACCCCGAGGTGCTCAATGCGGATGTATCCGGCACGCTATACCGGCACGGCCTTCGTCGGCACTACAACTACAATTCCGACGTGTACCGCAGGTTCACCGTGGATATCGTGCGGGCAATGGGCGAGCACTACGGCGCGCATCCGGCGATCATCGGCTGGCAGATTGACAACGAACTGAACTGCGAAATCGCGGAGTTCTACGCCGAGGCCGACCATCAGGCGTTCCGCTGTTACTTGAAGGACAAGTACGGGACGCTGGAAAACCTAAACGAAAAGATGGGCACGGTCGTGTGGAGCCAGCAGTACAGCGACTGGTCGGAGCTTCACCTGCGCAGACCCACTACCGGCGGTCAGTATAACCCGCATCTGCTGCTGGAGGAAAAACGATTCATCTCCTGGAGCGCCGTGCGCTACTGCACGCTGCAATGCGATACGCTAAGGCCGTACATCGGCGATGGGTTCATCACCACCAACGGCATCTTCCCCCACCTTAATTATAAGGAGCTAATGGACGGCGCGCTGGATTTTCTCTGCTACGACAGCTACCCGAATTTCGCGCTGGACATGAACCAGAACCCCGCCGACACCGATGATATTAAGGACCGCAAATGGAGCCGCAACCTGATGGCGACCCGCGCCGTGTCGCAGCGCTTCGGCATCATGGAGCAGCAGTCCGGTGCGAACGGCTGGACGGGCCGCATGGAGGCCCCCATGCCTCGCCCTGGGCAGATGCGGCTGTGGACAATGCAGAGCGTCGCCCATGGCGCGGACTTCGTCAGCTACTTCCGCTGGCGGACCGCCCCGGTTGGCACGGAGATATACTGGCACGGCATCCTGGACTACGACAACGCGCCCAACAGGCGCCTTGCCGAGCTGGGCCAGATCAACCAGGACTTCGAGCGCCTCGCGCCGCTGGCGGGCAGTCAGTTCGCGGCGCGGGTGGCCTATGTGCGCGACTACGCGAACGAATGGGATGCCGAGTTTGACGTGTGGCATCGGCGCGTACACGAAACGAGCATGAACGGCTGGTTCCGCGCATGCCAACATACGCACACGCCGATGGACTATCTGTATATCGATGAGCGCACCACGGTGAAGGATCTGTTCGCCTATGGGCTGCTCGTGTATCCGCATGCCACGATTCTGGAAAAGGAGACGGCGGATAAGCTGGCGGCGTATGTGCACGGCGGTGGAACGCTGGTGTTCGGCGCGCGCAGCGGGTACAAGGACCAATACGGTCGCTGCCCCATGCGCCCGTTGGCGGGCTTCGCGGGGGAACTGTGCGGCGCACGCGTGAAAGATTATACGTTCATCGGGCCGTATGACGAGGCGGGCATGGTGGACTGGGATGGCGCGCGCGTGGATGCCTGTACGTTCAACGATGTGCTGGAGCCGTGCGAGCCGGATGCGCAAATCGATGCCACCTATGCGGCCAACTACTACCGGGGCGAGGCCGCGATGATCTCCCGCACCGTCGGTGAGGGTCGTGCGTTCTACTTCGGCGCGGCGTTCAACGAAGCGGCGGCGACGGCGTTCTTGCAGAGGCTGGGCCATGCCGAGCCTTATGGCGGGCTGCTGGAGCTTTCACCGGGCATTGAGCTGGCCGTGCGCGAAAAGGACGACGGGTGCAAGATTTTCATCGTGCTAAACTACCAGCGTGCCCCGGAACCGCTGACACTGCATGCGCCGATGACCGACCTGCTAAGCGAAGAAACGTACACCGGCAGGGTGGACCTGCCGGCATATGGGGTGATGGCGCTCGTCGCCGCCGGTCACATCCGGTAATCAATATACGGCACGCCGGTGCGGTCCAGGCCGTACCGGCTCCTTTTCAGGCATTCGATGGACGCGGCCAGTTCCTTTCGCTCAAACACCTCGGTGACGTCCAGGCGCTTCAGGTCGCGGTGCAGCTCATCAAGGAGCGCATCGCGGCCGGGCGTATCCAGCGGCAGGCGCGCAAGCCGTACATAGCGTACGCTCAGGTATTCCAGTTCCACACGCGCCAGCGTATCACCCTCCCCCGCGCATGCGGCCAGTGCCTCGCCAAACAGCGCGTCAGCGCGGTCCAGCAACTCGTCGGTGAAGTAGGGAGCGTTTGGCATGTCATATAGTCCCATATGGCAGGTCCGCGCGGCAGCTTCCATCATCTCCAGATACTGCGCCAGGTACGGCGCGGCCGGACCGAACACGCCGTCCAGGAAGTCGCTTATCAATGCACCAGTATCCATATCCGGGTCCCAGAGCAGCTTGCCCAGCAGGTACACCTTCAGCCCCGCAAATGCCGACGCGGAACCGGGCGAGAAGTTGCCCTGTTCCAGCACACCGCGCACACCGTGGTCGCGGAACAGTTGCAGGTTGGGCTGCAATACTTGTATGTTCGGATACGGCTGTGGGTAATTCGCGAAGTCGACGGTATAATCCCAGATGTGCAGGTTGTCGCAGATGGCGGACCAATCCCGCAGGTCGCGCAGGAACAGCGACGTATCATGCGCGCTGAACGGGCCGGAGGTGGTGCCGTCCTGCACATCGATTGCCTTCACCGCGTGCGTGCAGGTGGCAATGGGGTGAGAGAAACAGCACTCGATGCTGCATAGCCGCACAATGATGTTTTTGCGCGGGCGAACGTAGCGCGGCGCTTTGCGCGTGTAGATGTAGGCAAACGTATGCAGCAGCACATCGGGCGCTTCCTCGGCAATGGCATCCACGATGGCGTTGACGAAATGGAGCATGCTGCCCGCCGAACTGCCCTCGTGCTCATCCAGCGCGGCGCAAGCGGGACAGGTGCAGTTATGGTACCAATCGTTCTGCGCAACGGAAAAGATGTTGCAGTCCGGGTTTTCGCGTATCCAGCAGCGAACGCCCTCGGTCGCTATGCGCAGCACATCCGGGTTGGTCAGGCACAGCTGGCTGCGCACACGCAGGCGCTCACCGTTCACCAGCGAAAAATACTCCGGGTGCTCATCGAAATACACATCCGGTGGTACCAACTCTTCAAACGTGTGGCTGAACCGGTGGAACCGCACACGGCCGCCATGCTCGTCCGAGATGCGGGTGCGCGAGCCGTTAAGCCCGAGGCGCAGCGCGAATGCGCCGTCGGTAGCGTCCCGCCAATACGGCTCACGGTATGCAAACGCGGGCGAGCGGCGGACATCGGCCATGGGCAGCGTGCGGTCCCAGGCAGGCACGCGCCGCACAGTCGATGTATACCAGCGATAACCAACCAAATCCTCCAGAAACGCGTAAACGCCATACACCGTGCCGCGCGGCCCCATGCCGCCGATGGTGATTCCCCGTTCATCCACCGCATACCGAAACCCCTCGTCCGGCAGGCCTTCTAAAAACCCTTCGGGACATGCGCCACCCAAATAAACGCAGAACCCGCTTGGGGCTGTGTTCGCCGCAGCCACCACGCCACCAGCTTCCAGCAGGTGCGCCGCCAGTTCCTCCGCGGCGAAGCGCTCCGGCGCGGGCGCATCCGGCGGCAGCACGATTGCTATTTCGCTTGGCACGCGTACAGTCTGTGGCATTGGGCATTCTCCTTTATGCATAGCGGTGGTACTTGGCCTTGCGCGCGGCATAGGCGGCACGCGCCGGGGCATACGCCGCAACCAGCGCATCGCCGTCTAGCCCGCCGGCGGTGTAATCGGTTGTGGCCAGCAGCTTGTCAATGTACAGCTCAAACTCCGGCGCGGACTGCGGCTCCTTGACATCGTGCCCCGCGCTGCAGTCGCGGTAGGTAACCAGCTCGCCATGCACCGCCCGGATTTCATCCAGCAGTGCAAGCGCGGTGCGGAACGACTCAAACTCACCCCGATCCACAATGTCCATCTGGATGCCGTTGCAGACGCAGCCCGCATGCTTGCTGGCGGTGGGTTTAAAGAACCGCTGGCCGAACCGTACGCCGGGTAGGCCGCGCGCCCGCATCCGGCGAACGATTTCCGCGCCATCCATCCATGGCGCGCCGATCAGCTGGAACGGCAACGATGTGCCGCGCCCCTCGCTCACCGAGCCGATACCCTCAAACACACACATGCCTACATATGCAAGGTTTGCGTCCACCGAGGGCAGGCTCGGCGAGGGCAGCACCCACGGCAGATCGGTGTCATCGTGATGCATGTGCCGCTCCCAGCCCAGCGCTTCTACCACATGCAGGTCACAGCCGATGCCGAACTCGCCGTTTACATACCCGCAAAACTCACCCATCGTCAGCGCGGTGCGCGTCGCCAGTTCAAAGTCCCCTACGATCGTGTGCATCGTAGGTGGGCAGACGGTGCCTTCCACGCGCTCGCCGCCAATCGGCGCGGGACGGTCCAACACCACAAACGGCTTCTTTAGCGCCGCGCAGGCCCGCATCACGTTCGCGGCAATCGCCAGATATTCGTAGTAGCGCACGCCCGCCTCTTTGATGTCGAAGACAATCACGTCAACATTGCGGGTCAGCGCTTCGTCCGGCGCGATGCGGTTGCGATGAAAAATGCTGTGCGCGGTCAGTCCGGTCGGCACGTCAACATACTCAAACGTCTCCTCGCCCCATACGTATTCATCTCGAACGCCAAGGATGGTGCTGTACAGCCGGGTGACGGTGTACCGCTCGGTGAGCACATCCACTGCCATGCGGAGGTCCCGATCCACGGCCGCACCGCCGGTCACCAGACCGATGCGCGCACCGCGCAGAAGCTTGTCCATTTCGTCTGGCCTATCGATGCCGTTTAGTACCTTGTGCTTCATTCTCAACCATCCTTCCACTCGCCATATAAATAGTAAGATATACGCTCCCGCATAGATTCTCGGCAGCGTGAGATGCCCTCACCGTAGCATAACAGGAAAACCCTGTCAAGAACTAGTTCGTGTAAAACCCACTCTTTATCAGAATTAGTATTTGACTTATTATACGCAACATCCTATACTGGTTACTATAATATGAGCACTTTGGACGTTGCCAGGGCGCGATGAATTCTACCCTTTGCATACGTAAAAAATGCGCTGAACAATAGGGCCGGGAATACGGAAAGGATGGAGCCGATGAAGACAAGGGTATGGTGTGGACTGGACCGGATTGAGACAGTTGATGACAAGCTCAAAGGGAAGCGCATAGGCCTCATGACCAACCCGTGCGGCATCACGCACGATTTTGTCAGCGCAATCGACGTTGTGCACGCGCGCTACAACCTGACCGCCCTGTTCGCCTGCGAACACGGTATCCGCGGCGATGCGCAGGCGGGCGATTCAGTAGAAACCTACCAGGACCCCAAGACCGGCGTGACCGTCTACAGCGTCTACCAGGGCTCGCACCGGCTATCCGCGGAAATGCTGGATGCGTTCGATGTGTTCGTGTTCGACATGCAGGATGTGGGCGTGCGCTTCTACACCTACCTGTACTCGCTGTCCTACGCGATGGAGGAGTGCGCGAAGGCCGGGAAGCCCGTCATCGTGCTGGACCGGCTGAACCCCATCGGCGCGGTGCGCACGGAAGGCACCATCCTGGACAATCGGTTCTCGTCATTCGTCGGTCATTACGAGATGCCCTCAAGGCATGGTTTCACGATGGGCGAATATGCCCTCTACGCAAAGGACTACCTGAAGCTCGACCTTGACCTGACCATCGTGAAGATGGAGGGGTACAAGCGGTCGCTATTCCTGGACGATACCGATACGCCATGGGTCGCGCCGTCGCCCAACTGCCCCACGCTGCACGCCGCGATGTGCTATATCGGCACCTGCGTGTTCGAGGGCGTCAACGTATCAGAGGGCCGCGGCACCACGCTGCCGTTTGAGCTGATCGGCGCGCCGTGGATCGACGCGGACAAGCTGGAGGCGTGCATGAAGGAAATCCCGGTACCGGGCGTGTGGTTCCGCGCGACCAGCTTTGTACCTACGTTCTCCAAGTACGAAAAGGAGCTATGCTACGGCGTGCAGATGCACATCACCGACCGGGAAACCATGGAACCGTTTAATGGCGCGATGTACCTGCTGGATACGATCCGTGAGATGTACCCGGACAAGCTGACGTACCGCGAGTGGAGCGGCAAGTATGCCATCGACAGGCTGCTGGGCACGGACGAGTACCGGAATGGCCTCTCCGCCGCCGCGCTGATTGAAAAGCACCGCCCCGGTGTGCTTGCCTTCACCGAGCGCGCGAAGCAATACCATCTCTACGAATAACAAGAGGCTCCTGACAAAGCCGCCGCGTGGGGTAACCCGCGCGGCGGTAGCTTGTTTTGGCCTATATCATTTTGTGAATCGTTCCAGGTCACGAAAGTCCAGCAGTTCGTAGGCGGGCACATCAAGTGCTTCTGCAATCGCGAAAAGCTTATCGATGCTTATGCCGACAGCCGCACGCTCTATCTTGCTGATGTAATGGGCTTCCACCTCAATACAATCTGCCACTTCCTGCTGGCTCATATCGCGCGCCCTGCGGATGGTGGCAATCCGGATGCCTATTTTGATGTACTCATCCCTGTACGTTGCTTTCATTCGCCTCAGTCCTGTCTTTTTTTCTTGATATATATCGAAGAGGCTATTGGGTGAATCGCTCCAGCTCACGAAAATCCAGCAGCTCGTATGCCGGTACACCCAGCGGAGCGGCAATCGCGAAAAGCATGTCTAGGGTCATGCCGACGGCAGCGCGCTCGCTCTTGCTAACATAGTAGGCCTCCACCTCGATGCAGTCCGCCACATCCTGCTGGCTCATACCACGTGCCCTGCGGATGGTGGCGATCCGGATGCCTGCTTTTATATATTCATCTTTGAACATTGGTTTCATGAACCGCAACCCCATTTTTTCTTTTATCATACACGGGGAATGCCATAGCCATGCATATACTCAAAAAGCCAATTATAGCCTTTACAAAGCTCTTAAAATATCCTACAATACTATTACTTGCTTTTGAAAGGTGTATAAACAAATGGACTACAAAGCAATTGGCTTCCGCATTAGAGCGTTGCGGAAAAGACGGCGTTGGACGCAAGCCGAACTCGCGAGGTGGATTGGAAAATCCACCTCGTTTCTTGGCCACATTGAGCGTGGCACCCGTATTCCTAGCCTTGAAACATATGTTAGGATCGCCAACATCCTGGACGTTACACTAGATATGCTTATTCTTGGCGACTTTGACCCGTTTGCCATACCCTCTGCCGGTGACCTTGTGGCGCACACGCTCAGGCAACTCACTCGCGTGTTGCATGCTCACACAGATGAATGGTTCCCCTCCACCTGATCACCCCACCCGCACCGGCAGCTTGCCTGCCGCAGGAATCTCCCCGCGCAGTGCACGGCACGCCGCGCGAATAGACGGCATCACTGCGCTGTAGCTGCATATCGCCTCGCAGCCCTCCGGCAAAAGGCTCGATAGGTACGGCAGTCCCGTGATCACCGCCACGGCCCGCTTTCCGCGCCGAAGCGCTTCCCGCAGAAACTCACCCTCCAGAAACGGCTCATCCGCCCGGCTTATGCCGACCACAACGGTATCCGAACCATCCAGCGCGGCAAAGTCCATCCCTTCCTCCAGCGGTATCACCATGCCGCCGAGCGCATCCGCCGCCACATCCGCGAAGGAACGCAGCACCCAGTCGCCCTGGCTGACGCCGGAGCGAATCTCCGCCGTGGGCCTGGAGGCGCATAGTACCCGCCCCGTTACCGGCCCGCCCTCGCCGCGCAGCCGGGTGATCGACGCATCTGCAACCTGCTCGGCCAGCAGCGCGTTTGCCTCCCAGTCCACGCTGCCCGCATATGGATGGCAAAACTCCATTTTGGCCGCCAGCACGCGCGACACCGCGTCATCAATGCGCGCCATCGGGATTTCGCCTGTCTCTGCCGCCTCCAGCAGCGCGCGGAAGCAGCTCGCCTGTGATGCCGACTGGTTCGGCCCCGCCGTGCCGATGCACAGCAGGTCCACGCCTGCCTTGATCGCCTCCACGCAGCCAGCTTCAACCCCATAATGCGCAGCGATTGCCTTCATATGCATGCCGTCGCTGACAATCAGCCCGGTGAACCCCATCTTCTCCCGCAGCAGACCTTGCAGGATCGCGGAGGACATCGTCGCCGGAACCTTCTGCGGCTCGAACGCCGGGTAGAGGATGTGCGTGGTCATCATCGCCTCCACGCCCTGCGCGATCGCCTCCGCGAACGGTGCCAGTTCCATCGCCTCCAGCGCTTCCACGGATTTATCCACCGTCGGCAGGTCGAAATGCGAATCCGTGTGCGTGTCGCCATGCCCCGGGAAATGCTTGCCGCAGGCCATCAGCCCCGCACCCTGCATGCCGCGCGCCACCGCTAGGCCATAGCGGCACACCCCATCGACCGTATCGCCATAGGCGCGGCCACCGATAACCGGATTCGCCGCGTTGGAGTTGACATCCAGCACGGGTGCAAAGTTGATGTGGAACCCCATCGCGCGCAGTTCCTCGCCCATCGCGCGGCCAACCTGCTCCGCGAGGTCCTCATCGCCCGCCGCGCCAACGGCCATCGCCGCCGGGAACAGCGTCACGCCTTCCTTGAAACGCATCACCCGGCCGCCCTCGTGGTCGATGCCGATCAGCGGTGGAACGCCCAGCCGCTCGGTCAGCCGCGACGTCAATGCCGCGTTTAATACCGTGGCCTGCTGGCGCTCCCGCACGTTGTTGCCAAAGTGTATGATGCTCCCAAAGTGATGCTCAGCCAGAAAGCGGTCGGCCTCCGCATCAAGGTCAAACCCCTCCAGGCTCACCATCAGCAGCTGGCCAATCTTCTCCGCCAGCGTAAGTTCACGTAGTTGCTTCATGGCAATTCCCTTCCCACTTGTTGTGCAGCAGGCGTCCCAGCGCGTCCAGCGTCGGGATATCCGCCAGCGAAATCCCTTCGCGCGCTGCGAAATCGCGCAGGATGTTCGCGCCAAAGTCGTGCAGTGCCAGCCCATCCAGCAGCGCGCCAATGAACCCGGCGAGCGGCGCGCCGGAAAGAAACGGCAGCACCAGCGCGCGGTCACAGCAGAACAATTCGAATACCTGCGGCGGCAGTTCGTAGAACCACGGCGCGTCGCACGCGTCCGCATGGTCAATCAGCACCGGGCAACCGTCTGCCCCGATAAGCACATTCTCTCCGGTAATATCCCCATGCACAATGACCGTCTCATTCCAGCGGGCTGCACGCGCCCGGGTGCGCAAATCTTCCCGGAGCAATGGTGGCAATGCGTCCAGCCGCTTATTATGGATGGCGCGTGCCCGGGTGTCCAACTCAGGCAGCAGCCCAGGGCATGGCCGGTTTAGCTTATGAAGCATGGTCCGCATATCGCAGGCAAAACGGGCCTTTTCAGCGCCTGTATACCCAGGCAACACAAAGCGCGCCTCCATGCCATCCACACGGCGCATGATCAGATACCGGAACAGATATGTATCGCGTACCTCACCACAGGCCAGGGCTTCCGCCGTCGCGACCCCCGCTTCCGCCGCATACCGGAGCATCGCGGTCTCCACCGCAAAGTCGCACGCCGAGTCAAACCCCGATTCCTGCGGCGCAAACAGCTTGATCACCGTATCACCCGCGCGGAATACCGCGTTGGTGCCTGGCGTGAGTGCCTTCAACACCGGCGGGGCAAGCCCTTCGCGCGCGTATATCGCAGCGGCTAGCTTTGCAAAGGCGGACGCGTCCTGAAACACGTCCGCCCACGCTTGCCAATCTTCTATTTTGCGGTCAAACAGCACGGGTCGGGTCCACGCCCAGGCGGCGGAGCGTCTCCACCACATAGGACTCGCGGTACTCTTCCTCCGGTTTGCGGCTCAGATAGCTCTTATAGAACTCCTCGCACGCCTGTTCGTAGGGGATCTCCGCCAGCGCGGCAATGATGCGCGTGGAGCGGTCGATCAGCTTCTTGTTCGTCGGCAGCACCTGGATCATCCAGTTGCCCCAGACGCGGCCCATCTTCGCCATCGTCGCGGTGGACAGCAGGTTGAACGCAAGCTTGACCATCAGGTGCGGCATCAGCTCCATGATCGTGTGCGGCATCTTCACCGGCACACAGATGTCGCCTTCGGCCACCTTCTCGCGGGAGATATCGCCCATGTGCAGCACCAGACCGCCGTCGAACTTGGGCAGGTTCCGCTTGTACCAGTTGTACACGGGACCCTTGGACAGGTTGTCGATGTCCACACACACCAGCTTCGCGGGATGGCGCTCGTAGCGGGACGGGTCATCTTCCCAGCCGATCTGGTAATAGTCAAGCTCCGAGCTGCCGACGGCCGGGGGATTGTCGACGATCTTCTGCGCCGCGCCCATGCGGATGTAATCCTCGCGCGTCCAGTCCAGGCCCTTGATCGGGCGGCGCAGGATATGCTGCCATGCGACGCTGCTGGGGTAAAGCGGGTCCTTCGCGTACGCCCAGCTGACGGGGCTCTTGTCATCGCCCAGCTTGCGGAACGGCGGCAGCGTGAACGTCGGCTGGCGCTCGGTGGTGTCGGTGAGGATGTCCTGCAAATACGCGTGCGTAACGTAGGTGATCAGGCCGTTTTGGGTGTAGGTGTCCGCCTCGAACTCGACCGCCTTGACGATGCCCGCGAGCGCTTCGCCTGTGGACAGCTGATCCACCAGGCTCTGGAACTGGCGCGCGTACTCGGCGGGTTCCAACACGCCCGAACCAATGGAGGCCCGCTCTTCCGCCGTCAGGTTGTCCTTCAGCCACGCCCAGGACGCAAGCTCCAGCGCCGCGCCCGCGACGAGCAGCTCGACCGTCGTCACCTGCATGCGCGTGGAGCCGGAGACGGCCATGTTGCCCACGTACAGCGGCATATGGATGATGTTCTCGCGCTCAAAGACGGCACGCGTGCGGTCCAGATGCTCGCAGAGAATCTCCTTGGGGTTGCAGTAGAGGTAGTAAGTGGTGCAGCCGCGCTTGTCCGCCTCAATCGCGGAGCCGTTGATGCTGGCGGACAGCCCGCACTCTGACAGCGCGATGACCACGTCGCCCGGGCCTACGCCCGCATCGACGATCTGCTGCGCGCCAAAGGTCATGTAGTCCTCAAAGTTCTCCACCGAGCGCACGACCGCGCGGTCGCCGCCGGTCATCAGGCTGTTGCTGCACTCGCTGATGGCGAGGAAATCCTTCGCGCGCAGCGGCATCTTCTGCACCAGGCTGGTCCAGAAAAGACGCCAGGTCGCATCCAGCTGCAGCGCCATGCGGCCCGACGCGCCGACGGACGAGAACAGCACCGTGCGACGCTCGTCGATCACGCGGCGGATGTCGCTCACCATCTGTTTGAACGCTTCTGTCTCAAAGCAGCCTGCGGAGACCTCGGGGATATACTTGTCCGCCGCAAGGATGGTCTTCACGCCCTCGGCAGTGCCTCTGGCCATATCCTGGCCCAAGGTGCGCGTGAGCGGGTTGGATTGTTCGGTGGGGATAACGCCCAGATGAAACTGCTTCTCGTTCTCGATAAAGTCCTTCGCCGCTTGCTTGTAATCCAAGGCTATATGTCCTCCTTTGGGGTGATCGCTCTACCCCATATTGTACGGGGATACGGCGTTTTTTGCAAGGGATAGCTTGCATATTCTGAACAAAAAAGCTATACTGTTTGGTATGAATACAGTGAATTTTTTGGTGTCTTTATTAGAGAGCGGTGTGGCCGACGGGGCGTTCCCCTCGGCGGTGGCGGTGGTCGGGGCCAGGAACCAAGTGCTAGGGATGGCGGCGGCGGGCGATGCGGATTTGGATACCCGCTACGACATGGCATCGATGAGCAAGATACTCGGACCCACGATGGTGGCGCTCCGGGCGCTGGAGGATGGCGAGATAACGCTGGACGATACGGTCGGCCGTTTTTTTGACGCGCCGGCAGACAAGGCGCACATCACCATCCGGCACTTGATGACGCATACGGGCGGCTTCACGCCGTTCTTCTGGCTGTTTGAGGAGACCGACGATCCCAACGACGCGGCGGGGTGCATTCTGCGCCATCCACTTGAAGCGATGCCGGACGGCACGCCGCGCTACAGCTGCATGGGTTACATCCTGCTGGGCAAAATTCTGGAAAAACGCCTGGGCGCGCCGCTGGATGTGCTGGCACAGGAGCGCGTTTTCAAACCGCTCGGCATGGTGAGTACCTGTTACAACCCCATCGGCGACAACATTGCCCCCACCGAGGTCGATCCCGTGTCGGGGATTGCCTGGCGCGGCACGGTGCACGATGAAAACGCGAGGTTTCTGCGCGGTATATCCGCCAATGCCGGCGTGTTCTCCGACATCCACGACACAGCGCGGTATGCGGCCATGCTTGCCACCGGCGGCGGAAACTACCTCTCCCCCGCAACGATGAAAAGGGCCATCACCAACTACACGCCCGGCCATGATACGCACCGCGGACTTGGCTTCCACCTAGCGGGACTTCCGGGCAGCTTCTTTGGTGACTTCATGCCGGATGCATCGTTCGGCCATACCGGCTTTACCGGCACATCGCTAGTTGTGGACCCGACCACCGGGTTCTACGCCGCGCTGCTGACCAACCGCGTGCACCCCTCGCGCGACAATGACAAGCACCTGCGTTTCCGCAGGCGCTTCCATAACATGATGTATACCACTTTTTGCAAGGGGCTGTTGCCTTAACGAATATAAGCAGTGTTTCCCGTCTTGCGCGGGGCGGCTTCGGGCGCTTCATCGGCATATCCCAGGGCGACGGACGTGTACGGCCGGTAGCCCTCGGGGATGCCGAGTTCTTTTTTGAGCGCATCCGCATCGGGGGCGTAGAACGCCAACAGGATGAAGAATATCCAGCAGGAGCCAAGCCCCGCCGCGTGCGCAGCCACCAGCATGTTCTGCGTGGCTGCGGCGCAGTCTTGTTCTGACGTGACGCTGCCTTCCGGCGCGGAGACGATCACCAGCGTCGGCGCACCATACAGGCAGTTGAAGTCCTCATTCTCGCCCAGCGCGCGCAGGTGGTCCTGCCCCATGTACTGGGCGTTCGTCTTGGCAGCCTTCATCAGGCGATCCAACACCTGCGGGTTCTGGATCACGGTAAAGTGCCAGGGCTGCATGCCCGCGTTGGCGGCGTACGTTCCAGCCTCCAGCACAGCCTGCAGGGCCTCCTCAGCTATCTGTTCGGGTTTATATTCACGAATGCTGCGGCGCTCTTTGATCACCTGCAGAACATCACTGCGCATCATTCGCATCCTCCTTCATGCCCTCTTCAAACATGCGGCAACGCTCCTCGAAGCTGACCTCCCGGAGAATCTGGTGCAGCATCCACATATAACCGAACGGATCGGTGAACACCGCGTTCATCACGCCGAAGTCCATCATATCGGTGACCGGCTGCACTTCCTGGCAGCCCATCTCCAGCGCCTTGGCGTACGTTGCGCGGATGTCCTCCACCAGCACATTCAGCCACATGGGCTTTGGGTCGCCGGGTTTGGGCGCGATCATCTGGTACGCCGGATTTTCATCCAGCATGTGAAAGCGTGTGCCATAAATGGTGAAGACAGCCTCATTGCTGCCGGGCGCGAACGACGTGACCTCCACGCGCTTGGCGTCAAACACCGCTTCATACAGCGCCAGCGCCTTCAGGCAGTCCACCACCACCATATCGATCTCCACACCAACCATCTTTTCGCCCTCCCTTACCGCAGCGCGGTGAACATCCAGTTGATGCCGAAGCGATCGCACAGCGAGCCGTGCAGCGTCGCGAAGAACGACGGCGCCAGCTCCATGTACACCTCACCGTCCACCTTCAGCACGTCCCAAACCTTCTGCACCAGCGCCTCGTCCTTGGTGGTGATGGTGACATACATGTTCGTGCCGCTTTCGCTGCGCTCCGAGCTATCCGCCGCCATGATCTCCATGCCGTCAATCCGCAGCCGGGCATTGAGCACCAGATTCTTATCCGCCTCGGCAATGGGAAACGCCGGATTCGGCGGCATGTCACCATACCAGCGCATCTCCGTGATCTCGCCGCCGAACGCCTCCACATACACAGCCAGCGCCTCTTTGCAGTTGCGGTTAAACATCAAATAGTGACCAATCATTGCTTCGTTCCTCTCTTTTTTTCGTAGTCTTTCGCATTGGGTCTGTGCTAATTCGCCATGAATGGAAAAATTCCTCTGTACGCGCTATAGGATCAGAACGAAAGTCCCGGCGGTGATCAACAGCCCGCCAATAACCGCTTTCAGGCTCAGCGTCTCCCCCAAGAAGATGAACGCCATCGCCATGGAGATGACAACGCTGAACTTGTCGACCGGCACCACCTTGGACGCATCGCCCATCTGCAGCGCCCGGTAATAGAACAGCCAGGACAGGCCCGTCGCAATGCCCGACAGAGCCAGGAAAAGCCAGCTCCGCTGCGTGATATCCGTGATCTCCCGCTGCCTGCCCGTCAGGAACACCATGCCCCAGGCCATCACCAGCACAACCGATGTGCGAATCGCCGTCGCCAGGTTGGAGTTGATCTTCTCAATGCCCACCTTCGCCAGGATGGAGGTCGCCGCGGCAAAAAATGCGGATAATAGCGCGTATACCGCCCACATGATCCTCGCCACCTTCCTATATAGCGCCAGTATAGCACACATTAATAGCAGGAAAAAGATGGATTCGCATCCAATTTACATAGCAAAATGAGCGTAATATGCAAAGGAGAACCCTTATGCCCGCTACCGTATGCTATGACGATTCCTCCCGGCTGCAAATATCCGGGCTGTCCTGCGACTGCCTGTGCGAACACCACCAGCCCACCCAGGACATCTATGTGGGCGCAGGCCTTCTGCCGAACCTTCCCGGTTACATCCGCGCACGCAGCCTGGGCGAGAGCTGTGTGCTCGTCGCCGACAACAACACCTACGAGATCGCCGGGCGCACGGTCGAGCGAACGCTGATGGCGGCGGGGTTCACCGTCATCCCCTGCGTAATCCGCCGTGAACACCCGATGGACCCGGACGAGCGAGCATGTGGTGAGGTGCTGCTGTCCATCCAGCCGGAGACGCGGTTTCTCATCAGCGTCGGCTCCGGGTCGCTGACCGACATCACCCGGGTGAACGCCGCACGCACCGGCCTGCCGTTCGTCTCGGTCGGCACCGCGCCGTCGATGGACGGCTATACCTCCGTGGTGGCTCCACTGCTGTTTCGCGGCGTGAAGATTCACCGCGCCGGGCCTTGCCCTGAGATCATCGTCTGCGACCTGGATGTGCTGCGCACCGCACCGCTGTCGATGGTGCAATCCGGCGTCGGCGACGTGCTGGGCAAGTACATCGCCCGCGCGGACTGGATGATCGGTAACATCATCAACGACGAGCCGTACTGCCCCGTCTGCGGCCAGATTGTGCTGGACGCGGTGGAGAAGCTGATCGACAATGCGGAGGAGATTGCGAAGCGGAGCGAGAAGGGCATCCGCATCCTGATTGAGGCGCTGTTGCTCTCTGGGATGACGATCATGGTGGTGGGACACACCCGTGCGGTGGCATCTGCGGAGCACAACATCGCCCACCACTGGGAGATGATGCAGCTGCAGCGCGGCAAGCAACCGCCGGCGCACGGCGCATCCGTGGGCGTGGCGACGCTGCTGTGCTGGCCCCTGTTTCAGCGGTTTATCGAGGAAGACCTGTCCAAACTCGATATGGAGAAGATCAAGGCCGGGCGCATCAGCCGCGCGGACCGCGAGGCGTGGATGCGCAGGGCATACGGCGAGGAGGCGGCCGCCTCGATCATGCGAGATAACGAAGGGGATTTCCTGACATGGGCAGAGCAGGCGCGGCGAGTCGAGCGCGCGCAGACGCGTTTTGCGGAGCTGCAAAGCGTGCTGCGGGAGCTGCCGCAGCTATCGTGCATCACACAGGCGATGGAGACGCTTGGCACGCCAATGACCGCCGAGGATGTCGGCGTGGACAGGGAACTTCTGCACCTGTCGATGCACGCGGCGAAGGACTACCGCACGCGTTACACGCTCTTCAAGTTGCTGGACGAATGCGATTTGCTGGATAAATATCTGCGGGATTATCCGCTGTAATCACCACCGGGGTGACAAGGCCGGGCAGCGTTGCCCGGCCTTTGCCGCGCGGGCCTCTATGAAGCACCCGCACAGGCGGCACATTCCCTGATGAAGTTCGGCGCATTCCTTGCAGGTGGCGAGGCGGTTCTTGTAAGCCGCCTCGCCCGCTTTTTGCTCTTCCGGCAGCATCGCCACATACTCCGCGACAACCCGCCATAGGTCCAGCGCACCATCCATCTCCCTCAGCAGACAACCGGGGCATGGGGCGTCGTTCATCATGCGATGGTCAGCTCCACCACGCTGCACGCGGGCAGCGTCATCGTCACGGTATCGCCAGATAGTGTCGCGCCCGTGAACGGCGTCACCTCCACACGCGTCGCGCCGAAGTCATTGTAGGCATCCATCGCGCCGGTGAGAATACGGACCTTGACATCACGCGCCTGTATGCCGCACAGTTCCAGGGTCAGCGGCGCGGCTTCTGTTGCTGAAGTATTGGTCGCCGTCACGGTCAGCACGCCATCCTTGACAGACGCCAGCGCGCTGATCTGCGGCACCGCCTTCTCCGCGCAGGCGAGTCCGCACTGCACAAAGCTGTCCACCCGCGTGGCATCCTGGTGCGCCTTGTACAGGTCAAACACATGGTAAGTCGGCGTCAGCGCCATCTGGCCGCCTTCGGTAAGGACGACCGCCTGTAGCACGTTGACGGTCTGCGCAATGTTCGCCATCACCACGCGGTCGGAGTGCCCGCAGAGGATGTCCAGCGTCAGCGACGCGACAACAGCGTCTCGCATCGTGTTCTGCTGGTAGAGGAAGCCCGGGTTGGTGCCCGGCTCCACATCATGCCATGTGCCCCACTCATCCACGATCAGCCCCACCCGATGCTCCGGGTCGTAGCGGTTCATGATCTGCAAATGGTTCGACACCAACTCCTCCATACGCATCGCGTTCCCAAGCGTCTGGTAGTACCTGGCCTCGTTAAAGCTCGTGGCGCTGCCCTTGTGCTGCCAGCTATCGCCGCCGATCGTATAATAATGCAGGGTGATCGCGTCGGTAAGGTTACCGGCAATCTCCATGAACTTCTCCGTCCAGTGGTAGTCGCCCGAGTTCGGCCCGCAGGCGATCTTGTAGAGATTGTGCTCGCCATACCGGCGGCAATAGGTCTGGTAGCGGCGATATTCATCGGCATAATACTCCGGACGCATGTGGCCGCCGCAGCCCCAGCTCTCGTTGCCGACGCCCCAGTATTTGACGCCGTATGCCTCCTTGCGGCCGTTCGCCCAGCGGCGCTGCACCACGGTGGAATCGCCGTCGCTGTTGAGGTATTCGACCCACTCGGCCATCTCGCGCACTGTGCCGGAGCCTACATTGGCGTTGATATACGGCTCGCATTCGAGCTGACGGCACAGTTCCAGGAACTCATGCGTACCAAAGCTATTATCCTCCACCACACCGCCCCAGTGCGTGTTGACCATGCGCTTGCGTGCGCTCTGGGGACCAATGCCGTCCTCCCAGTGGTACTCATCGGCAAAACAGCCGCCCGGCCAGCGCAGCACCGGAATCTTGATGCCGCGCAGTGCCTCCACAACGTCCGTGCGCATGCCATTGACATTGGGGATCGTTGAGTCCTCCCCCACGTAGATTCCCTGGTAGATGCACCGCCCCAGGTGCTCGGCGAAATGCCCAAAGATATTGCGGTTGATGGTGCTCATCTCACGCTTTACATTTACGCTAATAGTGCTCATAAGAATTTATCCTTTCTATGCATCGCGCAGCCATACGGTCATCTCGCCCGCGCCGCGGTTCGCCCAGGCGTAATAGGGGATCAAGGTCAGGTTTATCGGCTGGTCGTAGGTTACAGGGGTGTCACGGTAGAGCGCGCCGCCGGTCTCCGTGCAGGTTAGCGCCTGGGCTGTTACCACCGTTATGCCGCCCAGCATGTCCGGGCGCCGGGTCGCCATGAGTGCAGCATCGCGCGGCAGGCGGACGGCCATCAGACCCTTTCCGTTATCGGCCTCCTCGGCGCAGTAGACCAGCGGGCCGCGCATCACCGCTACCCTTCCGATATCCTCGGTAACCGAGGGGCTTGCATACACGCGCCGCGCTGGCATGTCCATCGTGAAAACGACCTCATCCCCATCGGTCCACGTACGGTCAATCGCTAAGTACCCATCCTGTACGGGCGCATCAAACGTCTCCTCGGCAACCGTCAGCGTATAGGCCTTGCACCAGTCCGGCAGGCGCAGTCGCAGCGCGTACTGCCCGGTGGACAGCGCCATAGCCACGCGGCCATCCCACGGATATTCGGTGCGCTGCTGAATAGAAATACCGACATCACCAGACATGAGGTCCGCGTCACTATCCATATACAGGTGCACGTACACGCCGCGCTCGTCCGTGCTATACACGTACTGGCCCAGCGATGTTACCAAGCGGGCGAGGTTTGGCGGGCAGCACGCGCAGCCGAACCATTTGGGTCGAACAGGCAGTACATGGCGCTTGCCGGGGTCCTTTTTTGATGCTTCCGGTGACACCTGCAGCGGATTGACATAAAAGAAATTACGCCCGTCCAGCGACATCCCCGCAATGCAAGTGTTGTACAGCGCACGTTCCAGCACATCCGCGTACTTGGCGTCCGGGCGGATCTGCAGCATCCGGTGCGCGAAGAACACCAGCGCGATGGACGCGCAGGTCTCCGCGTATACCGTGTCATTGGGCAGGCCGTAGTCATACGAAAAAGCCTCGCCGTGGTGCGTAGAGCCAACGCCGCCGGTTACATACATCCGCTTGGTTGTGACGTTTTCAAACAGTGTCTCGCACGCTTCAAGCAACCCTGCGTCGCCCGTTTCGGCGGCGACATCCGCCATGCCCGCCAGCAGATACAATGCGCGCACGCTGTGGCCCTCGACGGTTTCCTGCTCGCGCACGGGTTTATGAGACTGACAATAAGCAGTATTGTACCGCGTGTCGCCAGGGTGTTCCTTTGCGATAAAATTCGGCTCGGTCCCGCGCTCATCGACGAAGTACTTCGCCAGCTCCAGCAGCGACGAATCGCCGGTGGCGCGGTACATCCTCACCAGCGCCAGCTCGATCTCTGGATGGCCGGGATATCCATGCAGCTTCTCCGGCTCCGGCCCCAGCACCGTACCAATGTTCGCCGCCATCCGCAGCATGATGTCCAGCAGTTTGCGCTTTCCCGTCGCTTCAAAATACGCTACTGCCGCCTCCATCATGTGCCCGGCGCAGTATAGCTCGTGCCAGTCGCGCAGGTTCTGCCAGCGCTTGTCCGGCTCCTTGACGGTGAAGTACGTGTTGAGGTAGCCGTCCGGCTGTTGCGCAAGGCCGATGATATCGATCGCCTCGTCAGCCGTCTTTTCCAGCTCGGCATCGGGATGCGTCTTGAGCGAGTAGGCGACGGCCTCAATCCACTTGGCCAGGTCGCTATCCTGAAAGACGCAGCCGAAGAATTCGCCTTCGGCAAGCCCGGCGGCAATCCTGAAATTCTCCATGCAGTGCGAGGGCGCGGCATCCTCCACACGGTCGTTGAGCGCTTCCCACTGGTAGGGAATTACCTTCCCCCGCATGTCGTCCGCAATGCGCCTAAAGAGGCCGCCCTGCAGCGAAACGCTACCCACCGGGGCGGGCGTAAGAACACGCCTGGGCGCTGTACCTTTCATAGTCATCTTCCTTTTTTTGATTATAGTTGCATCTAGTATACCGTATTTGCTGCGCAATGCAAGCCCCATACATTGCAGCTTATCTTTGCGAAAGCTGCAAATTTATGCTTGACACGCGGCTGATACTGTGCTAGGATGACGCCATTAAAGACGTTTGACGGGGAATCGTGGTTGCCAGAAGGTCCTTTCAGAGAGCTTTCGGTTGGTGCGAGAAAGCGGGTCCGGGCAATGAATTCTTCCCTGTAGTCGCAGGCTGAAGCCTTTGGGTGCTAGGCCGTGCCGGGTTCGACCGTTATATCGACAGGGAGTGTTAGCTCCCGCTAAGGCTGTATATGCGTAGATGCATGCATAGCAAAATGAGGTGGTACCGCGGTATTCCCGCCCTCTGTTCAGCAGAGGGCGGTTTTTTGGGTTCAATCGGCATCAGCCGTTTGAAATATAGCGAAAGTGAGGAACCCATCATGAAAAACATGCTTCGTATTCTATCGATCGCTCTGGTATTGACGCTTTGCTGCGCCGGTGGCGCTTTCGCCGGGCAAGATGTTATCAATATCGGCATCATTCAGCTTGTGCAGCACAACGCGCTGGACGCGTCCTGCGAGGGATTCATCGCCGCGCTGGCGGACAACGGCTATGTGGACGGCGACAACATCGCCATCGATTTCCAAAACGGCCAAGGCGATCAGGCGAACCTTTCCACCATCGCCGACCGTTTCGTCGCCAAGAAGGTTGACCTGGTGCTGGCCATCGCCACACCCGCCGCGCTGGCCATCGCCGGCAAGACCACCGACATCCCGATCCTCGCCACCGCGGTGACCGACTATGTCGAAGCCCGCCTGGTGGAAAGCAACGAAGCCCCCGGCACCAACGTGTCCGGCACGACGGACATGGCGTCCATTGAAGATCAGATCAAGCTGATCGGCACGCTCGTGCCGGACGTAAAGACCGTCGGCGTGCTCTACAACTCTGGCGAGGTGAACTCCGTCGTGCAGGCGGAAGAAGCGAAGCGCCACATTGAGGCGCTCGGCTACACCTACGTGGAGAGAACTGTCACCAACTCCAGCGAAGTGCAGCAGGCCACCGAAGCCATCGCCCGCCAGTGCGACTGCATCTACATCCCCACTGACAACGTGCTCGCCGCGTCCATGCCGATCGTATACGGCGTAACGGTCGAAAGCAAGACACCCGTTATCTGCGGTGAATCGGGCATGGTCATGTCCGGCGGTCTGGCAACCCTCGGCATCAACTACTACAACCTCGGCTACCAAACCGGCCTGATGGCGGTCCGCCTGCTCAGCGAAGAAGGCGCAGACATCAGCACCATGCCGGTTGAGAAGCAGACAGCCTTCGACTACTGCATCAACGCGACGATCGCCCGCGAAATCGGCGTGGAGATTCCGGCGGAGCTTGCGGAGTACGCGGCGGAGATGGAGTGACGGGGAAGCGAAGATAACGCCAGGGGGACGCTGTCCCCCTGGACCCCCTGCCAGGAGGCATGCCTCCTGGACCTCCAATGTTTCGCCTCTGGGCGGTTAGGGGGCATGCATAAATATTGCCCGCCCGCAGGCGAAACGTTGGTAGTCCAGTGGGCCGAAGGTCCTTTGGCAGGGGTCTGGGGGATCGGAGCT
>JAVBQK010000040.1:0-20644 GCA_031549105.1 Eubacteriales bacterium
ATACGACGATCCCCAGCGTGTATGGCTCCTCACCGGTGGAGCATCCGGCGCTCCAGATGCGAAAATCCCGCGTCTGCTGCGTTTTGGCGTATACATAGGGCAGCACGTCGCTGGTGAGGTACTCAAAGTGAAACGATTCGCGGTAAAAAAGGGTATAGTTAACCGTCAGCGCGCTGACCATCGCGGCGACAGATGCGCCAGTGACATCCCCACATACATGGTTGAAAAAATTATAAAACTGGTCGAAACCTGCTTCGCGCATCATTTTGTGGATACGCAATTGCACAAAGACCCTTTTCTCTGTCAGGTCAAGGCCGAAGTTGACCTTGACGAACGAAGTAAGCGTCGTAAATTCATCCTGCGTCAGTTCGATCATAGCGGAGACTTCCCTGCATCAAACTGATAAAGAAGCGTATAGGTCTGCGAGTCTCCGGCACCAAGGCGCACAAAGAGCGCGCCATCTTCAGGCGCAAACCCCGCAGGCGCATAGGGGGGCAGTATATCCAGCGCGGCGCCGTAGCGCTGCATCGCTGTCAGCAGATTGCCCGCGTACATGTTCAGCAGCTCTGCAAAGACGGCCTCGTCCTCCACCGGCAGGTCGATCGCATAGCGCGAGAGAAAGCGACGCACCGTTGCACGGGCCTGCCACTTGGGCAGAAGCAGGCAAACACTGCCTGAGTAGTCGCCGCAAAACCGCAGCGCGGCAACGGCAGTTTCTTCCGATGTGGGTGAATATGCCCGCTCAATGTGCGCCTGCGCACTGCCAGCCTGTAGGCCGAAGACGCGCTCCAGCGCGGCGGCGGACGCCTGAACAAACCCAGACAACGTCAACATGATGGCGGTCCATCCTTCGCTTAGATCGATTCAATAACGGAAATCAGGCCGCTTTCATCAAAGGGCTTGACCAGGAAGCTACGTGCCCCCGCTTTGATGGCCTCTTTAATGTTATGTTCCTGCCCCATCGCGGACACCATGATAACATTGGCGTCAGGGTCAAACGCAATAATTTCCTTCAGCGCCGATATGCCGTCCATGGTGGGCATGGTAATGTCCATCGTGACCAGATCGGGCCTGAGCTCTTTGTACAGGCGCACGCCGACGTCGCCGTCTTCGGCTTCGCCCACCACAGTATAGTGGTGCTTGACGAGCATCCCTTTGATCAACACGCGCATGAATGCGCCATCGTCTACAATCAGGACATTTTTTGGCATAAATTTCCCCTCCAGAGCTGTTCACAGGCACTGCCAAACTATTCTAGCATATTTATCGTCCATACTCAATACATTTCCACGTAACCGTAGAAAACCCTTATTGACGGTATTCTATGTAACCTGTATAATGAATCGTATGAATATAGAAGCGGGCGGGATATGCACATGAAGAACATGACAGTCTCCAGAAAACTCCTTGTTAGTGTTACCATTACCAATGTGTTGGTGATGGTCATTTCTGTGGTGAATTACTTTGGAATGTTTTGGCTTAACACGGCTACTGACATGCTGTATGAGGATGTCATCATTTCAATCGACTATATTAGCCGTGTGCGCGAGAATTTTCAGGAGCAGCGCGTCTTCATCCAAGACCTGGCGCGCGTGCAGGCTGTCCCCAGCGAGGTTGAGCGCATAACGGAACGCATCCGTACGGACCAGGGAAACATGGACCGCTATATCGATGGATATTTTGAGCGCGTGGAATCCCTGATGGACCGTCTGGACTCCGGGGTCCTGTCGGAGGAGAACGTAGAGAAGATATTCAGCATGAAAGATACCTACTACAATATCTTTGAGGTCGAGATGAACGCGCTGATTGCGGGCGCGGCTCGCGGCGGCATGGATATGGATAGGCTACAGGCTTTCATGGATTCGGCCGAAGTAGCCGATATGGATGCTGCGATGGCTAGCGGATTTGACATCTACATGGAGTTTGCCAAGAAGAGCAATGACTCCACCGACCAGCTGTTTACCACGATGACGAGCATCACGGCTGTCGCGCTCGTACTGACATTTGGCGTTTCCGGCATGATGCTCATCGTGCTGCCCCGCCTTATTTCAAAGCCGCTCAAGCATCTGGTCAAGGTGGCCGACGCGGTGGCCGAGGGCGATATGTCGATGGAAGTCATTTACGACGACCGGAGAGACGAGGTAGGCCAGCTGGCTGCCGCCTTCACGCACATGAAGGAAGAGATTGCCCAACAGGTGAATGTTCTGGAATCGCTGGCCCGTGCGGACCTGACGAGAAAGCCGAAGATGCGCGGCGAGAACGATACGCTGGGCATGGCGCTTGTGCAGCTGACAGAGAACCTCAGCCATATCGTAGCCGATGTGACCGGCGCGTCCGACCGGGTGTCCACGGAGTCCAAGCAGGTCGCCGTGCAGAGCCAGGAACTGGCGCAGGGCACCACCGAGCAGGCGGCGTCCGTGGAACAGCTCTCCAGCGCGTTCTTTGAGATTTCGCTCAATACCAAGGAGAGTGCGGGCCTGGCCGCCAAGGCGGCGGACCTGACCCAGGGCGTTAAGGCGATGGCGGTCGAGGGCGAGACGATGATGGAGCAGCTGAGCGAAGCGGTGTTGGAGAGCGCTGCGGCGAGCAAGAGCATCAGCCGGATCATTAAGGCGATTGAGGAGATATCGTTCCAGACGAACATCCTGGCGATCAACGCGGCGGTAGAGGCCGCGCACGCGGGCCAGCATGGCGGCGGGTTTGCGGTGGTGGCATCTGAGGTGCGCAGCCTCGCATCCAAGAGCGCTTCCTCCGCCAAGGAGACGAACGATCTCGTTGCCAACATGCTCGATAAGATCCAGATGGGCGCGGAAATCGCGGGCAGAACATCCTCCTCCTTCGAAAAGATCATGAACGGCGTCATTGAGTCCAACAAGCTGATTGCCGATATCGCCAAGTCGTCGGAGGAACAGGCGATCGCCATTGAGCAGATCAACACCGGCATTGGGCAGGTGGCGCAGGTGATCCACATCAACAGCGAGGCTGCCGAGAAGTGCGCTTCCGCCGCGGAGAAGCTGAACGGGCAAGCCAAGATGCTGGAGGATACGGTCGGCAGGTTTACCACGGACGAGAGCGCCGGCAGAGCCCCGGTCGCATACGAGCCGTCCGTCACGCTGCAGACCCCGCCCGTGCAGGAAAAGAACATCACGCTGGATATGTCGCCCGCACTCTGGAAGGACGACTTCGGAAAATACTGATCATAACCGGTAAGCGCTGCTTGAGGTCCGTCACATTTGTGCGGACCTTCGCTTTTGACTGGAGTACATACGATGGGGGATACGAGCGATGCACACGCTTTTCTACACGAAGCCTGCCGCCCAGTGGAATGAGGCGCTGCCGCTGGGCAATGGGCGGCTGGGCGCCATGGTCTTTGGGGATATGAAGCATAGCCGCCTCGCGCTGAACGAGGATAGTATGTGGTATGGAGGCCCCGCTGACCGCAACAATCCGGATGCACGGGCGAACCTGGAGAAGGTGCGCGCGCTGATTCTTGCGGGACGCATTCCGGAGGCCGAGCGGTTGCTACCGTATGCGTTTTCCGGTACGCCTGACCGCATGCGGGCATATCAGCCACTTGGCGACCTTCACCTCACCTTTTTTTATGGCGATGACAGCCTGCCGCGCAATACAGGCAGCAGCCATCACGATGACACAGCGTATGCGGACTACCGGCGCTCCCTCCACCTTGAGACCGCGGTCCACCGCGTAAGCTATCAGGCGAATGGCGTGCGCTATACACGGGACACCTTCATCAGTGCGCCCGGGGATGGGCTGTTCGTGCGCATTGAGGCGGACAGGCCCGGGGCGGTGTGCCTGGATGCGTTGCTGTCACGCCCTGTCTTCTGGCGCCGCTCCTGGGCGGTCTCGGGCGACACCATCGCGCTAAGCGGCGATTTGGGCGCAGGCGGCTCCACTTTCTGCACAATGCTGCGCGCGCAGGCCGTGGGCGGTACGGTCGAGACGATTGGCAACCGCATAGTGGTGACAGGCGCGGATTCGGTGATGCTGGTGCTCAGCGCCGCCACGACCTTCCGGCACAAGGACCCGGAGGCCGAGTGCCTCCGCGCGCTGGATTGCGCTATGGCGGTTCTATACGAACAGGCGCTTGCGAAACACATAGAGGACCACCGGTCCCTCTTTGGCCGCATGTCGCTGCAATTGGCGGGTGATGCGTCCCTGGATGCGCTGCCAACGGATGAGCGCCTGCAGCGGGTGCGGGACGGCGGCACGGACGCAGGGCTGGAAGCGCTCTACTTCGCGTTCGGGCGGTATCTGCTCATCGCATCCAGCCGCCAGGGAACGCTCGCTGCGAACCTGCAAGGCATCTGGAACCAGGAGTTCCAACCGCCGTGGGGCAGCGGCTATACCATCAACATCAACACACAGATGAACTACTGGCCCGCAGAGCCAGCCAACCTTTCCGAGTGCCACGAGCCGCTGTTTGACCTGATCCGCAGCATGGTGGAAAATGGACGGCACACTGCCCGGGCCATGTATGGTTGCCGGGGCTTTGCTGCGCACCACAACACCGACATCTGGGGAGATACCGCTGTGCAGGGGTTCTGGATTCCGGGCAGCTTTTGGGCACTGGGCGCGGCGTGGCTGTGCACGCACCTGTGGACGCGCTACCAGTACAGCCTGGACATTGATTTTCTGCGAGAGGCCTACCCGCTGATGGCGGAGGCCGCGCTGTTCGTCAGCGATTTCTTAATCGAGGTGGATGGGCAGCTGGTTACCTGCCCCACGGCCTCGCCGGAGAATACCTACACCCTGCCAAGCGGTGTCATCGGCAGCATTTGCGCGGGCACCACGATGGATGCGTCGATCATCTGCGACCTGTTTGGCGCATGCATTGACGCTGCCGACCTGCTGGGCACCGACCGGGATTTTGCCCGAACCCTAGTCGCGCAGCGGGAGAAGCTGCCGCCGCTGAGCATTGGAAAACATGGGCAGATCATAGAGTGGATGCAGGATTACGATGAGAAAGAGCCGGGCCACCGGCATATCTCGCAGCTGTATGCGCTCTATCCATCCAGCCAGATCACCCTGGGGGATACACCGGAGCTGGCCGAAGCGGCGCGGACGACGCTCGCACGACGGCTGTCGCATGGCGGCGGGCACACGGGCTGGAGCCGCGCATGGATTCTGTGCATGTACGCACGGCTGGGCGATGGCGACGAGGCGGGCGAACACCTGCGGCAGCTGCTGGCCTACTCTACGCTGACCAACCTGCTGGACAACCATCCGCCGTTCCAGATTGACGGCAACTTTGGCGCGGTGGCGGGCATCTGCGAGATGCTGGCGCAGGGCAGCGGCGAGCGCATCCAGCTGCTTCCGGCGCTGCCCAGCCGGTGGGAAGCGGGCGAAGTAAACGGCCTGCGCCTGCGGGGCGGCATCACGCTGGGCCTTTCCTGGACGGACGGACGGCCGCGCTCGGCTACGCTGGAGGCGTCCGCCGGGGATTGCACGGTGCAGCTTCAGTTTGGCAAGGAGAGCCGCACAGTCCAACTGGTTCAAGGAGAACCCATCGCTATCGCATGGTAGGATGAGAAACTCGTCCCTTCACCCTTTCCGCCGCTGGCAATACGTTGGTAGTAGCCACGGCAGACGGGCTGGAGGGAGGGATCGCATGCTGACCGATTCGCAATGGGAAGCGCTGCGGCAGGTGAACATTGAGACTGTGGACAAAAGCGAGCTGGTGGACATCCGGTCGGTGCGGGTGGACCCGAATGCGCCATATGAGCAGCGCATGCGGGAGTTCCTGGAGCAGATCAAGAACCCATACGCGTTCCGCGTGGGCGATACCGCGGTGAAAATTGAGTTTGCGCCGGACGGAATTCCGCTTCGGGATGCGATGATGAGCTACCTCAAGACGCTCCGCGCGGGCCAGTAGGGGCATAGTATATGGCCCGCATTCGAAAAAGCACCGAGCAGACCGCCGCGAAGGGTCAATGTCCCGCGTGGCGGATTGCGCTGTACATACGCCTGTCCCGCGAGGATGGGGAAGAGGAGAGCCTGAGCATCGTCAACCAAAGGAAGATCATCGCGGAGTACCTGGATGAATCGTTTGATGGCGAGTATGTGATTGTCGACGCATATATCGATGACGGCATCACCGGCACGGACTATGACCGGCCCGCGTTCCAGCGGATGATGCGCGATATTGAGACCGGGGCGGTCAACTGCGTGATCTGCAAGACGCTGTCGCGCGCGTTCCGCAATTACGCGGATCAAGGCTACTTTCTGGAGAACTTTTTCCCCCGCTATCAGACGCGGTTCATCTCCATCGGGGGGCCGCATGTGGACAGCTTTACCAACCCTGATGCGATCAACGGGCTGGAGGTGCCCATCACCGGCCTGCTCAATGACCGGTACGCCGGGAAGACATCGGAGGACGTGCGCCGCACGTTCAATACCAAGCGCCGGAAGGGTGAGTACATCGGCGCGTTTGCACCCTACGGCTACGAGAAGGACCCACAGGACAAGAACCGCCTGCTGGTGGATGCTGATGCGGCGCAGACTGTGCGGGATGTGTTTCATTGGTTTGTGCGGGATGGGCTGAGCATCCTGGGCATTGCCAGGCGGCTGAACGAACAGGGCGTGCCAAACCCCAGCGCCTACAAGCGCGGCAAGGGTTTTGCCTACACCAACCCCAACGCGCACCAGAACGATGGCCTATGGAGCGCAACGACCATCCGGCGGCTGCTTGCCAACCCCCTGTACCTTGGGCACATGGTGCAGGGAAAGCAGCGCGTGATCAGCTACAAGGTGCACGACCGAGTGAGTGTCCCCAAGGATCAATGGTTTGTCAAGGAAGACACGCACGAGGCGATTGTCTCGCGGGAGCTGTTTGACATGGCGCAGGGGCTTCTGCAGCGGGATACCCGCAGCGCGGATGGCAGAAAAGCCGTCTACCTGCTGTCCGGCTACGTGCGCTGCGCGGACTGCGGGAAGGCAATGCACCGCCACCCGGCGAAGGAGATTGCCTATTACGTCTGCCGGACGTATCAGCAGAAATCCAAGCTACACTGCACCAAGCACACCATTCGTGAGGATGCGCTGGAGGGCGCGCTGCGGGCTGCGGTGCGCGCACAGGTTGCGCTGGTGCCGCAGCTTTCCGAGGCGATCGACGCGCTTTCGGAAGCCCCGGCTATGCCGCAGGCGCAACGGTTTGAGGCGCTGCTGAAAAGCCGCAAGCAGGAGGCTGAGAGAATCCGCAAGGCGGCCTCAGCGCTGTATGTGGACTGGAAAAATGGGGAGATTACGCGCGACGAGTACCGGCAGATGAAGAGCGACCTGGAGGCGCAGCAGGCAAGGCTCCAGGCGGTGATCGAAAATCTGGAGGAAGAGACGCACCGCGCAGAGACCAGCGTGGGAGATGATCCGGCGCCGATTGCCGCGCTGCGGAGCGAGGGGAACATTGAGCGGCTGGACCGGGGCATCTTGGCTGCGCTGCTGGACATCGCGCTGGTGCATGAGGGCAAGCAGGTCACGGTGCGGTTCAGGCATGCGGATCCGTTTGCTTTCTCCCCGGATTTGGGATAAACGGCTGCGGCCACGGGTCCGGCGGGTCCTCCTGGCCCCATAGGCCCCACGGCGGCCACCCACTATTCGCAGATATTGCACACTACAGATACCACACCAAAGGAGGAATCTTCTCATGATAGAGAAAAAACCAGGCGCGATTCTGCTATGCGAAAGCACCGAAAACATGGCACGTGTCTATGGACTGGGGCAGATGGAACGACTGCGCGTGCTTACGGTGCTGCAAGACGGCCCGGCCATCACGCTTGCGGAGCTGGAGACGCTAGACCTTCGAGGTGTACAAGCGGTGTTTTCCACCTGGGGCATGCCCGCCATGGCAGAAGAGGAGATCGCGCGGCATCTGCCGGACCTACGCGCGGTGTTTTACGCGGCGGGCAGCGTGCAGCATTTTGCCCGGCCGTTTCTCTCGCGCGGCGTGCGCGTCTACAGCGCCTGGCGGGCCAACGCGGTCCCCGTGGCGCGCTACACATTCGCGCAGATCCTGCTGGCGTGCAAGGGGACGTTCAACCTAATGGGCAAGATGCGCGCGAGCCGGTCTGTAGCGCTTGAGTTGTTCGCGGCCTACCCTGGCTGCCATGAGGTGCGGATTGGCCTGTTGGGGCTTGGTGCGATTGGCGAGATGGTGGCGAACATGCTCAGACCCATGGGGCTGACGGTGCTGGCCTTTTCCGGGTCGCTCACGCCTGCCCGGGCGGCGGCGCTTGGGGTAATACCGGCCACCATGGAAGAGATATTCGCTTCCTGCACGGTGATTTCCAACCACCTCGCCAATGTGCCCGGGACGCAAGGCATCATCACGCGGGCGCATCTGCTGTCGATGCCGCCCAATGCGACGTTCATCAATACGGGGCGCGGGGCACAGCTTTGTGAGGAGGACCTGTACGACGCGCTGGCGGAGCACCCCGCGCGTACGGCGCTGCTTGATGTGCTCATTGATGAAGAACACGCCGATCAAAACCCGCTCCGCCTGCTGCCCAACTGTTTCATCACGCCACACATTGCGGGCGCGTCGGGAAATGAGGTGCACATGCTGGCCGATACGATGCTGGATGCGTTTGCCGTTTGGCATGCCGGCGCGGAAACGGATTGCGAAGTGAAGGAGGACATGCTGCTGCGCATGGCGTAAGAATAAGGAGAGGCATTGCACACGCCTGAAAGGGGGAATCGATGTGCCGGGGCGGGATCGGGTCATTTTTCATGCGGATATGAACGCGTATTTTGCCAGCGTAGAGGAGCTG
The DNA here is from genome assembly GCA_031549105.1 of Eubacteriales bacterium. GTDB lineage: Bacteria > Bacillota > Clostridia > Christensenellales > Aristaeellaceae > Avichristensenella. The sequence goes on from JAVBQK010000040.1 coordinate 8,784, forward strand.
TTCCACCCGGAGCTGCGCGAAGTCCCCATGGCGGTATGTGGGGACCCCAAGAGTCGGCGCGGGATCATCGTGGCCAAGAATGAAAAGGCGAAAGCGTTCGGCATCAAGACTGCGGAAAGCATCTACCAGGCGCTGCGGAAGTGCCCGGAGCTGGTGCTGAGGCAGGCGCGCCACCACGAGTACGATCTATACTGCCAGAGGGCGAACGCAATCTATGGGCAGTATACGGACCTGCTGGAAATGGCCAGCATCGACGAATCCTACCTGGATGTGACGGGCACCCTGCACCTGTTTGGCGGCGACGCCGAGGCACTTGCGCATGAAATACGGGAAAGAATCCACCGGGAGTTGGGCCTGACCATTTCGGTGGGAGTATCCTTTAACAAGTTTTTCGCGAAAATGGGATCGGACCTGAAGAAACCCAACGCCGTCACCATGATCACGCGGGAGAACTACCGCGAAAAGCTGTGGCCGATGCCCATCGGTGAGATGCACATGGTCGGGAAGGCGACACAGGCAACGCTGGAAACGATGAACATACGGACGATGGGCGATCTGGCGCAGGCCGATCTGCAGCAGTTGCAGCAGAAGCTGGGGAAGCACGGCGATTACCTGCATTCGAGTGCGAATGGGCTGGATACATCGCCCGTTGTGCCGCCGGAGAAGACGCCCGCGGCAAAGTCCATCGGGAAACATAACACGTTCAGCCGAGACCTTGTATCCAGGGATGAGATCAGGACGGCCATCATGGCGCTTGCGGACAGGGTGGCCACCAGCCTTCGCAGGGAAGACGTGAAGTGCATGGCGGTGCAGCTGACCATCAAGGACCCAAGCTTCGTGGTGATTACCAGGCAAAAGGGGCTGCCGGTAGCCACGTGGCTGGCGGCAGACCTGGTTACGGCCTGCATGGAGCTGTTCGACGCCTCCTGGCGAGCGGGGAAGCCGCTCCGGCTGCTTGCGGTGACGGCGATGAAGCTGGTTCCCAAGGAAGAGGTAATGGAGCAGGTAACGATGTTTGATCCGCCCCCCGGTAGCTCGGACCGCGACCGGGTGGAGCGGCTGGAGAAGACGATGGACAAGATACGGGAAAAGTACGGCGAGGGGAGCATCAGCACCGCCGGGATCGCGTTCAGCGATATCGGCATTCACGACCGCTATGAGGAGCCGGACGGCGAGGGGTAGGAGATACCCGAGGGCTTTATAGTCACTTCTGGGAATGACGGCGCGAGGGGTGAGGGTGTGATCAGCAAGGAAAGCGTACAGGCATACTCGGGGCCCGCGTTGATGCGCGGGCCGGGGTATGTCTACCTACGCCCAAGCCCGCTGCTTGCGCCCTATATCGCCAACTATACCGTCACGTGTCCTGTGGTTAGCGCGATGTCCGAGCAGTACACCGTCATGCCGACGGCCAGTACCACACTGGTTTACTCCGTAGGCGAGAATGCCATCTTTGACGGGCTGCGCGGCGTGAACACGAAGGCTGCCGTGGTGGGGGGACACGCTGCCCAGTACCGGCTGCTTTTGCTGATTGAGTTCCACCCGGCCGGGCTATACCCATTGCTCGGCCTGCCGCAGTCGGAGCTGCTGGATGTATCCTTTCCGTTTTCATCGATTGACAAGGGGCTGCATGAGCGGGTTCTCGGCGCGCTGCTTGCGTCGCAGGGCATTGCTGCACTCAAGGATTCGCTGGATCACATTTTTCTGGCGGAACTGGGGAGCGCGGAAATCCATCCGCAGGTCGCGCTGGCGATACGGCACATCTTCGCTTCGGCCGGGGGGATCAGCCCGCGCGCGCTGTCGGCAGAGACATTTTACAGTGAGAAGCAGCTTCAACGCCTGTTCAAACAGCATGTCGGCACGGGCATGAAGACGTTTTCGCGCATCGTCCGGATGCAGCATGCGATGCGGCTGCTGGAGCGGGCGGATGGCAGCATCGCATCCATCGCGGCGGCGGCGGGGTATTTTGACCAGCCGCATCTGATTCATGACTTTCAGCTGCTGTGCGGCATAAGCCCGCAGGCCTATCTCGAAAAGAAGTCCATTTTTTACAATGACCGCTTCAAGATGTAGCATATACTGGTCGCATACATTCACGTAAAGGAAGGGATACGATGCTCATGCCTTATCTGTGCTTTCAGGGAAATTGCGAGGAGGCGTTTGCATTCTATGCGTCGGTGTTCGGCGGAAAGGTCGAAGCCCTGTCGCGGTTCACGCGGGAGACCGGAACGGAGGCGCTTGTCGGAAAGGTTATGCATGCGTACGTTTCGCTGGGGCGCAGCGGTGGTGTCAGCGGCGCGGACCAGGAGGAGACGGTCGTACACGGAGAGGCGATGAAGCTTCTTGTGCACCTTGCATCCGCGGCGGAGGCGCAGCGCATCTATGACGGGCTGGCGGCCGAAGGGCACGAGATTGCCAGGCTGGCGCCGCATCCGCCACCGGACGATGGCGGCATGGGGGCCTTGGTGCAGGACAAATATGGCTATGTGTGGATTTTGACCGCGCCGAACGATGGACTGCATGACCCGATAGGATAGGGAAGGGGTGCGCGTTGCGGACCGGTGGTGGCAGCCACCGGTCCTATAGGCGCTACCGGTGCGCAAGGAGTGCAGGGGGTGCCAGGCCCGCAAGGTCCGCAAGGCGTGCAAGGCCCAACCGGGGCAACCGGCACAGTGCCCCAGAACTTCTATGAGGTCTTTGTGCAAGCGGGGGCTGTAGGAGGAACGGGCACCCAGGCTGCTCCTTTCGCGACGATCGCGGAGGGTTTTTCCGCCGTGTTGCCGGGCGGCACCCTGCATATCCTTGGCGGGACCTATCCGGTGTCGACGCAGCTCAACATCAACAAAGCGGGCGTGACGCTGCAGGGATCGCCGGATACGGTAGTGATACTTGAGGCGGCTGTGGTGCCGCTTCTCATCACGGCGGGGGGCGTAACAATCAGGGGACTTACCATCACCAGTTCGCTGCCCTTTGCGGTGGAGTTCATCCAGGTCGGCGCTGCTAACGCGCTGATTGAGAACAATACCATATATGGTCCTGAACAGGCTGGCCCGTCCGACCAGTGGGTGGTCAACCGTGGCTTTGTGCCGCAGCCTGCTGTCAGCAACCTGATTGTGCGCGGCAATATTTTGCACTCGCTTCGCCAGCCGGCCTACCTCAACCCTGGCTCAACGGGATTCATACTTAACAATGTGGTGTACAACACGCGCGGATTTGTTGTGGACAGCGCCATTTTTCTTATCAGCAACAATGCGTGGGGAAGTCCTGTCAATGCGTCGGACATTTCTCTTTTTGCGGGAACACCTGCAGGCCCGCCCTATGACCCGCTGACCGAGCTTGCGGCCAGCAACAGCGACGCAAGCATTAGCGATCAGCGCTGACATGCCCTACTCTGACAGGACACGCAATGACCTGAAAAAAAGGACCGGGTCCGCTATTCAGCCGGCCCCAGCCCTGTGAATCAAAAAACATTGCTTAACCTGCAAGCAGTTACTCCTTGACCGCGCCTATGTTGACGCCCGAGATAAAGTACTTCTGGCAGAGCGGGTAGAGGATCATGAACGGGATGATCGCCACGATGACGGCTGCGTTCTGCACGGTGTTTTCCGTAGCGCCGCCCTTTGGCTGTGGCAGGTCACTGCCCATCATGATGCTTCGCAGCTTCATCTGGAAGTTGTACAGTTCAGAATCGGTGATAAAGAGCTTGTAGTTGGTGTAATCGTTCCAATAGTTTACGGCGAACATCAGACCGATGGACGCCAGCGCGGCCTTCGAAAGCGGCAGCACGATGCGCAGGAAGATCTGCATCGGCGTGCATCCATCCAGCGTTGCCGATTCGAACAGGCTCTGCGGGATACCTTCAAAGAAATTGCGCATCAACACCAGGTTGAACACGCTGATGGCGGGCACCAGCACGACAGCCCAGAGCGTGTTGGTCATGTGCAGCTGGCGCAGCACCAGGTAGCGGGGGATCATGCCGCCATCAAAGATCATGGTGAACAGCAGGAAGCCCGAGAAGAAGGTGCGGCCCGGCATATCCGTCTGGATGAGCACATACGCGCCAAGGGTAGACAGGGTGAGGCCCACCAGTGTGCCGGAGAGGGTGGAGAGGAGGGAGATAAGCAGCGGCTTATACAAAGAAGGCATGGTGAATACGGACATGTAGCCAGCGAATCCAAACTTCTCCGGCCAGAGCTTCATGCCGTAGGCGGTGCGCAAATCGAGCGAGTCGATCAGCACCTTGTACATCGGGATCAGGATGAACCCGCAGAACAGCAAGAAGAACAGGAAAAGGACGATTGAAAACGGCTTGATCTTGAAGCGCCTGCGGTAGCGCGGGGCACTGGTCGTGGCCTGCTGTGTCATATTCTCATCCCTCCTTTATACGATGCCGCGCCCGCGGACCTTCTTGCTGGCGTAGTTGCAGAAAAGCACCAGGAAACAGCCAATTAGCGACCGGAACAGACCGACGGCTGTGGTATAGCCGTAGTTGGGAATGGACTGGCTGTTAAACGTCTGGTGGTAGATGTAGGTAGCCAGCACGTTGGATTCCTGCATGACGGCGTCGTTTTGCAACACGAACACGGACTCAAAGATGTTCATGACCTTCGCGAGGTTGAGGATGAACACGATGATGATGGTGTTTGCCAGCGCCGGCAGCGTGATGAACCGCATCTTCTGCCAGCGGCCCGCGCCGTCCATGCCCGCCGCTTCATAGATCTCCGGGTTGATGCCAGACAGCGTGGCCATGAAGATGATGGTGCCCCAGCCGGTATCCTTCCAGATGTTGATGAAGAAGTAGGAAGGCCGCCACCATTCCTTCGTGCCCAGGAAGTAAATCTCCTGGCCGCGCTGGATGACGCCGATTTTGATGAGCAGTTGGTTGACCAAACCGGCGGTGGTGGGGGAGAGCATGAGCTGGAAGACCGAGGCGGTCACAACCCAGGACATGAAGTGCGGCAGATAAATGATGGTCTGCGCGAGCTTCTTGTACCGCAGCTTGGTGATTTCATTGAGGAGCAGCGAGAGAATAACCGCCATTGCCGTATCAAGCACAAGCTTTAGCAGGCTGATTTCCAGTGTATTGGTAAAGGCCTTCCAGAAGGGCTGCATGCTGAACATGCGCTGGAAATTTTCAAGCCCCACCCATACCGGGGGCCTGATGGCCTTATAATTCGTAAAGGCAAAATAGATGCCCGCCATGGGCGCATAGTGGAACGCAAGTGCAAACAGAAACACTGGCAAAAAGAACAGATAGAACCACCGGTACTGATACATCCGCACCTTGAGCGGTTTCTTGTGCGGCTTGTAATTGACGGGCGTGGAGTTTGTCATGCGCAAAACCTCCTGACCTCCTGCGAGAGGAGAGATGAGCGGTAGGGGTTTCGCAAGGAACCCCTCTGGGTGAGATATCTTCGAGGTCACACGGCAGGATGTAAAGAATGGGGCCGCCGCGGTGCTTGCGGGCAGTGCGACGGCCCCATGGGTTTCAGAAGGTTTACAGCGCGTTGAGGGAGTCGACGATCTTCTGCGACCAGTCGGCGCCGCCATCAGCCTTGAAGCGCGCCATCGCGTCTTCGTAGCTCATGCCCTGGGTTACAACCAGCGCAACCAGCTCACGCTTGAGGGTGATCAGGTCGCCGTTGTACATGCTCATCTCGTCCGTGCTCACCGGCAGGAACGCCAGACGGGAGTTTGCGTTGAAAACTTCGGAAGAAATCTTGGATTCCGCAGCCAGGGCCTGCTCCTGGGGATCTTCGTAGCCCTCGGCAAACGTGGCCATGCTGATTGCGGGGTCAATGTGGTGCTTGGTGTACTGGGTATCCGGGATCTCCAGGCTTTCCAGCATGTGGAACTCGCCTTCGGCGTAGGTGGGGTTCGCATCGCCCTTGCCCAGGTCGAGCGTCTCGGCCTTGCGGCTCCAATGGATGTCTTCCACACCATAGGTCCACAGGAACTGCATGTCGCCACCGTCCAGCATGGTGTCGAAGAAGTACTTGAACACGCCTTCGGGGTTCTTGCACGCGGTGGTGATGGACCAGGTGCCCGGCACGCGGTCAAAGTAGGTGCCGACTTCGGCGATCGGGGGCAGGGCGATAAGCTCGCCGTCCAGGCCATTGGCTTCCAGGTTGCTGGTGAGGTTGTACGCCCAGGTGCCCGCCCAGTAGGTGAACACACCGAACTTATCCTCGTAGAACTTGTTGCGGCAATCCTTGGTGCCGTTGGTCAGGCTCTCTTTGTCAATGTAGCCGGCCGAATAGGCAGCATACAGACGCTCGAACGCGCCCTTCATCGCTTCCTCGGTAAAGCCATCCGCCCAGGTGCCGTCTTCCTTCTGGTAGAAGTCCGGATACGCATCCTGGTAGAATTCCGGCAGGTAGTTGACCCACGGAGCTTCGGGGCCAATCAGACCCGCGGCGCTCACACCATAGGTGTCGCCATCGATGCCATTGCCATCCGGGTCGCCCTCGGTGAAGGCCTTCAGCACGGCGATGTACTCGTCATAGGTGGTGGGGGCTTCCAGGCCCACGTTGTCCAGCCACGCCTTCTTGATGTAGGTCAGGCAGCCGTTGCCGCGGGTGGGGGTGATGCCATAGAGGCGGTCATCCAGCTTGAGGCCTTCGTAGACGCTATCGCCTAGGAAGCGGCCGGAGTTCTTGGTTTCGCTGTTCTCCCACGCATCGGTCATGTCCCACAGCACGCCCTCGCTGGCATAGCTGCTATAGTAGGTGGAGGAGAGGATAATGACATCCGGCCAGTCGCCAGAGGCGATGGTCTGACCCAGCACGTCAAAGTACGCGTCGTGGTCGGTCTGGATGATGACGAGATCAACGCCGGTCAGCTCTTCCCAGCGGGCTTCGAACGCGTCACGGTTGTTTTCCTTGGTGAAAACCGTTCCATTGACCATGATGGTGATCTTGTCGGGCTTTACGACCTCAGCGGATGCCAAGGTTGTGGACGCGAGGCTCAGGATCAGGGCCAGGGCCAAACAGAGAGCGAAGGCCTTCTTCATGTGGTATCCCTACCTTTCTCAATTCCGCGGGCAACCTGCCCGCATTTCCTTGCGCATACCATAGCATGGCGCATCATTTACGGCAAGAAGCACTTTTTGAGAGGAGTACACATTTTGCGAAGTGTTGATTTTACTAGGTTTATGAGGCCTGCTCGCGCAGCACGCTGGGGGTGAAGCCGAACTTCTTTTTGAAGGCCCGGCGGAATGTGGTGGCGTTGGTGTAGCCGACTTCCAGATAGACCTTGGTGACGACGGCGTTCTCATCCTGCAGCAGGCGCACTGCTTCGTTCAGGCGCAGGTCCTCCAGATAGACGGAGAAGTTCACGCCCGTCCTCTCCTTGAAGAGATAGGAGAGGTAACTCTCCGACAAATGGAAGCGATCAGACAGCAGGTTCAGGCAAAGCGAAGGGTTCTGGTAGTTCGCGCGGATGAACTGTTCCACCGCCGGGATGGGGTTCTCCGGCGGCACAGGCGCGTCAAATATGTCACACAGTTCCAGCGCAATGCGCTCGCACTGGCCGAAGGTCAGCGGCTCGTGGAAGCGCACGTCCAGCGCTGCCAGCCGCGCTTCCTGCTCTGCTGACGGTGATTGCAGATGGAAACGCGCCTTGAGCAGGGTGTTGCGCAGGTCGGAGAGAAGGAAGTCAAACAGGTTGGCGGGCAGCGTGCGTTCCTCGACGTTCTCCCTGCGGATCAAAGCGAACATCTCTACCACCTGCGCAGTGTTCCCGCTGGTGATGAAATGAAACAGCTTGACAGAGATTTCTGCGGGGTAATAGACGGCATTGGAATCCTTGCGGATCATCTCATATGGCAGGAAGGTGTGGTTGCGCGCGGTGTAGCGGGATGCGGCGCGTGCTTGCTCGTAGCTTTCCCAGACGTTGATCACCTGCTCACATGGTTTGCCTACGCCGGCGAGCAGCCACAGCGCGTGCTTTTCCATGAGCTCGTCATGAAGTGCGAGGAACTTGTGCTGCAGCTCCATCAGCGGGTCTGGCGTATCCCCGCCAAAGGCGACCAGCGCAACATAGATGCGCTCTGAGGCAGTATAGCAGCGTGCCGGATAGTCTGTATGAAGGCGGCGTTCGATTGCCTCCGAGACAATAGAATTCAGGTCGCGGCTGTCGTCTGAGCTCTGCTCGCTCTGGTACAGCACCGTGTACAGTACGCAATAGCGCGCCGCGCCTTCCATGCCCAGGAAGCGCAACATGTGATCAAACTCATCGCGAGAGGAGACGTGGCCGGTCAGCAGCCGGCGTGTATAGGCGGGGTAGAGCAGGGGGCGCTGGCGCTCCAGATCGTCCTCCAGGCTTTCATGGCCCGCACGGGCTTCACTGAGGCTCTTGGAAAGCTGCTGGATGGGCAGCATACTGCGCCGCACCATCAGGACAACCAGGGCGCTGCCCGCAAACGCCGCCATGCAGAATAGCACAATGAAGAGCACACTGTGGGTATCCAGCGCGTTGGTGCACATGCTTTCCGGAAGCTCCAGCGTGTATGACCAGCCATTATAGCCGGATGTGGCATGGAGTGATTGCACAGGTTCGTCCGTGCCCGCAGCATTAAAGGCGAGTGCGGCGCGGCCTGTCGCATCGGTCACGGTTAGCCGCGCGCCAGGTGCGTCATCGGGGATCAGTGCGAGTTTCAGCTTATCTACATCCCACTCAAAACAGATGGTCGCAGGTACCGGGCGGTGCGACAGCGTGTTCATATCCCAAAGGATGGCGTAGGCCTCCGCTTCTCCGGTGTAAGGGGTCATGGAAAATGTAGAGGAGCCGCCTTCCACATTGGTCATCAGCGCCTGCCATGTAGCATAGCCGCCTGGGGCAAATGTGCGGTAGCGCCGGTAGTACAGGTCGGCCGTGCCAAACTCGCTCGTGGAGAGAATGTATTCACTGTTCCGCAGGTAAGTATGGCACCACTCTACTGGCAATGCGGAAAGGCTAAAGTAGCGGAAATAAACTGCGCTCAAGTTGTTCATGATTGTGTAGGCAGTATAATGGAAGGAAGGGGCGTTGTTATCGGGCATATTCGCAAGGCGAAAGAAGGTGCTGTCGTCCGAAAGCTGGCGTGCATATCCCTCCAGCACGGCGAGGTGATCGTCCATCTTGGTAACCGTGTTTTCCAGCATCGCGGTGCGCTGTTGCCAGTAGCTTGCGCGAGAGTTGGATACGGAAGAGAGATATAGCACAAGCGCCAACGCCAAGCATACAAGCAAAAAAATGCTGTACGACAACGCAATGCGCGTCGCGGTTCCGCTAAATTCTCCTCGGGACGATACAGCGCGCCGCAATCCTCTGACCATTTGCACACCTCAAGTGTTTCTCTATGTATATATTACCGGTGTTTCGTCGATATGTAAAGAGGTTTTGCACAAAAATCATCACTTGGCAGGCGGAGTGTTGTTATAGGGCTTGCGGGAGGGGAGATAGGGGTGAGCGAATTGTTGCGTTTTTTGTCCGGGGAAGCATTTGTTGCCTTGACAAGCAGTTGTATGTGTGGTATAGTTACTTCTGCTCGAGCGCCCGTAGCTCAGCCGGATAGAGTGTTTGACTACGAATCAAAAGGTCGTGAGTTCGAATCTCGCCGGGCGCGCCAGTGAAAAACCCTTGAGAATCCTAGATTCTTGAGGGTTTTCTTTTTGCAGAACTATAACTAATTTTTGATGGTTTGCGTTGAAAAACCCGGTTTTGCCACAAATCTTGCCACAAATGGGTGTTGGGGAGGGGCCTTAACCCATTGATTTTGCTAGGTTTTTCGACCCTTCCCATTTGCCACAAGATTGCCACAAATCAGGTTGCCGCAGCGAAAATTCCACCCATTTTGCCAGCAGCTTTTTTCACCTGTTCCTGCTGCGCGTGAACATAGATTTCCATGGTCATCCGCACATCGCTATGGCCTCCGATGACTTGAATTTCTTTTGGGTTTAGTCCTTCATCATTCAAAGCCGTAAGAAAGCTATGCCGGAATACATGCGGTGTCGCGCTGTGCAGGTCGATGGTCTTGCTGATGCGTTCCCATGCGCGTTGGAAGGTGGATTCCGTCCACGGTGTGTCCCCACCGATGAGAAACCCTTCCCGGCAAAGCTGGCGGTTTAGCAAGGCTTCCAGCGGTTGCAACAGGGGGATAGAACGTATGCCCGCCTCACTCTTGGGACTGCCGATGATAGGGCGGTTGTTCTCGAAGGTGACGGCCTGGGTTACATGTACCAGCTTTTCGGCAAAGTCGATGTTTTCCCACCTCAGCGCCAGGGCTTCCCCTCGCCGCATTCCAGTATACAGCAGGAGGCCCACTACCATTTCATCCTCTTGCTTCAGGCGCGTCAGGTTCGCTTCGATATCCAACATGTGCGCACGGGTGAGGGCTTGCCGCTTTTTCACCTTGCCATCGGGCAAATTGAAACGCTTGCTTCGGATAGGATTGCGCTCTATCACCCCATCCTCAAGCGCGGAATCAAATACCAGGTTGACGAGGATGCGCATTTTCTTGAGGCTGCTGTAGGCTAGGCCGTTGTCTGCTTCCCTGTTGAACATGCCTTGCAGGTCTGCCGTGGTGATTTCCCCCAGGGCCATCCCGCCAATGTGGGGATAGATGTGCATGTTCAGAATGTTTTCATAGCTGTTGGCCGTCCCAAGGGATATGCCCGGCTTTTTGAAGGTCTTGTACCATTCTTGTGCATACGCTTCAAAGGATATTTGCGTTGCGAGTTCATCTTTCGGCTGCTCCGGTGGTTGTTCCAGTATACCAAGTGCGCCTGCTTCCAACAGGGCTTTGGCTGCATTAACAAGCATTTCCTGTTGGTTGCGGCCATCTATCCACTTATACTCTGGCTTGCCTTCACTGTTTCTGCCGACTTCAATGCGCATTTTGTGCCGTTTCGCCATTTCCATTTCCTCCTGTAGAAATGGCGAGTTCTGCGGTTGTGCTGTAGGGTTGTCAAGGTTCGTCTGCCCGGTTGCATGCAAGGCTGCAACGGTTTGGATAACCGTTTCCTGGATGACAGCCTTAGTATAGGGGTCCTACGTCATGTGGTCAAGCCTCCTTCAAGTTTGGATATTTCCGCATATTCAGCGATTTCATCGGAACATGCATCGGAAATGGTTGTGTTTACAAAAGAATGCGACGGATATCGCTATATTGCTTTAATTTACTAAAGTGAATTTTCAGTGCATCATTCGCATGAAAATGTGCTTTAGGATGTTTGGTGGCAGGCATATGCCAATTTCATGACATACAGTTTTGCAAACGTAAACAGGTGCGGGTGGGTCGCGTTTCCCGACGTACCTACAATTACTCTTGCTGCTGTGTCTGCTCCCGCTTGTACTCCGCAACCCAACGGCTAAAGGTTGCCGTGCTGATGCCCGCCTGCTTGGCAATTTCCCCGTTGGTCATCGCATTAGCTGCGTACAACGCGAGCGCCTTTTGCTTGACCTCATCATTGCCTACCGGCTTGCGGCCTCCCAGGCGGCCTCTAGCGCGTGCTGCACGCAAGCCGTCACGGGTGCGTTCCGCTATGATATCCCGCTCAAACTGTGATAGCGCAGACAGCATGGTGAGCATCAGCTTCCCGGTGGCTGTGGTGGTATCAAGCTGTTCCTTCATGCTAATGAGGTTCACCCCCATGGAGGTTAGCCGTTCGATGATTTCCAGCAGGTCCTTCGTGCTGCGGCTTAGCCGGGAGAAGGATTCAATCACAAGGGTATCCCCTGGGCGTACCGCCGCAAGTAGCTTGTCCATTTCTGGGCGGTCGGCCTTCGTGCCGGTCATCTTCTCCTGAAAGATGCGTTCACAGCCTTGCGCCTGTAGGCTATCAAGCTGCCGTTCCAAGTGCTGGTCTGTGGTGGATACCCTG
>JAVBQK010000094.1:0-5361 GCA_031549105.1 Eubacteriales bacterium
AAGGGCCTTGCCCTTTGGAAACCCAACATTTCGCCTCACGCCGGGAGGCATTTCAAAGAGTATACACAACCCGCCCGCGGGCGAAATGGTGGAGGTCCAGCAGGCTTGCCTCCTGGCAGGGGTCAAGGGGACAGAGTCCCCTTGCGTTCCCTACTTCGCTCACGCGAACGGGTTCTCGCCCTTGTACAGCATCTCCTTGGGCTGGTTGAATGCTACGTCCTCCGCGCCCAGTAGCTGCATGATCGTGAATAGGGCCTTGCCTACGTGGCCGAACGCCACCGCGCCGTGGTGCGGATAGCGCTTGGCGATTAGCACGTGGCGGTAGAAGCGGTGCATCTGCGGGATGCCGAATATACCGATGCCGCCGAAGGATTTGGGTTCTACGGGCAGCACCTCTCCCTGGGCAATATAGCTGACGAGCTTGCCCTCGGCATTGCCCTGCAGGCGGTAGAACGTGATCGGGCCGGGCTTGATGCCGCCCTCCAACGTGCCGCGCGTGATGTCCGGCTCTCCTTCCGGCTCGAGCGACCGCTTCATGATCAGCTGGTACTTCATCGCCCCCTCGGTCAGGCGGTCGATCGGCGTGTTGCCGCAGTGGAAGCCCATGAAGATTTCTTTGTCCGTGTAATCGAATTTACCTTCGATGTGCGCCTTGTACATGTCTGCGGGCACGGTGTTATTGATGTCCAGCAGCGTTACGGAGGATTCAGTCACGCACGCGCCCAGGTACTCGGACAGCGCGCCGTAGATGTCCACCTCGCAGGAGACGGGAATGCCCCGCGCCGTCAGGCGGGAGTTGACATAGCACGGCACAAAGCCGAAGAACGACTCAAACGCCGGCCAACACTTGTTCGCGAAGATAAAATACTCCGCAGCGCCCTTGTTCGCCTCCGCCCAGTCCAGCAGCGTCAGTTCGTACTGCGCCAGGCGCGGCAGCACGCCGGGCATCTTGTTGCCCGCGCCCAGCTCCTTCGCCATGTCCTCCGCGACGGCCGCAATGCACGGGTCGTCCTTGTGCTTGAGATAAGCGTCGTACAAGTCCAGCTCGGAATTCTCCTGGATGTTGATGCCCATCTTGAACAGCGGTGCGATCGGCGCGTTGCAGGCCAGGAAGTCAAACGGGCGCGGGCCGAAGGAAAAGATTTTCAGCTTGCGAACGGCCAGCAGCGCGCGGGCCACGGGGATGAACTCAGCGATCATTGCACTGACCTCGGCGGGCACTCCAACCGGGTACTCGGGGATGTACGGTTTTAGGCCGCGCAGGCCGATGTTGTAGCTGGCGTTGAGCATGCCGCAGTACGCGTCGCCGCGGTCGCTGGACAGCACAGCGGTGTCCTCCTCCGCCGCGGCAACAAACATCGCGGGGCCGCCGAACTCCTGCGCCAGCAGCGTTTCCGGGCCTTCCGGGCCAAAGTTGCCCAGGTATACCACCAGCGCGTTCACGCCCGCATCGCGGATTTCCGCCAGCGCGCGCATCGCGTCGTTTTCATTTTCAACAGTCGTCTTCGCCTCGTAGATTTCGCCGCCCGCTTTCGTAAAGCACGCGGCCACCTCCGCCCGACGGCGCTGCGAAAGGGTAATAGGGAAGCAATCGCGGCTGACCGCCACGATGCCCAGCTTCACATTCGGCATATTCTGCATATGGTTCCTCCTCTATTCGTCTCATGGAATGTACTCAAGTACAGTGTACCATGTGCCTTCACAAAATTAAACCATCCAGAAAAACTTTATGAACCTAGCATTGACAGGCAGCCTATAATAGAAGGTGGAGTACACGTAAAGGACGTGATGGTTTTGATACGTGAACTGCTGCGCAAGCATGGATGGTCGTACATAGTCGGTATGGTGCTGTTGACTATAGGCATCTATGTGCAGACGCTGTCCCCGCTGGTGCTGGGCGAGGCGATCGACGCACTGGGTGAGACCGCGATAGACGCCGCATTCGTCGGCCGATGCGCGGTGAAACTGGTGATTCTGGCGTTTGCCGCGTTTGTACTGCGGTTCTCATGGCGTTACCTGATCATCGGCGGCTCCCGCCATATGGAGCGCATGTTGCGCGAACACCTCTGCGAAAAATATCAATCCATGCCCGTCGGCTTTTATCATAAGCGCCGCAGCGGCGACCTGATGGCCTACGCGATCAACGACATCGGCGCGGTGCGTATGGCATTCGGCCCCGGCGTCGCGAACCTGCTCACCGCCCTTTCCACCTCCATCTTTTCGCTCTTCACCATGTCCGGCACGGTCCACGCAGGCCTTACGCTTGCCGCGTTGGCCCCGGTGCCGCTGGCCATCTTCTGCATTCTGTTCATCGGCCGCCTGGTGGGCGAGCGTTTCCGCCGCGTGCAGTCGCAGTTCGCGGTGCTTTCCGGCCACGTCAACGAAAACATCATGGGCATGCGCGTCATTAAAACATTTGTGCAGGAGGAGGCACAGGAGCGCCTCTACGACGGCGAGAGCGAGGAGATGATGCGGCTGAACATCAACCTGGTCCGCGCATCCGCCGCGATGAGCCCTGTGACCCAGGCGCTGTTCGGCGTCAGTTTCGCCGTCAGCATTCTTTACGGCGGCAGCCTCGTGCGGCAGGGCGTGATCACGCTGGGCAACTTTGCCGCGTTCAACGCGTACCTGCTGATGATCATGTCGCCGATCGTCAGCATCGGCCGCATCGTCAACATGATGGAGCGCGGCCTCGCATCGATGAAACGGCTGAACGAAATCTTCGCCGAACCCGGCATCCCTCCAGAAGAAATGGTGCTGGACAATTCCGTCTCCCCCGCTTCCATCGTAGCCAAAGACCTGACCTTCCGCTATGATGGCGCGCAGGAGGATGCACTGGCGGATATCAGCTTCACCCTCTCCCCTGGCGGGACGCTCGGCGTCGTCGGGCCGACCGGCTGCGGAAAATCCACGCTGCTTGGCCTCATCATGAAGTTTTATCAGGCCCCGGAAGGCAGCCTGTTCATCGGTGGGCGCGACGTGCGGAATACGCCCGCGCACTCCATCCGCGAGAAGACAGGCTATGTCCCGCAAGAGGGCTTCCTCTTCTCCGGCACGCTGGCGGAGAACATCGCATTCTACCAGCCCGGCGCAGACGACGCGCGCATCCGTGAGGCAGCGGAGCAGGCCGGGCTGACCGTGGACCTGGACCAGTTGCCAAACGGCCTTGCGACACTGGTCGGCGAGCGCGGCGCGCACGTCTCCGGCGGCCAGCGGCAGCGCACCGCGCTTGCCCGTGCGCTGATTCGCGATCCCCAGCTGTTGCTGCTGGACGACACGCTCTCCGCCGTCGACAACCACACGCAGCGCATCATGCTATCGTCGCTGAGCGAGTACCAGGCGCATTGCAGCACCATTATCGTATCGCACAAGCTCAGCGCCGTCGCTTTCTCTGACGAAATCCTCTACCTGGAGCATGGCCGCATCAAGGAGCGCGGCACGCATGACGTTCTTCTCACGCTAGGCGGCGCGTACGCGGCGCTCTGGGAGCAACAGCAGGGAGAGGAGGAACGCGCATGAAACGGCTGATTGGCCAACTCAGGCCTCACCTCCCCATCCTGATGGTCTGCGTTCTCTGCGTGGTGCTGGCAAACCTTGCCGAGGTGCTCAAGCCCGCCGTGCTCGCACAGGCAATTGATCGCTACATCATGCCGGGGAGCGGGAGCGAGTCCTCGTCACTAATCGGCATGGCGCTTGTGTACCTCGGTGTGGCCGCAGGCGGCGCGCTGTGCGCGTACGGGCAGGCGCTGCTGGTCAGCCGCATCTGCCAGCGGGTGCTGCACACCGTGCGCGGCGATGTGTTCCACCACATTCAGCGCATGCCGCTGGAGGCGCTAGACCGCTTCGGCACCGGCCGCCTGATCACCCGAGCGACGAACGACGTAGAGACACTGTCGGAGTTCTATTCCGACGTGCTGGTTAACCTCTTCCGCGACGTGGTGTTGCTGATCGGCATCGTCGCCGCGATGCTGCTGATGGACTGGCGGCTGGCGCTGGTGTCATTCGCCGCGCTGCCGCTGATCCTGCTGATCACCATCTCGGTGCGCAAGCGCCTGCGCCGCAACTTCATCGAGATGAAGAAGCTGATCGGCCACATCAACGCCTTCTTTGCCGAGAACATCGCGGGCATGCGCATTGTACAGGCGTTTGGCCGCCAGAAGGAAAAGTTCGCCGAGTTTCGCAAACTCAACGACGATTACTTCACCACCACCGTGGTGCAGGTGACGATGAACGGCCTGCTCCGCCCTGCAATGGAGGTCGTCAACTCGCTAGCCATCGCGCTGCTCGTCTGGTATGGCTGCCAGCGCATCTTGGGCATGCAGGTGGGCGCGGCCGCGCCGCTGGAGATCGGCGTGCTGTACGCGTTTACCGATTACATCAAGCGTTTCTTTGAGCCGATTAACGATCTGGCCGAGAAATACACCACCGTGCAGAGCGCGCTCGTCTCCTCCGAGCGGATCGATTCGCTCCTCTCCGATCCGGCACAGGAGGCGCTAAAGGGTGGCAAGCACAAGGGCCGTGTGCGCGGCGAGATCGAGTTTCGGAACGTCTGGTTCGCCTACGAGGGTGAGGACTGGGTGCTGCGGGATGTCAGCTTCACCGTCAAGCCCGGCCAAAATGTCGCCTTTGTCGGCGCAACCGGCGCGGGCAAAAGCACGATCATCCAGCTGATCTCCAGGCTCTACGAACCTCAAAAAGGTGCAATCCTTGTCGACGGCATCCCCCTCAAGGACTGGCGGCTGTCCGATCTGCGGCGCGGCATCTCTGTCGTCCTGCAAGACGTATTCCTCTTCGCCGGCTCCATCGCCGACAACATTCGCATTGCCGAGTCGATGGATGACGACCATATCCAGGAAGCCCTCCGCCTGTCCCTCGCCGACGAGTTCATCGACCGCCTCCCCGACGGCATGCGCACAGAAATAGGCGAGCGCGGCGGCACGCTGTCGCAGGGCGAGCGCCAGCTGCTCTCCTTCGCGCGCGCCATCGCCCACGACCCCGCCATCCTCGTCCTGGACGAAGCCACCGCCAGCATCGACACCCAGACCGAGCAGCGCATCCAGCAGTCCATCCTGCGCATCTCGGAGCACCGCACCGCCATCTTCATCGCCCACCGCCTGAGCACCATCACCAGCTGCGACCAGATCTACGTCGTCTCCAGCGGCAAAATCATCGAGCACGGCACGCACGCGGTGCTGCTCGGCCTGGGCGGCGCGTACGCGGCGTTGGTGGAGGAAAAGGCGGGGTGACGGGGGCACGGGCGGGGGGGGGGGGGGCGCCCCCCAGCCCCCCCCCCCACGGGGGTTGCAGAGGGAAAAACACAAAAAGAAAACCAGACGGGGAAGAGAGGGAGGAAAAAAAACA
>JAVBQK010000123.1:0-3895 GCA_031549105.1 Eubacteriales bacterium
TGGCAGCATGCCTCGCACATATTTTTTGGCTGTGATTGTGTAGTCCAGCACACAGACGTCAAAACCGGTGCCGCAGACATTGAGGAACAGCTCATCGTTGATGCGGCCCACATCCAGCGGCCTGGGCGGCTTGGTCAGGACAAAATCCAGCGCTTCTTCCGGTTTTTTGGGCATGGCTAGCATTCGGGCCACATCGTTGCCCGTGCCTGCCGGAATGATCCCCAGTGCCGTCTTGGTGTCCTTGAGCCCGCGGACCACCTCGCACACCGTGCCATCCCCGCCGACCGCCAGCACCGTCTCCACGCCCGCAAGGGCTGCCTCGCGCGCCAGTTCCGTTGCATGCCCGATTGATTCGGTCCGGAAAACTTTGTGCGCGATGCCGCGCCCGGATAGCATCTCCACCAGCCTTGTTTCGACGCGAAGCGTACGGCCATTGCCCGCCGTCGGGTTGACGATCATGTGCAGCATCTATACATCCTCTTGGTTTGACATTTCCTATAAAGACCTGTACATTATAGTGGATCATCTCTCAAGAAGCAAGGTGCAGTATGGAAAACAAGCGCTTGGTTTTGGACAGGCTCCACTCGCTCGGCATTGAATACGCGCTGTATGAACATGCGCCTGTGCACACCATTGACGACTGCCTGGCTGTCCCCGGCATCGGCTGGGCATCGACCGAAATCGCGAAAAACGTGTTCCTATGCAACCGGCAGAAGACATCATTCTATTTAATGCTGCTGCGGCATGACGTGGCGTTCCGCACGGCGGTCGTCTCCAAGGCGCTGGGCGTCTCGCGCCTCAGCTTCGCGCCGGACGACCTCCTGCCCGGCCTGCTCGGCCTGTCCGCCGGAGCCGTCAGCCCGCTGGGGCTGATGTTCGATACCGAAAAGCGCGTCGCCCTTGTCATGGACGAAGGACTGAAACGCTTCCCAAATCTGGCTTTCCATCCGTGCTTAAATACCGCGACTGTGGTGCTGCGCACGGAGGATTTTTTGCATGTGTTCTTGAAACAAACAGGGCGCTTTCCCATCTGGGTGAGCGCGGAAGGAGGGCAGAGCGAATGACCATTCAATGGCTGGGCCACGCGTGCTTTCGTATCACCTCAGGCGACTATGCGGTGGTCATCGATCCCTACGCGGACGGGAAGGTGCCCGGGCTGCGTCCGCTGAATGTTACAGCGAATGCGGTGCTCTGCAGCCACGGCCACGACGACCACAATGCCGCGCATCTGGTGAAAATTGTGCGGCCGGACGCGCCGTCCCCATTCACCATCACCCGCGTGGCCACCGCGCATGACAATGCCGGCGGTACGCTCCGGGGGATGAACACCATCCATGTGCTGGGGGCTGATGGCGTCCGGGTTGCTCATCTGGGTGACCTGGGGCATCCGCTGACGGCGGAGCAGATCGCGGCGATCGGCCCGTTAAACGCGGTGATGATCCCCATCGGCGGGTACTACACCATCGACGCGGAGAGCGCCAAAGCCGTTGTTGACGCGCTGAAAGCAGCCGTTGTGCTGCCGATGCACTACCGGTCGGAAGCGTTTGGTTTCCCCGTAATCGGCACGCTGGGTGCTTTCACCGGGCTGTGCGACGACGTTGCGTTCTATGATCGCGACACAATCGAAATCGTGCCCGATATGCCGCCAAAGGTCGCCATGCTAACGTACCAGTAACAGCTGCACCCGAATCTCCTCGCCCGTTTCAATGAGCGCCCATTGGCCGCGGTTCAGCGCGCCAGGATTGACCAGCCGAACCCCGTCGCTCGTCTCATCGCATGGGCAGTGCGTGTGCCCAAACAACACCAGCGCGCATGCTCGCTCCCGCGCCCGGTATAGCAGCGGCAGCATCGACAGCTTCACCCTGAACAAATGCCCGTGCGTGATCAGCGCACGGGTTTCGTCAAAATACATCTCAATGGTGCCGGCCCGCTGGGACGCCAGATCGTTGTTGCCGGCGACCGCGATAAAAGCGGCATTCGGCTGCGCATCCTTCAGCAGCAATTCCAGAAAGTCCGCGTCAGCGTCGCAGTCACCTAGAAAACAGAACGCGTCCACCTTGGGCAGAGTGCGGATCAGCCGCTGCATGGAATCACGCGCGCCGTGCGCATCGCTCGCGCAGGCAATCTTCACGCCTCCTCCGCAGCGAGGGCCGAAAGCAGTGCCTGTGTCGCACGCGCCCGGTGGCTGACGACGTTCTTCTCCTCACCCGTCATCTCCGCAAACGTCTTCCCACTTTCATATTCAAACAGAGGATCATATCCAAACCCACCCTCCCCACGCGGCGTGGAAACAATCTCTCCTTCGACCGTTCCCTCCACAACGAGCGTTTCGCGGTCCGGTCTGGCCAGCGCGATCGCGCTGACAAACCGCGCGGTGATCGGCCCCGGCTTGTCCGCAAGGTTCGCCAGCAGCAGCCTGTTGTTGGCCGCATCATTCCCATGCGTGCCCGCATAGCGCGCGGACCGCACACCGGGCGCGCCGCCCAGCGCGTCCACCATCAGGCCGGAATCATCCGCCAGCGCGGGGCAGCCAGTGCGGTGCATCACGGCCTCGGCCTTCAGCGCGGCATTTTCCGCGAATGTCTTGCCGGTCTCCTCAACTTCGATATCCAGGCCCACTTCGCGCAGCGACACCACATCGTAGCGCCCCACGAGAATCTTCTTTAGCTCGTCCACCTTGTGCGCGTTGTTTGACGCCAGCAGCAACCTGGGAACCTTCGGCGCAACCCACTGCGCCGCATCGCCAAGTGCCTCACGCTGCTTTTCTGCCAGCTCCGCTATGCCGTCCGCCGCCAGATCCAGCAGCGCGTTCAGGTCACGCCGCGCGAACACCGCGCCCTCGCCCGTGCCCTGCACTTCGATGAAGTTTCCCTCGCCGTCCATCACGACGTTCATATCCACATCAGCGCGGCTATCCTGCGCGTAGCACAGGTCCAGCGTCGCTTCTCCATCCACCATGCCGACGCTGACCGCCGCCACCTGCCGCGCGATTGGCGAGTCGAACAGCAGACCCTTTTGAATGAGCTGATCCACCGCCAGCGCGAGTGCTACGAAACCGCCGGTGATTGACGCGGTGCGCGTGCCACCGTCGGCCTCCAGCACATCGCAGTCAATGGTGATCGTCCTCTCTCCCAGCCGGACGAGGTCCACCGCCTGGCGCAGCGAGCGCCCAATCAGGCGGGATATCTCCACCCCGCGCCCATCCTTGTGCGCACCGTCGCGGGCCTTCCGGCTGCCCGTGGATGCGGGCAGCATTGCGTACTCGGCCGTCAGCCAGCCGCGCCCTTTGCCGCGTAGAAAGGGCGGCACACCTTCCTGCACCGTCGCGGTGCACAGAACGCGCGTGCCGCCACACGCAATCAAGCAAGAGGGCGCAGTGCGCAGGAAATGGATTTGGATTGAAACAGGTCTGAGGGGCATGCTTTGTGGCCTCCTTAATCTTCTGTGCCTCTATTATAGCATGCCCCTCGTCAATCACTCAACCTCCAGTACGCCCGGGAACCATGCCTCGATCTCCGCCGCGCTGTTGACGAACGTCGGCGCCGTCTGCGCGTTCTCGATCGTGTAGGGCTGGCCCTCCACCTGGAATTCGACGCGCTCCACGCCCGGGAAGCGGCTGGATGTCAGCTGAATCGCACGAAGCGCGTGCTTTCCGCCATCCGCCTGGGCAACCACCTGCTCAAACTCCTTGGACAGGTTGACGATCGCCACGCCGTCCTTCACCGATACGCTGATCAGCGCGCAGTTTTCCGGCACAGCGCTCTGCAGGCCTGAATCCTTCTTGGGGCCCTTGAGCAGCTCCAGCACGGCGGTGTTGATGTCCGCCTCGCCGTAGACCACGCGTGTCACCGGGATCAGCATGCGCCCCGATTCCGAGGGGAAGTAGAGCATGACC
>JAVBQK010000080.1:0-16410 GCA_031549105.1 Eubacteriales bacterium
GCTGCGTAGGTCACCCGTTGATTGCCGCCGTGCAGCACTGTTGCGGACCCATTGGGGGTGATTGTTCCGTTCTCCACCACCGCAATGACTGTGTGCGGGATTTGTTCGTACACCACCTGGATGGTATGGTTCGCGGTCACGCCCTCAAACAGGTATGCTGCGCTGTAGGTTTCCAGGTCCGCGCCGCTTAGTTCGATTCCGTCCACCACGATCTTCGCCAGGCGGTACCCTTCGTTCGCGCTGTACACGAAGCCCCGGTCCGCGCCATGCAGCACGATCGTCGCGCCGTTCGGCGTGATGCTGCCGTTCACGACAGTCGCTTCTATTATATAGCGGCTCAAAGCGTACTCCACGTGGATCGTACGGTCTGCCGTCACATTATCAAATAGATAGCTTTCCGCGTTCGCCTTCAGCTCCTCCGCACCCAGCGGCACCCCGTCCACCTCAATGGACTTCAGGCTGTACCCTGTATCAGGCGCATACTCCACCTTTGCGCTTCCGCCGTCTTCCACGCTGACAATCGGCGTAGGCACGATCGCGCCATTTTCAACAGAGGTTTTGATGATATGGGAATCTGGGATAACAATTACATTCGCAACGCCGGTCGCTCCGTTGACGCTGGTGAATACAACCGGATAGCCGTCCGCACTCACCCGGGCCTGAACCCGGCTCAGGTCCGCATCAACGACTGTGGCATTCGTAGCACCGTCAGCCAAATACGTTGCTTTTGCGCTCATCTCGGCGATAAACCGGTTTACGCTGTCGGCGTCACTGAGCATGGCTTCCACTTCGGAAACCGTGCGAATGATGCTTTGCGCTTCCACCACCTCATCCCAGAGGGTTACGGTGATGTTCTGCATCGCCTCATTGCCAACCGTATCATGCGTCTTAAAGGTAATGGTATAGACGCCAGCTGTGTTCTGCTTATCCCCGCCAAGTTCCTCAGCGAAGTTGCTTGTCAGAGCTTCCTCCAGGTACTCGCCAGACGCATAGTCGTCGCTGAGCGTAAAGCCCGCAGCCGCGCGAATAGCGTCAGCGCCGCCCGCCAAACTGCCCGCGCGGAACAGAATACGGTCGGTTACGCCAGCAAACTTCGGGGCCTCTGTATCGATCACATAGAGATGGAAGTCCGCGGTCGCCTTGCGTCCCAGGCTATCCGTCACGGTGACCGTGAAAGCATTCGCGTCACCCGCGCCAAGCCCGGTCAGCGTGTTCTTTGTCGGTGCATATGCCGCGTAACCGTTGAAGCTGACATCCATGGATACCACCGACACACCCGCGCGGCCTGTGCTCTCCACAGAAACGGCCGCCGCCAGCAGGCTCTCCTTTGTCAGAGATCTCCACGCCAGCACGCCCACACCCGCACCGGCGGTATTGGCATACACATCACGTGCGGTTATGGTCAGCGCCTTCGCATAGACCGGGTATACTTCGACAAGGGGTTCCGTCACGAAGGTCGCAGCGGTAAAACGCGCGCCGGTCCCTTCTGGATTGCGGTACCAGCCGATGAACGTCTCCCCCGCGCGCGTGGGCGCATCGGGTTCACACTGCAGCGAACCCGCAACAGTGTTCTGACCGGACCCGGTCCGGATGCCGATGCGCGCCAGCTCGCTCGACTTCTGACCGTCCGCATAGTAGACGACCGTATAGTCCCCATCGAGCCAGGTCGCGTACAGGTCCAGGTCGCCGGAGATGGGCATGGCCGTGGTGAACTTCACCGAAATGCCCTTGAGCAGGATCACCCAGCCGTCGAACACCTTTCCATCATAGGCTTCACCGACGACATAGCTTCCCGAGGGGTACTGAATATATCCGCCCGGACGGGTCGTCAGCGTATAGAGCGGATTCGTGCTCGTCTGGCTCGCAAAGAACCGCACCGTAGCGCCCGAGTCCGCAAACTTCGCGTACAGTGTAATATTCTGCATCGGCGAGGGGTCCCCGGCCTTCGCCGGCTGCGTGCAGCCCAGGTCATAGTACCAGCCCAGGAACGTTGCATTCGCCCTTGTCGCCGCGATCGCACCGGATGCCGCAGAAATATGGTTACCCATCGCATCAAACGTGCCAATACCATCCGGGAGCACGCTGCCCACAACCAGCGCGCCGGTAAGCTCGTAGTTCCCCGCCTGCGAGACGCCGCCAACGGTCACACTTCCACCAACCGGGTTGATGGTCAGGTTGTACGCCGCGAGGTCGCAGTAGTAGGGTAGGTAAAAGATCGGCTGCCCCGCGTCGTTCTTCGCAGGATCTGTCGGCAGGGTAAAGCTAGCCCCCTGATGATCCCCATCTTTCTTTACGTTAGGCTGTATATACCCTGGGATCAGCGATCCGGGCCAACCTTTGCAGCCGGATATAGCTGCCTGCTGATAGCTGGTGGTATGCTGCGGTGCAAGCTCATACGTTTTTCCTTGATAGGTGTTATAGCGATTGAACGTCTTCCCCGCAAGCACCCCACTGGAGACCGTCATCGTTTCACCTAGGTTAACGCCCGACGGATCCAATACCTCCAGGTAATAGATGCGGTATACATAGTTCACATCCGCCTTATACGAGGCCTTTGCCGTCATGGCACTGCCGCCAAATGCGGAAGTGTTCCAAACGCCGTACATCGTCACGTCAAAGATGGCGTCTTCTCTGCAGTTGAAGTGAAAGTAACTGGACCACAGCGCGAAGGGCGACGTCTTGACGTTTACATCGACCTCGCGCGGCCAGAGCGGCCATACATTCTGGTCCAGCTTGACCTTCATCACATAGCTCGGATTACTCGCTGCATCAAACACCTCCGAGCTATCGCCGATCTTGTACGTAAGTGTGTTATTTGTAGACACAGCAGCGCCGGCATTGAATACAAACGTGCAATTAAATACCTTGCGGTTATAATACACCCTGATGACCGTTGAACCGTCGCCAGCCGCCTCAGGGGTTTCTACGGTGCCGACATAGTTGAAATACGTGGTGAAGTATGTTTTATCCGTCGAGGCGGCGGACGAAATGGTGCTCAGCGCCTTCGCCTGATCAAGCACAATCTTCTCACCTGCCAGGATGGCTTTATCCACCTTGCGCGTGATCTGGAACATATAGGAATCGGGGCTGGCCTTCGGGTCCGGCGTGCCCTCAATATTCGGCTTCTCAATCCAATATTCAACCGTGTAGGCAACCTTGGCGGCATCCCAAACAGCGTACAGCGTCAGCGAGTTGGTGGCACCTGTGTACGCCTTGCCAAAGCCATCATACGCTGTCTTGCCGTTATCCTCCGTGGACCAGTGCTTGAACGTGTAGCCCGGGCTCTCGGGGTCCGCGGGCCTAGCGGGCACCACGCCATCCTGGATCAGCAGCGGCTCCACCTGGCTGCCCGACGATATGAAGATCACCACGCGCGCGTCCGTGATGTACGGCTTTAGGCGCACGTTGCCCGTGATGGGCTGATCGAAGTCAAAAGGAACCGTTTGGTCCGCATCCGCGGCATACCAGTGCACAAACGCCTTATCCAGCGGCAGGTTCAGGCTGGACGCGTCATAGGACGCCACCACGCCTTCCGCACGGCTGACATCGACCGAGTGAATGACATATCCGCTCGTGTTCAAAAACTCGACGTGGTACGCATCGTCAAACCTGGCCGTCAGCGCGGTATTCGACTGAATGGGCGTCAGGAAGTCGAAGAGCGTATCGCCCGAATACCAGCCGGTAAAATTAAGCTCGCCTTCGCTGACCGTAGGGTCGGCGGGGCGCGCTACGAGCGTATTGTCATCGACGAGCCTGCTGAGCCAGCGCTCGCCGTTCACATCAAATGTGACGGCATGCTGAATCACCCCGTCAGATGCCTCTGGAACAGAGGGCTGACCGGCATCGACCTTGTCTGCGTCTGCGTCTACTTGCTCGGATAAACTCAATACGTTTGAGTAAATCAGGAGCCCATCCGATTCGGCCAATGCCGTACTCAACGGGGAGACGAGCATCATAAGAGCCAAGAACGCCGATAGAAGCCTACGATTCCTAATCATGTCGAACACCACTTACCTTACACAATGATTTGCCGAACCTATTCCTAGGCTAACAAATCATACCATATAAGGGTTACAATGGCGTTACATTCGGGACATGCCATGTGATTCTTTTCGTAGTTCAATCGCAGGGGCGAAAGTTTCTATTAGAATAAGAAAGGAACCGCCAATCAGCGGCCCCTTTGGGGTATCTGTGTTTTGGTATGACGGCCTCGGTGTCCGTCAGGGACACGACCGGGATCGCCTTGTCAATCGCCCCGGAGAGAATCGCCGCGCGGGACTTCTTGGTGATTTCCGGCTGCGTCGAAGTTGTACGCATGGCTGACGCTGACCACATTCAGAGAGGATTAAGATGGTGAGCACGCAGAAAATCTTCTGAAAAACGCTGAGCTTGCGAAGCCAACTCCACATTTGCGCGCTCTCCTCCTTCGTACCGCAGGGCAATCGACCGTGGTTTTTCGTGAATCAATTCACCACAGGGCGGCCTTTCTCCTCCGAATCGGCAAAGAACGATGCAGAACTTGCTCTTCACGCGGCAGAATGCTACACTGATCAAAAACGGGGAGGCACATGTATGTCCTCATCCCTGGCGGATTATCTATCGTTCGCGGGCATCCTTGCGATGAAGCCAAATCCACAAATCCCCTGTCTAGCCGATGTGGGCTTTACATGGGACGACGCGGTCGCGCTGATCAATGCGCGCGGCCTGTTTTACTGCAAGGTATACCGCGCCCGGGTGACTTTCCTGTCGCTGGAGGCCTATGCGCTGCTGCGCCAGCTTCATCGCCCTACGCCGCTCACGCCGCTGGCGCGTGAGGTGCTGTCTCTGCTGCAAGAAGCGGGTCCGCTGGAAATCCGCGCGATCCGCACCCTGCTTCCCCTCTCCGGGGCGGCGGCGGAAGGCGCGATCAACCTGCTGTTGCGCGAGCTGCTGGTAACCGCCGTGCAAGGCGGGCGGAAGGTTTACGGCGACTGGTCCACGCTGGTGTATGGCGCGGTGGAGGGCTGGCGGGAGGGCGCACTCTTGCCTGAATGCGCGGGCGATCCGCGCGCGCAGTTGGAGGCGATCCTTACGCGCACGATGCCCAGGGCGGAGTTCGAACTGCTCCGGATTGCGAGCGCCCGGCAAGTGTGATATAATGCTTCCACATCATAAAGAAGGAGTGAGCGACATGAACCGTCGGCTGATACGCAATAGGAGTATTGCAAGCTGAATAATGCCGGGCTTTGGCCCGGATACACGGTGATATTCTGCTCACAAGGTGGGTTCCTTTGCGTATGCAAAGCGCCCGTTTGCCGCAGGCATATTGCTTGCAGCTTTTTGCATCCCAAATAATCAATAAGGAGCATCCTTGCTATGATGAAACTTAAACACCTCTTTGGCAACATAGACCTTGCGCAAATGCTGCTGGCCAATTGGACGATCGCAGAAGGCCAGCAGGAACGCGTCCAGCATTTCAGAAGTTCCGCCAATGCCGTCTATATCCTCCCCTGCGATGACAGGACGTTCTTCCTGCGCGTAACGCCGGTGGAAGAGAAGGCACCGGGCGCCATTCGGGCTGAACTGGACTTTCTGCACTATCTGCACAGCGAGGGGTACCCCGCCGTGCGAAGTGTACCGGCGGCAGGCGGTGAGGCATTCGTTACCGCGGATACGCCCTGGGGGCCGCACAGCATGGTCGTATTTGAGAAGGTTCCCGGAAAGCCGATGGGGCGAGTCGCCTACTCGGATGCGGTGTATGAAGGCTACGGACAGTCGCTCGGGCGGCTGCACCATCTGAGCCGGGGCTATCAGCCCAGAGAGGCCGCCAGGGACGATTGGCGGGTGCGGCTAGACTGGTGCGAGCGCATGGCGACCGAGTACCATGCCGACCCGCTCGTGCTGACCGAAGCGCGGCTTCTCAGGACGTTCTTTGGCGCGATGCCCTGTGCAGCGGACAGCTATGGGCTGGTGCATTATGATTTCGAGCTGGACAACGTGTTCTACGACGAGGCCTCCAGGCTATTCACGCCCATCGACTTTGACGATTCCATATACCACTGGTATGCGCTGGATGTGGAGCAAACCATCGACAGCATCCGGGAGGATGGCCCTGAGGGACACCGCGACGAAGCGATCTCGTGTTTCCTGGCGGGGTACCGGAAGCATATGCCGCTGGACGAGGAGTCGTCTACGGCGATGCCAGCATTTAGGCGGTTCGCTGATCTATATGGCTATGTCCGCTGCCTGCGCTCGCTCCACGAGCATTGGCAGAACGAGCCTCAATGGATGCAAGGGCTGCGCGGGATAATACAGCGGATCATGACCGAGCGGCAAAAGGCGTTCGGTCAACCGCTCGGCTGATAACGGGCAAACAAAAAGGCCGCCGCACCGGTTTTCGCCGGTGCGGCAGCCCCATCTTTCTTATCGTTCGTTGAGTTCAAAACTCCTAAGCATCCAGATCATGCGCGAGCCAAAGCCTTCCGCGGCCTCGTGCGGGAATGTGATGTAAATATAGAAGCTGCCTTCCCCTGCATCTACCACATACTCCAAAATCGTGATGTCGCCGTTTTTCGCAGCGAATCCGCGCGCGTCAAAGCCGGTGAAAACGCCCTCGGCGTCTATCTCCTCCGCGCTGCCATGGTTGTCGATCAGCACCTGCTTGACATCGTCACACGCCATGGCGAAGGTGTACTCCCACTGGCCCGAGTAGTTGATCGACACGCTGTACCGGTCATCATCGGCGGCCATGTAGCGGAATTCATCAATGTCGTTTCCCTCGCTCTCCGGCAGCAGCTCCAGGTACTGCATGTCAAGCCACATCGCATACCCGCGCGTACTTTCAAACCGCGTGGTGATGATGGTCTCATCCGCTCCCTCCAACTGGATGATCTCCTCGCGGGTGACGGGCTCCACCGGATATTGCGGGGATATTCCCGCATCGGTGCGCAGGATGAACGCGTACTCACACTCGTTCTCGCCCCACGAGCATGTTAGCTTGAACCCCCAGATGGTGTTGCCCGGCTCGTAATCGGCGCTATTGGAGCTGAGAAGCGTCATCGTGCTGCCCAGGAGATCAAACCGGCCAACACCGTCCTCAAACGTGAACGCCACCTCGTTCTGCGGATCATCCACCCAGTACTTTTCTGTGCCATCCGCGCGGAGCAGGTAGTCCCTGAGAACCATGCTGTCCGGCGCGGGGCCGTCGATGGTGAACACGATTTCCGTGCCCAGGTACACATAAGGGATGTCCGGGTTTTCCCGCGCAAGGTCTTCAAGCGTGTCGCCGCGCTTCACCATCGCGCCGTCCCAGACGTTCAGCCCGATCATCGACGGCAGCGCGATTTCTCCGGCTGTCACCGCGAACGCGGGCGGCTGCGTGCCCAGCGGCGCGGCCATCGCGGACGCGGGCAACATCCCTGAAATAAGCAGTAGCAGTGCAGCAACAGAAGCGATCATCCATTTCATGTTTCATCCTCCTTGGTATGATGCTGTGATGTATGGAAAGACGCAGAACACGCGGCAGAAGTTCCGCATGCATTACGCGTGCGGAGGCCCCGCGAGACAGCAGGCGACGGTCACCTCGCAGTAGTCAGATGAGCACCCAGCCACATTCACCGTTTCGGTAAAGCCGCCATTCCAAAACAGGCTGTTTTCGGCGAACCACTGGCCGATCACCAACGACATCAGCAGCCGGATGCGCTGCGCGCCGGGCCCATCCAGCGGGTGCAGGCCGCTGTAGTCAAACTGTGCCCACTGGCCGGCGGGATAGTGCCATGTCACCCCGGCGCCCTCCCGCACCGCCAGGTAGAGATGATCAAAATGCGCGCCGGGAGATGGTCTGCACGCGGCGGTGTATACGGGGCCTGTCTCGCTCCGCAGGCCATCCAGCAGCGGCTGGCCGCGCAGCAGGTTGTCCTTGAAATTGTACGTCCGCTCCACGCCCGTGAGCGCGAGGGCGGGCCTGGCGATCATCGTGGGCTGGCCAAGCATGCCGCTTGCGGACACGGTGAACCCGCCCAGCCTTGGCCTGCCGGTGATCCGCGCCGAATGCCCCTCCCGCCGAAAGCGCGCGGGCGTGACGCCGAACGCCGCCTGGAACGCGCGGATGTAGGACTGCTCGTACTCAAAGCCCCAGTCCAGCGCCACACGCAGCACCGCGTCGCCCCGCAGGAGCTGCGGAATGCTCATCGCCAATCGGCGCTCTCGCACATACGCCATCGGCGTCATGCCGGTGAACCGGTCGAACAGCCGAATCAGCTGGAACGGGCTTAGCGCGCCGACCCTGGATAGCGCATCCAGGCTCAACGGGTCCTGCATATGTTCCTCGACATAATCAAACACTGCGTGCAGCCTGGCAACCGGTGTAGACATCACAGTCCCCGCAATTCAGGTTCATTTTTCGTAGCCGCCTAGTGGTATTATACCATACATCAGGCCGCTGTACCGATATTTGGCGAGTGTGAGGAGCGTTCAGCATGGAAAAACTTCCTGATTCGGCCCGGGTAGCGTACCACGGGGCGGTGGCGCGCGAGGGTGCAATGCTGGTGCCGCACAGCATGGCGTTTCCATCGGCGATGATGTCACTTGGAGTGCTGATGGGCGCGCGGCACGATACGCATGAAATAGACATGCACGGCATGCGCTGGCGTGCCGACCATGACTACAACCTGTACGCGGCGCTGAGCGGCGAGGGGTTCAGGTTCCTGTTCGATACCGCAGAGTACTTCCGCTTTGCATTGACGGATGGCGCGCAGCCAGTCCTTGATTGTTTCCGGATGGCGGGCATCCCGGTGCAGCTCTACGCGAATGTGGAGGCAGCGGGGGTAGACGGCGGCTGGGCATCGGAGGAACAGCTCAAAACACTCGTGCTCAGGACGCTGGCAGATGGATTCCCGGCGCTGCTGCTGGGCCGCACCGGCAACGACCGGGTGCTTCTGGCCGTGGGCTATGAGGATGGCGGGAACACGCTGATCGCCTGGACATTCGCGCCGGGTGCGGATGTGCCCAACAAGTCGTTCTCCATGGAGGACTGCCAGTACATCCAGAATTGGCAGCTTGGCACGGACGCGGTGGCAGCAGTGGCCGGGGATATCTTGCCACTGGCGGCGGAGAAGAAGCGCTCCACCGTCCGGCAGGCACTGGCGCGCGGCGCACACTTCCTGCGCGCCCCCGTATGCCATCCCTACGGCGCGTCGGTGGATTTCTACGCAAACTGGACGCAGCGTCTCCGCGATGAAGCGTTCTGGGCATCGGCGTTTGAGGGGTTCCCCTTCATTTACCCGGAGATATGGGACCTGGCCGAGCGGCGTTTCTGCCTGGCAGCGTTTTTCGAGCAAGCCGGGGTGTTGCTGGGCACAGACGCGTTTGGCCCGGCCATCCGTGCAGGCGGGGATGTCCACGGCAACATGTGGCGCATTCACGCACTGGTGGAGGGTGAACATGGCCGGGAGGCGATCAAGCGCCCGGCAGTGCGCGCGGAAATCATCGGGGTGCTGGATGCGTGCCGCAAGCTGGACCTTGCGATTGCGGACACGATTGATACCATTCAGTTGATGGAGGAGAATGAAGATGGGACAGATGCATAGGGAAAACCCGCTGGGGGTGCGGGTGCTGCGGCTGCCTGCCCGCAGGATGGTGACATCCGGCATGGATACGGGCGCGCCATTCGCGCCGGGTGGAAAGCTGGACAGGTTTGACAAATGGTTCTCGCAGGTTGATGCCAGTAGCTGCTTTTCGCCGCATGACTTTCTCTGGCACGACCCGGATGCAAGCGGCATGGAGTGGTGGTATGCGTTTGAGGAAGGCATGGATACCGGTGGGTTTGACGTGATAGAATTTGAGGGCGGCCTGTACGCCGCAGCCATCTCCTGGGATGAGGACGATGCAGATGGCGAGCGCGTCCATGTGGGCATCCAGCAGTGGGTACGGGATTCGGGTTGCTTTGAGGTGGACGAACGACCGCGTCATCGGACCATGTTTCATATTGTCACCCCGCCCAGTGCGCACGAAGCCATGGGTGCAAACCAACTGGACATCTTTGTTCCAATCCGAAAGAAGGCAGAACAATGAGCGGGAAACGCATCCCCGGTGTGCCGCGCATTGCCCAGTTTATCGAGGGGCAGTCCTCCATGCTCACGCCGTTTGTAGGGTCTCTGTGGGCAGCGCTGGAGGGTATGGGCAGGCCATGGCCGTATGCGGACATCCTGGCGCTCTCCGGCGCGGGCAATCGGCTTGCTTGGCGGCCGGGCGAGTGGCATGGCGGCAACTGCGACATTCTGGCGTGCGAGGAGCCGCCGTTTGCACCGCATCAGCGTGCGTTTCGGGCAGTTGGTCTTCATGGCGAGGTGCGGATGGTAAAGTCGATCGCCGGCATCGAAGGCCCGTTCGCCAATGAGGCGCAGGCGCGAGAGGAGATCATGGCGTCGATTGACGCGGGCATCCCGGTGATCGCGATGGGTATCATCGGGCCGCCCGAGTGCTGCGTCGTGTTCGGCTATGAAGATGGCGGCG
This sequence comes from Eubacteriales bacterium, assembly GCA_031549105.1. GTDB lineage: Bacteria > Bacillota > Clostridia > Christensenellales > Aristaeellaceae > Avichristensenella. The sequence continues at coordinate 10,492 of JAVBQK010000080.1, forward strand.
ACAGCCTAGTGGGTTGGAGCTATTTTCAAGCGGACGAGGGCTTCCCCGCGGAGCAGCCGTTTGTGAAGGGCAACTGGTATGCGGGCCTGGTCGGTTACATCCTGCCGACGCCCGCGGAAATGCCGCCCGAGCGTGACAGCGCGCTGGCCGCATACCGCGCGATCGTCGACCACGCCTATCACGCCGATGTGCGCGGCGCAAAGGTAGGGCTGGCGGCGTGGGAGGCAATGCTCTGCGATCTGGAGCACGCCGACTTTGACGATTGCATGCAGGTAATGCTGCCCGGACCCGGCGAGATGTGGGAAGACTGGGCCTGGTCGCGCACCAGCCAGGGCCGGTTTTTCATCTACTGCGATGCGCTGTGCCAGGTGCACGAGCGCAGCGCCGCGCTGCAGTTTCATGAGCGCATGGCAAGCGCCTACCCGGAATGGGCGCAGCCGCTGAACGAGGCGATTGATGCCTGGCGCGCGTGCAGCGAATATGGCGGGTTCCTGTGGAAGTACCTAGCAATGAACGAGGCGGGGTATGTCAAGTTTGCCGACCCGGCCATCCGCAAGGTATTGGCTGATGAGGGCCGCCGGGCGATGGAGCTGGACCGGCAGGCCGTGGAGGCGGTGCGCACGCTGCTGGCACAATAAAGCGAATTCATCAGTGCCCTGGGCGGAACTGCTCCTCCCGGGGTGTTTTTGCGTTTACCGCAAGGTATGTTAAGACTTCGCGCGCACCATCCGCTATAATAAGCGCGTGGCCACAATGCAGGAAAAGCAGGTGAGATGATGGGCGGATTTGACCGCGTTCGCGAGGCGCTCGTGTACATTGATGAGCATCTGGACCAGCCGATTGATTTTGAGCAGGTCTCGCTTCGCCTGCATTACTCCTCTTATTACTTCCACCGCGTGTTCTCGGCGGTCGTCGGCAAAACGATCACCGCTCACATTCGGGAGAGAAGGCTGCTAAAGGCATGCCAGCTCCTCGCTCGTTCGGACATGTCCATCCTGGACATATGCCTGTGCTGCGGGTTCGATTCACCGCAATCGTTCTCCCGTACGTTTAAGGCCGCGTATGGCGTGTCGCCGAGCACATTCCGAAGCGAAGGATACGTCCCCGCCGATATCAGCGTGGATGAACTGATCATACGCTTCACCAATCGGCTTAAAGGAGGCATACTGGTGAACCCGAAAATTATCAAACGGGAAGGGTTGCTCGTCGCGGGCGTTACCGGCGACGGAAGCAAGACCGCGCAAATATGGGAGGACTTTGAGACACTGCGCCAGCGCGTAACGCTGGATGGCGCGCTCTCCGACAATGGGTATGAGATTCGCTTTAACACAGATGGTAGCGATTACTGCGACTGCCACGCGGGGCATCTGGTCTCCAGCGGCGCCATCGATCCCGCGTATACGCTCGTTGAGCTTCCCCCATCGCTGTACGCCGCGTTCGATGTCTATGTCGCCAAGGGATACAACAGCGAGTACAACGCGATGGTGGAATGGCTGGCGACCAACGAACAGGGGTACAAGGAGCGGCGGCTGGACGGAAGGTGCTACTGCGTAGAGTTTTACGACGAGCGCTTCCGGGGCGAGGAGGCCGATTCCATCGTGGAGATTTGGATTCCCATCGAAAAGGGATAAGGCCGCGTTCAATTGCAAAGGCGGAGATGGATTGCCATCTCCGCCTTATTGCTTGTCCCCAAAGCGTATCGCCCTGTGCATGCCGTCTTCGCCTACGCGGGCGTTTTCAAACACACTCCTGGCTTCGTCCAGGTGATCCGCAGGGTTCTCAATGGAGGGGCTGAAGTGGGTCAGCAGCAGCTCCTTCGCCCCGGCCTCCCTCGCCAGCGCGGCCGCCTGGCCAAAGGTCATGTGACCGTATCGGTTGGCCTTCTCCGCGTGTTCATCCGTTGCATAGGTCCCCTCGCAAATCAGCAGATCCGTGTCCTGGGCGTGCGCGGCGATGCTCTCCACCGGCGCAGTGTCGGTGCAATAGACGATGCGAATGCCTTTGCGCGCGGGGCCTAGCACCATTTCCGGGGTGTAGCGCTGTGCGTTTATCTCAATGGGCTGCCCGCGCTGCAGTTCTCCCCAGCGGTTCACTGGAATCCCCAGCGCCTCCGCGCGGGCACGGTCAAACCTGCCCGCGCGTTCCAGCGTGAAGCGATACCCATAGCAGGGAATGATATGCTTCAGCCCAAAGCATGTGAGCTGCCCATCCGCAAAGGGGACGCTATGCACCGCGCCGTCCAACTCCACAAAACGCAGTTCATACGGCAGCGTTGGCGCGATCACCCGCAGGAAGCTCACCACCAGCTCCAGCCCGGCAGGACCGACCAGTGTCACCGGCTCCGCGCGACCGCAGGTGCCCATTGTCAGCAGCAGCCCGGGAAGGCCCGCGATATGGTCCGCATGAAAGTGCGTGATGCAGATCATGTCGATGCGCGCCATGCTCCACCCGGAGCGGCGCACCGCGACCTGCGTTCCCTCGCCACAGTCGATCAGCATCAGCCGGCCGTTCCTGCGCAGCAGCAGCGCGGCCAGGTTCCGCTCGGGCAGCGGCATCATCGCGCCCGTCCCCAATAGGCATAGTTCCAGCATGTCAAACCCTCACTTGCGGCAGTGCAACTTTCTCACAAAGCTACTTCGCCATAGTCTCTTCAGCTCCTGCCGGTTCCAATCAGCCAGGGATTGATTTGCATCGGTAATGGGCTATAATGGAAATATTAGGAGGTAATGCGATGATCCTGTATTTCAGCGGCACAGGTAACAGCCGTTATGTGGCGGAAGCAATTGCCCGCGCGTCGGGGGATTCCGTCGTATCCATCAACGATCAGATCAAGCAAGAGTGCAGCAGGGGATTCGCCTCTTCGTCCCATCCGTATGTGTTTGTATGCCCAACCTATGCCTGGCGATTGCCGCGCGTTGTGGAGGCATTCATCCGGTCTAGCAAGTTTACCGGTTCCAGCAAGGCATATTTTGTGATGACCTGTGGGACCGATACGCAGAACGCGGTTAGTTATATCGAAAGACTGTGCGTCGAAAAGGGGTGGAAACTGCAAGGCTTTGCCGGGGTTGTGATGCCGGAAAACTACATTGCCATGTTCCCCACCAGCGACCCGGGAGCCTCTAAACAGATCATCGCGAAGGCCGATCCTGTGATTGCTCAGATTGTCGAGAGCATCGGTCGCGGCGAAAAGTTCCCCACGCCAGCCAAATGCGGGACTGTTGGGAAGCTTCAAAGCGGGATCGTCAACAGCGTGTTTTATCGCCTGTTTGTCCATTCAAAAGGGTTTTATGCCACCGCACAGTGCAGCGACTGCGGGCAATGCGCCACGCTCTGCCCGCTGAACAATATCCAGCTGAGGGAACGCAGGCCCGTCTGGGGAGAACGCTGCACGCACTGCATGGCGTGCATCTGCGGCTGCCCCAAAGAGGCAATCGAGTACAAGAAGAAATCCCAGGGAAAGCCGAGGTACTACCTCGCGCCCACAAAGAAACAACCGGCAGACGGATAAAGGCGCAAACAAATCCCCTCCGGCCATCGCCAGAGGGGTATATAAATCCATACTGGATTAGTCCTGTCCTTGGTATACTCTGTTCGCTAGACATCCCTCCTCGTTTCATTTGCCCGGGCTCATGTCCTCGCTGTCCAATGGAATCACGTCCTCTCTCTTTGATGAGACTAGGATACCACCGGATTGTGAACCCAGTATGATCGAATCATTAGGAAACGGTAAAGATAGTCATCCAACCCCAAAACTGGCCAAAGTGAGCGAGAGATTTTTTGTTCGGCAAGGAGCCGGAGCGAGACGTAGCCGGCAGCTACGTTGAGCGGAGAGTGACGCCGCAGGGCGGAAAAAGATCCACTCTTTCTTTGGCCAGTTTTGGGGTTGGGTGACTATAAGCTTGGGGTTTTCATTTGACCCGCGCCGTGATAAGATAATGCCGCGACTTCAATGCAAATGGGGGAATTAGTATGCAGAAGGTCTACCAAGGCAAAACCAAGGATGTGTACAAGCTGGACGACGGCAATGTGGTGCTCAAGTTCAAGGACGATGTGACCGGCGAAAACGGCGTATTCGACCCGGGCGCGAACACGGTCGGGCTGTCCATCGAGGGCATGGGCCGTGCGGGGCTTCGTATGTCCACGTATTATTTTACCCTACTAGCCGAACACGGCGTCAAGACGCACTTCATCTCCTCGGACATCAAGGAAGCCACGATGACCGTGCTGCCCGCCAACGCTTTCGGCAAGGGCGTGGAAGTCATCTGCCGCTACCGCGCGGTGGGCAGCTTCATGCGCCGCTATGGCCTGTACGCTGCCGAGGGCCAGGCGCTGGACTCGTACGTAGAATTCACACTGAAGGACGACGACCGTGGCGATCCGCTGATCACCGGGGACGGCCTGGTGGCGCTGGGCATCATGACCGCGGAGGAATACGCCGCCGCCTACGCCGCGCAGAAGAAAATCTGCGCCATCGTGCGGGACGACCTGGCAAAGCGCGGCCTGGAGCTATACGACATCAAGCTGGAATACGGCCGTGCGGACAACGGTGTGCTGCTCATTGACGAGATATCGGCAGGCAATATGCGCGTATACGAGAACGGAAAGATCGTGGGGCCGCTGGATCTGGCGAAGAAAGTGCTGGGCGGTTGACGGGGATGGGGACGCCAGGGGGACTTTGTCCCCCTGGACCCCCTACCAAAGGGCCTTGCCCTTTGGAAACCCAACGTTTCGCCTTTGGGCGGGATGCTTTTACATGATGAAATGAACCCGCCGCGCAGGAACTCATGCCCAATGAAGATGTTCTCCGCGACGCTCAGGTCCGGGTAGGACGCAGCGTGCTGCCCCCGCAGGCGGATCTCGCCCAGTTACAGGTCGAAGCGGAGATCGTCCAGCGCCTTCACGCCGGGGAATATCTTGGAGATATGGTTCATTTCAAGCAGTTTCTCCGGCGTGTGCATCCCTCTGCCTTCTGCGATTGTACTATTTATAGTATATTTCAGGGGATTGGATGTAAATGACTGAATCGAAAGCGTCTGTGTCTAAATGAGAAATTTTTATCTTTATGGGCATATGGCGCGGCAAAAAGACGGCCGCGCATGATCGTTTGATGCATGCGCGGCACAGAGAATATGAAGGCATTGCCTAAAGGTTAGAAATCAACGGTCGCCTTAGCGGCTTGCATTCCGGCCGCGTACGCGTGTACTCTGCACGGGCCCGTGCCGTTCAGGCGAATCTGTACGCTGCACGCACCATTGTGCATGTGAACGCTGTCACCCCGGTATGGCTCGTTGCTGGTCAGGCAGCCGCTGTCCGCCGCCAGGATTTCTCCATGACCATCCACGGCAAAGTGGACGAGGGCGCTCTCCCGGAATACTGGATGCCCGTCTCCATCGTACGCCCGCACTGTCAGCAGCAGCTCGTAACCCTCTTCCACTTCCACCGGGACGCGGACCGTCTCCGCCTCAAACGCGAGGCGCACCGCCGGGCCGGGCGTGACCAGCGCATGCCTGCATACCTCTTTGCCGCCGCACAGGCCGATGGCCTCCACCTTGCCTGCCTGCCAGGGCAGGAACCCGGTGATCAGCCGGTTGGGGCAATCAGCGGGCGCGGGCAGGTAGAATCGCTTGCCATTGAGGAACAGTCGCACCTCGTCGCAGTTGCTGGCGATCATGTAGGGAATCAGCGCCTTGTTATACTGCGGGAACTCCCAGTGGTCCGCGTAGCTGGGCATGTCCCAGTGTTCCTTGACGCCCTCGTCCATCAGCGACATATCCAGCACCGAGAAGTGAACCATCGGCGTGTCGCTCCAATAGCTTTGCAGCATGTAGAACGCCGGCTTGCAGACCATGTTGGTGCGGATGGGCGCGCCGCTCCAGCCCTTGGCGGGCCAGCCCATCGATTCACCCAGGTAGTCATATC
>JAVBQK010000176.1:0-9439 GCA_031549105.1 Eubacteriales bacterium
ATCCTTTACCAGCGTCGCGATCGCGATCTCAATTGCTTCCTCGCTGGACAGGTTACCTTCGCGCGGCATGGCGATGACAAACATATCCTCACCGATAACCCGCTCATAGAGGCGATAGAACAGCGCCATATCCTCCGGGGTCCAGAACGGGCGTGGGCCTTTCGCAGCTTCCCACTCCGTTACCTTGTCGACCCATCTGGTCTTGTTGTTCGTTGTCTTCTCTCCCTCCGGGGAGTAGATCAGCGCCTCAAACTGGCTGCCGCTTCCGCCACGCTCCTGCAGCACCATGTGCCACGCGCGCTCCTCGCCGCCCTCGCCCTGCAGCGTTATAAAGCAGGCGATGACGCCAAACGCTTCGGGGTTGGTTTCGTCGGTCTTGCCGTCGTTGTTTTCGGCCCATATTTCCCGTGCAATAAACAGCGCATCCTCATAGGAGAGGTCGTCCTCGCCCGACTCGGCCAACTTCGCGGTCAGCAGGGCGTCAGCCTGCGCCGAGAGGCAGAGCGCCGTCAGCAGCAGTGTGATCATTACCAGCAATCCAAATTTACGCATGTGTACCTCCTACGCTTTTCTCTGTTGTTTTACTGGGATAGGTCGGTCCTTAGGGTTACATCAGCTTCTTCTTCCGGTTAGCAAGCAGCTTATCCGCCGTATCGGTCACCGGCGCCTGTGGCTTTTCAGGCTCCTTGGCGGGCTTCTTGCCGTCCTTCCTTGGCGGCGCTTCTTTCGGCGCCTTGGGGGCTGTGGCTTCCTTGGGAACGGGCACTTTCTTGGCGGGTATCCAGCGTTCCCAGGCGAGGCGGCGCTGCGCCACATCCAGCAGGAACAGCACAAGCGCAATGAGCAGCAGGGTAGAGGTCATGTCCCGCCGCGCACGGGTTTGCGCACCGCGCTCGGTGAAGAGTTCAGCCGCGTCGGTGAGGAGCCGCCCGCCGGTTGCCCGCGCAATTTCCGCAAGCAGCGCATTGCCGTCAGCGGCGCGCAGGTCATACTCCGCCGAGTAGCCGACCGCAAGGCCGGATTCCAGCGTGCGCAGCAGCGACTCGCCCTCTTTCTGCTCCACGCGCACGGCGTATGCCCCCTCCTGCGCAGCGGTCATCGTGCCTTCGTAAACGCCCGGCGCGGTGGCGGAGAGTGTAACGCTCTGCTGGCTGCCGTCCGGCGCGAGGACGATTGCCTCGGTCGTGAGGCCCGGCGTGTCCTCGTCAATGACGTAGCGCAGCGTAACCGTCTGCCCCTGGCGCGTCAGCGTCAGGTCGCCCTCGCCCTCCTCGACGGGCAATACGTGGGAGATCATCCCGGCGAAGAACTCCGCCGCCTGCTCCCAGCGGAGGAACCCGCCAGTCCACGCACCCTGCACATCGCTCGTCCAGGCAAGCGCGCGGCCCGCACCGTACTGCCACCAAGCCAGCAGCGGCTCATCGCGGTCGGTCGCCAGCGCAACGGTGGCAAGCGGCTTGGCGGTCGTCGCCAGATAGCCGTCCAGTGACGGGAAGCCCTCATAGTTGGTCAGCGAGCCACCGGTCCAGACCACCGGGTAGAACGTACGGTTCTGCACATACGCCTGTGTGGCGAGGTACGTCTCCTTGGTGAAGACCTTGGGGATGTCGTCAAACTCGGTGGTCGCATAGGCGCGGCCGCCGCCCCATTCAGCCAGGCGGGTAAGCAGGTTGGTGTTCGCGCCGCCGCCAACGGCCACGGTCGTCAGCGTAATGCCGTTCTGCGCCATCTGCTGCACAAGGCCCTCAAACCCGCTGTCGCCGGGTTCACCGTCCGTCAGGAAGATGACGTGCTTGAGCTGTGTCTGCACCAACAGCAGCGCCTGCAACGACTGGGCCAGCGAGGAATAGTATGCCGTGCCGCCACCGGGGCGGATGGTGCCGATCATCTCCTGGATGCTCGCCACGTCAGTGACCTGCTGCATCGGAACGACCCACTTGGCGGTATCGTCAAACGCGATAACGCCAACATTGTCACGCGCGGTGAGCACCTCAGCCGAACGCATGGCAGCCTCCTTGGCCATATCAAGGCGGGTAATGCCGTAGCGCCCTTCGGTCATTGAGCCGGACTTGTCAATGACCAGGACCAGCGACAGCGACGGCATGTCCAGGCGGTTGTCCACGTCCATCGTGACGGGCAGCATATCTTCAAGCTCTGACCCGCGCCACCCGCCGATGGCATAGCTGTCGTCGCCGCCGAATACGCACAGCCCACGTCCAAGCTTGCGCACGTAGTCATCCAGCGCGGTGAGCGCATCGGGGGAGATGTCGTCGATGTTGGTGTTGACCAGCGCGACGGCGTGGTACTGCCGAAGCGCCTCCGCAGTGACCGGAAGCTGCGTGGGGAGAAGGGTTTCAACCTCCATACCCGCCGCCTGAAGCATCGTGGGCAGCTCCGATTGGCTGCCGACCACCAGCACCTTCGGCGTGCCGCGCACGTCCATGTACGCACCCAGCCGGTTGTTGCGCGGATTCTCGTCACCCTCTGCGTTCAGCTGAACCTCGTAGGTGACCACGCCCGATTCGCTCGCCACATCCTGGAAGATGAACGAGTTGCCGCCCTTGCGCAACGTGACTTCGCGCGTGGCGACGGGCTGGCGGTTGGCGTACAGCACGAGCGTGCCGGTGGTGTCGTAGAGGGAGTCCAGCCGCACATGCACGTCGAACTTCTCGCCCTGGTACACCTGCGCGGGTGGGGTGAGGGAGGTAATTTGCGCGTCGCGGGCAAAGCCGCTTTCAAACGGCAACACGTCCACCGCGATGCCGCGCGCCTGCAGCGCCGTCAGCTGCGCTGCGACACCCTGCACATTGTCCTTGCCATCGGAGAGCAGGGCGATGCGCCCAGCCGCGTCCTCGGGCAGCAGCGCCATCGCCATCGCAAGCGCGCGGCCGATGTCGGTACCGCTGGCTTCCGGCGCGGTGCCCAGCGAAATTGACTTGCGCCCGGCGGCCAGTGGGGCATCGACCATCGTGGTCTGTCCAAAGGCGATCGCGCCGACTTGCAGGTCGGAAGGGGCGTTCTGTAGCCCTGCCGTCAGCGCTGCTTCCATTGCGGAGCGCTGACCCAGCGCCGACGCAGACAGGTCCGCCAGCGCCCAGGTGGCCGCACGGTTACCCGGCAGCAGCAGCGCAGGGCCGGTCAGCGCCGCGACCAGCAGCAACACCAGCGCCAAACGTGCCGCACGCGCAATGGCGCGCTTGCGCCCGCGCCGCCTCTGCGAACACTTCTTGTCTATCAGGAGAACCACCGCGATGCATAGCGGCAACAGCAGCCAGCATAGCGGCCTTGCAAACTCAATACCCACGGCGATACACCCACCATTCCAGCAGCGTTACAGCGATCAGCAGCCCAATCAGCCAGGGCGTCCATTCACGCCCGTACTGTGTGCCGCGCCCCGCCTGCGCTGTTTGATTCGTCCCCTTGCCGACCTGCCGGACATCGCTCTCAGCGGCCGGCATGTGCAGCGCGAAGGGGACCGTGGTTTCCTCGCCCGCCTCATCGGCCTGGATGAGCCGGTATACGCCGATCTCGTTCGTATCGGATAGCGTGCCGCCGGTCACCGGCAGCGCCACGCGGCGTCCCGATGGCGTGATAACCTGCGCCGTCCGGGCGAAGGACTGGGGCGTAATATACAGCGGCGTGCCGCAGTCGCCATCTTCAAAACCTGCGCCGAGCGGTTCCGGCGCAAGGTAGGCGAGCAGATGCTGCGTGAAGATGGGGAATTCCTTGAGCAGCGGCAGGTTGGAGTCGTGCAGGTCGAAGCCCAGCACCGCGATGCGGCGACCATCCTCCTCCAGTATGGAAAGCACCGGCTCGCCGTTTGCCATCCAGATGGGCGTGCCGCCCTGTACGGGCTTCCAGCGCGCAACCTGAATCTCTTCAACGTCCATGTATTCGTTCAGCGTCTCAGCCAGAGGGTCCGCGGCGGCGGTCAGCGATACGGGCGTTTCGCGCCGTGCACCCACGCGGGCGTCCGGGTCGATCATCAGCAGCGCGCCGCGCTCGGGCAGCATCTCCGGCAGCGGGCCATCTAGCACGGTCAGCGCGCCGGTGGCGACAGTTGCGACCTCTGCCAGCGTCGTCTTGAGCACCGTCACGTCACCGCGCAGCGAAAGCGCCTTCTCCAGGAAGATGTTGTCACGCCCGGCCAGCACGATCGTGGTGACGCCCGTCTCCCGGGAAACCCAGGTACGCACATTGTCGATCAGCAGCGCGTCAGCCTCTACGATGCGCGCCTCGACCGTCTGCGCAGGGGCAGGCAGGTCAAACTGCACGCTGACAATCTCGCCTTCTCCCACGGCCACCGTGCGGATATCGCACAGGTTGCCGTCGGCGGTGCACTCGACGGTCACCTCCGTCGCCTCGCCGTAGTTTGCAATGCGCGCCACGGCAGCCGTTTCGCCCGCGCGGAGCGACAGGATCGCGCGGTTGGAAAGGCCAGAGCCCACGGACGGCTGTGTGAACACGCCCTCCGGGAGCGACTGATCCGTATAGACGATCACCTGCACGTCGGCCAGCTCCCGCTCCAGCGCCTCCGCCAGCGACAGCGCACCGGAAAGGTCCGCGCCGCCGTTTTCGGCTTTCAGCGCATCCAGTGCGCGGCGTGTAGCCATCGGGTCGGAAGACCGCGCCAGCGTCTGCGCAACCTGCGCACCGGCGGTCAGGATCGATACGCGCGCACCCTCCGGCATGCCGTCAAGGCGGCGGCGGGCGTCCTCTATCGCGTTTTCCAACCGCGTCTTGCCGCCAGATTCCGCCTGCATGCTGGCCGATAGATCAAAAACGAACACGGCCTCGCTCGTCTCGTCGCCCAGCGTCATCGGCCGCATCAAAGACAGCGCCAGCAGCAGCGCCAACAGCAGCTGCATGAACAGCAGCAGGCTGCGGCGGAGCTTCTGGAACGGCCGGTCGGCCTCCATCGAGGCCAGCGCCTTCTGCCACAGGTAGGTGCTGGAGATCTCGATCGGCTCCATTTTCTGCTTGAGGATATAAAGGCATATGATGAAGGCGAGGGCGGAAAGCGCCCATGCGCCTGTCGGGTTCATCCAGTGCATGGTGCCTCCTTATCGTGCCGCGATGACGCCACCGCGCATCAGCGCCTCCAGAACGTCCCGGCCGATGTCCATGTCGCTGCGCAATAGCAGATAGGGGACCCGGCGGGCGTGGCAGAAACGCCGCTGCTCCAGCAGGAACTCATCCAGCGCATGCTGATAGCGCCGCAGCGCGTCGGGCGATATCTGCACATCGCAGGTAGGCCCGCCTTCCACATCCAGCAGCTGCACTGCACCGGTCATGTCCGGCTCCAGCTCCTGTGGGGACATCACCTGCAGCACGGACAGCTCCTGCCGCCGGTATAGCAGCGACGATGCGCCGTGCGTCCAACCTGCCTCGGTCAGAAGATCGCTGAGGAGCACGCACACGCCGCGCCCGGCGGTGATTGGCACGCGGGTCAGCGCTTGATCCAGCCGCGTCTCGCCGCTGGGACGGATGGCCTCCAGATACTGTTCCACCTGCGGGAACGACTGACGCCCGCCGAACGTCCGGCTGGCCCTGACACCGCCCGCGTGCAGCTCCACGAGCACCACGCGGTCGTATCGGGTCAGCGCCAGATACGCAAGTACCGCCGCCAGGCGGATGCACAGCGCCCACTTGTTCGGATCGCCCATCGGCATCGAGCCGCTGGCATCCAGCAGCACGCGCAGCGTCGTCTCCTGCTCATCCAGGAAGAGCTTGAGGAATAGCTTGTCAAAGCGCGCGAACGCGTTCCAGTCCACGCGGCGCAGGTCGTCTCCCTCTGCATAGGCGCGGAAATCCGAAAACTCCACCGAGCTGCCCACCGTCTTGGAACGGCGCATGCCGCCCATGCCGCCGCGCGCGTGTTCGCGCATCGCCAGCGAGAAGGCGTCGAGCTTCCGGATGGTTTGATCGTCCAGCAGCATGGCGTCTCCTTATTTCGCGGGCATTGCGCCCAGAATCTCGGCGATGAGGCGATCGGTCGTCATGCCGCCCGCCATGCCCTCGAAGCTTAGCGCAACGCGGTGGCGCAGCACGGCCGGGGCGATGGCGCGGATGTCGTCGAATGCGACGTTGTAGCGACCGTCCATCAGCGCGCGCACGCGGGACACGGCGATCAGCGCCTGCGCCGCGCGCGGGCTTGCGCCGAAGCGTGCGTTCTCGCGCGTGACGGTGGGGGAGTCGGCAACTTCCGGATGGGTCGCCAGCACCAGCCTGAGCGCGTAGTCCTGCACGGCGCGCGCCACCGGCACTTGCCGGGCAATTTCGCGCATCCGCAGGATATCGTCACCCGAAGCGACGGTCTTCGCGGGCGTCTCGGTTTTAGTCACCGTCAGGTCGACAATGCCGTGCAGCTCCTCCAGCGTCGGGAACTCAACGATCAGCTTCAGCAGGAAGCGGTCCAACTGCGCCTCAGGCAGGGGGTAGGTGCCCTCCTGCTCGATGGGGTTCTGTGTGGCGAGCACGAAATAGGGGGAAGGGAGAGGCCGCGTCACACCGCCAACGGTGACGGTATGCTCCTGCATTGCCTCCAGCAGCGCGGACTGCGTCTTTGGTGTCGCGCGGTTGATTTCATCCGCCAATACGATCGACGCGAAGACCGGGCCCGGCTGGAATGAGAACTCGCTCGCGCCGTTCTTCTGCACAATGATGTTGGTGCCGGTGACGTCCGCGGGCATCAGGTCGGGCGTGAACTGGATGCGCGCGAACGGCAGGTCCAGCACGTGGCTCATCGTGCGCACCAGGCGCGTCTTGCCAAGGCCGGGCACACCCTCCAGCAGCACGTTGCCGCCCGCGATCATCGCCATCAAAAGCTGCGATACGGTCTCCTTCTGCCCGATGATTTCCTGCCCGATCTGTGTCTGTATTTCCTTCAGTTGCTCCGCAAACTGTACAATCTCTTTCTCCTGGGCCATCTGTACGCCGTTCATGAAACGTCCTCCATCAATCTAATAATGAATCAAAATAGCGCGCCACCCAGTCCTGCATCGTCTCTGGCAGCGCGGTGCGTCGCATCGCCTGCGCGGCGGACTGCTGGTACTGCCCGATGACCTGGCCATACGGCACAGAGCCGGAGAAATCACCCAGGTCGGGTCCAAGCTGCATCTGCTGGGACTCGCCCTCGCCCTTTTCGCCTTCGACGTAGGACGACTCGTTATCGCCGCCGAGCCGCGTGGGGTCGTAGATGCGCTCATACGCGCCAACCTTGTCCTGGATGGGGTTGGTACCGCCCATGCCCAGCGACGATTGGCTCATGCCTGATGAATAGCCCGCATCCTTCTGCGTGGTGCCGCGCCCCGCGCCACCACCACCGCCTTGGCTTTGTCCCATGCCAACGCCTGAACCCGCTCCGGTTCCACTGCCGGCCTGCGCCACCCCGGCACGCGCCAGTTTCATAAGTGCTGATATATCCGCGCCGGTCGATCCCGCGCTCGCGCTATTGCACGTACCGGCAAGCGCCGTCATCGCCGCGGAAACATTGCCTGCCGACGCCGACGCCGCGCTAGAGGAAAGACCCTGTTGTGCCGCGCCCGCCGGGGCAAGCGCCGCCGCCTGTGCCAGCTGCTCGGCCGTCTCCTTCGCCGTTTCAGCGCTCTCCAGCATCTCCTGGATCGCGGCAAGCGCGTCCTGCATTTCCTGCGAGTCGCCGCTCTCCATCGCGGAGGATAGACCCTTCAGCGCGGACTGCGAGCCAAGCGCCTGGGAAGTCTCCCGGGCAACGCGCTGCTGAATATCCTTTTGCAGCTTCTCTATCTGCTTTTGTTTCTCGTCCAGCTTGGCCAGCGCCTCACGCTTGTTATCGGCGGTGCGCAACTCCTGTGCCATTTCGCCGGTGATGCGCCGAAGCTCCCGGCGCTCCTCCTCGGTCAGCCCCTGGTCTTCCATCGCATCCGCTGCTTTTTCGATCTCCTTCGCCTCCGCGCGGAGCGCCTGTCGGACCGTTTCACGCGCACGGATAACCGCATCCTGCGGATTGGGCAGCATGAATAGCACGCCGGTGACCACCACGAGCGCTATAGCCGGAATCCACAGCCCACGCGAGATGCGAACCGGAAGCGCCTGCTTGACCGGCAGCGCCTTCAGGGACGCTTCGGCATCGGCGCGCTGCAGGTCATGCATCGCGCCTTCTTCGCCCGTAAAGGCGAGCGCCGTGCGCACGCGCTCCTTCAGGCCGCAGCCGTCCGCGCGGCGGGCAGCATAGCCTACCGGCACGGGCAGCAGCAGCCCGGTGAGCGCCCCGGCCACCGGGCACACGGCAAAGATGCACAGCAGGTATTGCCACAGCATCTCGATCGGCGTGAAGAACGACACCGCCGTCAGCACAAGGCATCCCGCCGCGCCCGATACAAGGCCGATGAAAAGGCCTTGTATCACGCGCAGCATCCGAATGCGCCCACGAACGGGTTTTAGCGCTTTCTTCATCATGATTTTTTCTTGGACCTGCGGCCGCTGGGCTTGATAAACACTGCGGCCAGTCCCGTCAGGATCATCGACGTACCCACCAGCACAGCCATGTTGATCATCGCGGTGGAGCCGCTCAGCTCGAACAGCGAATAGAGCTGGTTGCCTTGGTAGCCGCCCATCTCAAAGGTGCGCTGCAGGATGCCTGTTTGCTGCACCAGCATCGAGAAGAGGCCTACACCTGGGTTCAGATACAGGATCTTGGGGATGGCCCGCACCGCCTCGGTCGCAACCTGGCCGCTGCCGCCGATGAACACAGAAGATGTGCCGTACTGCGCCATCCGGACCATATCCAGCAGCTCATTGATCTGGCCCATTTGGAAAACGATGGGGAAGAGGATCGTGCCTACGCCCAGCGCAAAGATGCTCAGATATGCGACGACCGTCGCGGTGACGGTGCGCTTGAACACCGCTGAGCAAAAGATGCCAATGGAGCAGCAGGCCAGCGCCGTCACGATCAGAAACACCATCATCAGCAGGAGTTCCGACAGCGTGATGCCGCCAAAGAACAGCGTCAGCACCAGCGGCGGCAGCGACGCCACCACCATCAACCCCAGGAAGCAAACGCTAGACAGCAGCTTGCCCAGCACGATCGAAAGCGAGCTGACGCGGGTGCACAGCAGCAGGTCCAGCGTCTGGCGTTCGCGCTCGCCGGCGATGGAGCCGGCCGTCAGCGCGGGGGCAACCAGGATGATCAGCGCAAACTGCATGACTGACAGGTAGATATACGTCTCGATGCCGGCGCGCAGGTTACCAAGCGATAGCTGCGGCTTTTGCAGCGTCACCAGCGCCACGCCCGATACCAGCAGCAGGAACACCATATACAGCGTCAGCAGCAGCGGCGCGCGGTAGGAGCGCATCCGCCGGGTCATCGACGATTCGAAAATCGGATTACGCATCATTGCGCGTCACCTCCATGAATACAGTTTCCAGGTTGACCGGCGGCCTGTGGAAGTCTGTGACG
>JAVBQK010000057.1:0-93922 GCA_031549105.1 Eubacteriales bacterium
TTACCCAATTTGCCCATCGCATAGCTCTGGTACCCCGCGCTTTCACCGTGGTGTTCTTTATCGCTACGGTTTCTTTTCATCCCCTCTTTTCCTTCGCTGCTCTGCGCATTTTGGGCTTGACTTTTTATTCGCAGGCTCATAATAATTAAAATGCAATGATTTGCTTGGGGCTTATGTAAACGGGTGTGAGCGCGCCCGGTGCGATCTTTTCGGCGGACTGGTAATGCCATGTATGGGTGTCGTCCGATAGGGTCAGCTCATATCCGTTGCCTACGTATTGCACGGTGGTGACATGCATGTCAAACCGGGTGTCTCCGTGCTGCGGGGCGAGCCGCATGCTTTCGGGGCGGACCATGGTGTTTTCATCAATCCAGTTGGACTTGCCCAGGAACCGCGCCACGAAAGGATCGGCGGGGTGCGCGTAAATCTCCTCAGGTGAATCCATCTGCAGCACATGCCCGCTGCTCATCACCGCGATGCTGTCCGACATGCTCATCGCCTCGATCTGGTCATGGGTGACGAACACTGATGTCATCCCCAGGCGAAGCGTCAGCATCCGCAGCTCCGCGCGCATCTCCTCGCGCAGGATCGCGTCGAGCGCGGAAAGCGGTTCATCAAAGAGGATGCACTTGGGGCGGATGACGATCGCCCGCGCGAAGGCGACGCGCTGCTGCTGCCCGCCAGATAGCTGGTGCGGATACCGCGTGCCATACTCGCCCAGGCGTACAGCCTCCAGCGCCTCCTGGACACGCGCATCCAGGTCCTTGGTATCCTTTGCCGCGCGCAGGCCAAACGCTACGTTCTCAAACACCGTCATGTGCGGCCATAGCGCAAAATCCTGAAACACGAAGCCGAGGCCGCGCTTTTCAGGGGGCAGATTGATATGCTTTTCTTTGGAGAAAACAATCTGATCGTTGAAGGCGATTTCGCCGCTGTCGGGCGTTTCAAGCCCGGCGATCATACGCAGCAGCGTAGTCTTGCCGCAGCCGGAAGGTCCCAGCAGCGTGGTGAACGCGCCGCGTTCCAGCGTCATATCGGTCGGGAAAATAACCTGCTTCCCGCTAAATGCTTTGGTAACGCCTGACAGGCGAATGCGCATGTACTTCCTCCTCATGCGGCGATCAGCCGCTCTTGGGTAAAGTATACATGCGCAAAATTAGCTCCGGATAAAGGCAATGTAAAATTCGTGTCAAGTTTTGTAGTTTGGCCGCAAATCCAACCCGCCCGCAGGCGAAACATTGGAGGTCCAGGAGGCAAGCCTCCTGGCAGGGGTCAAGGGGACAGAGTCCCCTTGCGTCCCCCCGCCAGCCCTTACGCCGCCTCTTTTTTATCCACTTTCTTCTTCCCGCACACGAACCGGTCCAGCGCGGACATGACGCTGGGCAGCACGAACACCACCAGCACCGTCGCGCAGATGCCGCCCCTGGCGATGATCAGAAGAATCTCGGAGATCGCGTGGTCAGAACCGGCGAGCAGAAAGCCAAGCACCAACGTGATGGCAATCAGGATCAGCGCGGAGGTCATGATCGTGTGGATCGCATTGTTCAGCGCAACGCGGAGCGCCTCTTTCTTGTCCAAGGTCTCTCGTGCCTCCCTGTAATAGGAGGTGTAGAGGATGCCGTAGTCGATCGTTGAGCCCATCAGCAGGCACTGCACAATCAGGAGCGGCAGGTAGTAGATGCTGCTGCCCGCAAGCGCCGCTGTGCCCATGGTGATGAAGACCGCACACTGGATGACCAACACCAGGACCAGTGGGATCGACAGCGAGCGGAACGAAATCGCCACAACCAGGAAGATCGCTACCGCCGTCAGGATCGTAATCAGGTCCATCTCGCCCGGGAAGCTGCCCGCCATCTCGTGCGCCATCACGGAACTGCCGACGAGATGGTACTCACCCTGCACTGCCGCGCCAAGCTCTCCCTGAATCCGCTCGATGAGCGCGAATGTCTCCTCAGACTCCTCCAGGAGGTTGGTATTCAGAATGAGCCTGGAAAAGCGGCTGCCGACCAGCTGCGCAAGTCCTGCGTCCATCTCGGCCTTTCCGTCGGTGAGCTGCGCCAGCAAGTCCCCGGTAAGGTAGGGCGCAAACGCCTCGTCTGTCGCAATATCGGTGGCAATATAGTTCATGAAGTCGTAGAGCGCGATTTTGCCCCCAGGCACATTGCCCTGCGCAACGCCGTAGAAGTTGATCAGTTGCCGCGCGATCGCCTCGTCCACGCCCATGTAGGCGGCGAGCTCTGTGCCGGTCAGTTGCTGCTCCATCACGTTTGTGCCAGAGTCGCCGGCCATTGCGCTGAGCTGTGCCAGCATTTCCTCGCTGAAGAACGATGCGTACTGCGGGTTCGCAGCCATTGTGGTAACAATGAAATCCGCCAGATCATTTACGGCGATTTTGCCATCCTCTGCCTGACCGTTGAGGGTGAAGTAATAACCAAAGAGCTGCTGGACCATCACCGCGTTCATCCCGCTATAGGCCGCGAACTCCTCGGGGGAGAGCCTGGGCTGTGCGTCCTGTGCGCTGCCCAGCGCGGCAAGCTGCTCCATCGCGCCCTCCGGGAACAGCGCGGCGAACTGCGGATTGGTGGCGACATCGGTTTGCAGAAACTGGATAAAGTCGCCCAGTACAACCGTCTGCTCAGGTGTCTCCCCGCCCTGGCTATCAAAGTAGTTGACATACATCAGCGCGACGAGCTTCGCGTCCATGCCGGTGGCATCCGCCAGCTCCGTGCTGGTCATTGCCTTGCCAAGTGTGGTGGCATAGGCGCTGACGCTGTCCACCGAGGGAAGCGCCTCCCACTCCTCCGCCAGCGCGGCAACCTTTTCCTCGTCCTTGTTTTCGTACAGCACCACGATTGGGTTGCTGGGCGTGAAAACCTTGTATACGGGGTCAAAGTCCGTCATCGTGTAGGTGATCTCCACATTGCCCCGCAGCATATAGCTGCCCGCAAACAGCAGCACGAAGACCGCCAGCATCACGTACCGCGCAGAATAGCTGAACTTGGCAAGGCCGTCCATCTTGATATGCAGCGACTTCTTCGCCGTCTTGGTGATCGCATTATCAAACATCAGGATCAGCGCCGGCAGCACCGTGAAGATGCACAGCAGGCTGAAGAATACGCCCTTGGCCAGCACGAACCCCATGTCCGCGCCGATGGTGAAGCTCATGAAGACCAACGCAAGCATGCCGACGATCGTCGTCACCGAACTGCTGGTGATCGCGGTGAATGCGTTGCGCACCGCCTTCTTCATCGCCTCGTTCTTGTCGTCCGTCACTTCCTTCTCTTGCCGGTAGCGGTTGATCAGCATGATGGAGTAGTCCATCGACAGGCACAGCTGCAAGATCGCCGCGATGGCCTGCGTGATGTCCGACACGCTGCCCAGGATGATGTTGGTGCCCATGTTGATGAGGATCGCCACAACGATGGTCGCCAGGAAGAGCACCGGCTCCAGCCACGAATTGCACATCAGGATCAGGACAACCATCAGGATGCCGAACGCCGCGCCGAAGAGACCCGGCAGAATCCTATCGAGGTTCTTGCCCGCTGCCTCGCCGCTGAGCGCAACCTCATAGGCGGCGTTCTGGTCGCGGATGGCGCTGACAACCGTTTTGGCTTCCTTGGAGTAAGCGTCCACGCCGATGGTGACGCTGTAGAGCGTATAGTCGCCCTGGTTGTACGCGTCACTCCCGGCCTCATAGACGACGCTATCCACATGCTCGATCGCCGAAAGTTCGGCCACCTTCTGCTCTTTGGCCGCCTCGGGCAGGCCCTTGATCATTACCTGCAGGGAGCTCGTCGGCGGGAACTCGGCCTCCATGATGGAGATGCCGATCTTCGCCGAGGAGTCGTCCGGCAGATATTTCGTCATATCGGAGTTAACCTGCACCTGGAACAAGAGAAAGGTACTCACTATCGTGAGCAGAATAAAAACAATAAGTATGCCTTTTCTCTTTTCAACAATAAGGTCCGCCAGCTTCTTCATCAGACATTGCCTCCGCACTTTTTCATCATGAAAGACGTTGACTTTCGCAACAGCTGATATTATGATGCAAGTATCGCGAGTTCGCAACCGACTGTTGACTTTGCATTGGCTGCAAAAGAGACACTTTTCTCAAAAGTGTTGCTCATACGACACGGCGCGGAGATTTGACAGCAGGAGAGGAAGAAACACCATGCAAGAAAACCAACGCATCCGCCTGTCCAAGAAGATGCTCAAGGAAAGCCTCATCGCGCTGCTGGCCGAGGATAGCATTCACAAGATATCGGTCCGCGATATTTGTAACCGCGCGCAGATCAACCGCACCACGTTTTACAAGTACTATGGCAGCCAGTACGACCTGCTCAAGGATATGGAGGACGATGTGCTCTCGCAGGTCGATACCTACCTGAGCCCCGCCAACGGCGCGCTCGGCGACAATGTGGAGCGGATTGTCAAGACCATTACCTTTATCAGCGACAACCTGGAGCTATGCCGCATCATGTTTAGCAACAACATAGACCCAGAATTCCCCGAGCGGCTGATCAGCCTGCCGCCAATCCGGCAGCTCATTCGCGAGCTGAGGCACGAATATGACGAGGAGCAGCTGGCCTACGTATTCGGCTTTATCATCGACGGGGCGTTCAACATGATCCTGCGGTGGATGAACAAAGAAAACCGCGAGCCCCCCGAGGAGATCGCGGTCTTCCTGTATGATACGATTATGAAACTGTTTCCTGTGCCTGGGGAGGTCTAGACGCAACATCAGACGTATGTGAATGGCTCTCCCGCCTCGATGAATGTCAGCGGCAGTTCGTCGCACAGCGGCGCAAGCCATGGCAGCAGACGCTCCATGCCCGCCTCCTCGCTGCGGTTGTGGCCGAGCTGGATGATCGCGCGCCCGATGCCGAGTTCCGCAGCGTCGCGCACATAGGCGGGGGACGTCCACTCCAGTATTTCCCCAAAGATCAGCAGGTCAAGCCCTTCGGCGCGCATCAGCTGAATCGGGAACAGTTCCCCACCGGGAAACCCGATGCCCAGGCTGAACGCGCCGAGGAGCAGCCCGGCCTTGTGGCAGACAGCGTCCAGTTTGCCGATCACGCGGATGACGGGCATGGAAAACGCCTGCTTGAGGTGCTGTGCCGCCTCGCGGACGGTGCAGCCGGGTACCTCGAAGAACATCTTCCGGCCGTCCTTGGCGTAGGGCTTCCAGCCCATCTGGGCGGCCATTCCTTCATAGATCAGGTCCTCCCGCATTGCGTGCGGGTGGTCATGGAACCGCCAGATGTTCATGCCGGTTTCCTCAATGAGCGCATGCTTGGCATGGTAGACAGAATCGCCCGCCAGTGCCTCCACATGGTCGGCATCGCTGAAGAACACCGGTTCGTGCGTGATGATGCAGTTGATCCCCTGCGCGGCTGCGCGGCGGATCACCGAGGCCGTCGCCATGAATGTCGTTGCGATGCCCGTGATTTCCGCATCGAACGAACCGGCAATGAGACGGTCCTTATTGCCTGCCGGCAGTACAACGCCGGTCTTTTCAATGATGGCATCCGTGAGTTCCCGAACAGTCATTCCATTTGCCTCCTTGCATACACGTCGTTCAGGCATAGGGCTGTAAGCTGCGCTGTAAAGTCCTCTAGACTTAGAGGGCGGGAGAGTGTGTTCTTCGCTACATAGATGGTTTGCGGCTCTGAGGGCAGCAGGTCGATGAAGTTGTCGCTGAACGCGCAGTCGTCATTGCGCAATTCCAGCATCACGCCCTTGGCAAAGTGGTCTGTGTCAAGCGTGACGGTGAAGCAATCCTCTGTTTCTGTAACACTTATCCGAATAGCGGCGGGCCACAAAGCAAAATCCTTCGCCTTGCACAGCAGGTGGGTGCCCTGGCTGACTGCCTCGCTGCCCACTATCAGGGTATAGGCAAGGTAGATCTTCCGGCGATTCAGTTCCGGTGCTATGGGCACGCTTGCCACTCGAACAGACGACCGCGCAATTACATCCACTGCTGCATTTCCCTGTGTAAGGACTTCGCCGCTTGCTGCCAACAGCTTCCACTCGATCTGTCCCGATATCGACAGCGTGGAATCGTTCGATACCCACAGCTGCAGCTCGCCGCCCACCTCGCACGCAGAGGCCAGTACCGGCGCGAAAAAGCGCCGCGCATAATGCTGTTGCGCCTTCCAGCGTCCATAGTAATCCACGCCCGACCAGGAAACCACCGGCCAGCAGTCATTCATCTGCCAGAGCAGCACGCCCCGGCATCCATCCCGCCGCAGGTGTTCCACCGCGTCGCGGAGGATCTCCCCGGCCTGGAGCTGTGATGCGTATACATAGTCCGCGAAACTTTCCGGCACGCCGTAATCCAGCCGCATGTAGTGCTCGATATCCTCGTTGCCGTTTTTGCACTTCTGATGCGCGTACATCACCGGCGAGTAAGGGCTTTCGTCCTCGGGCCGGGCAAACGCGCGGATGGTTTTCATGGACGGATAGCTCTGGAAGCCCATCTCCGTGACGAACAGCGGGTGCATGCCGCGCATCTTCTCATACGGCGCGCGCCCATCATACGCCAGGTAATAATGCACGTCGCCCCGCGCGAAGAAGTCAAACAGGCTGCGCG
This sequence comes from Eubacteriales bacterium, assembly GCA_031549105.1. GTDB lineage: Bacteria > Bacillota > Clostridia > Christensenellales > Aristaeellaceae > Avichristensenella. Next base: position 6,593 of record JAVBQK010000057.1, read on the forward strand.
CCTCGCCGGACGCGGGAATGGACGGCGTGGACTGGACATACGGCGTGTCTGGCATGATCCGCGCGGAAATCTTGGGCAGCACATCGCTAAAGAGGCGGGAGTATGCAGCCCATAGGTGCGCCTTCGCTTCGGGGCCTACGGCCCTGCCGCCAAATAATGCGCGCAGCGGCGCGTTGGCCGGGTCATCGCTGGTCAGCGCGGTGTAGAGCAGCTCCCCTTCGTTGTTGCCGCACAGCACCGCGACGCACGCGTGGTTCCGCAGCAGCCGCAGGTTGTCTTCCGCTTCCCGGGCAACATTCTCAACAAAGGCGTCCGTCGCGGGGTAGAACTTGCAGGCGAACATGAAGTCCTGGTAGACGAGCAGGCCCAGCTCGTCGCAGAGGTCATAGAAGCCCTCATCGGGGTAATGCGCACCGCCCCACACGCGCACACAGTTGAAGTGGCATGCCGCCGCGTCCTCCAGCATGCGCCGGGTGCGGGCGGGCGAGCGCCGCGAGAGCAACGCGTCTTCGATGATCAGGTTTGCGCCTTTGATGAACAGTGGCTGACTATTGACTTCTATTCGATAGTCGGGCGACCCATCCGGCTTCTCGCGCAGCAGCGCTACCGTACGCAGACCGATACGGGTAGAGCGTCTGTTGAGCCGATTATCCTCACTAAGCAACTCCGTCTCAACCGTATACAGCGGCTGCGCGCCCTGTCCATTCGGCCACCAGAGCGCAGGGTTTTCCACAGCGAAGGCTGTTTCGGCTGCCCCATCGGTGAGCGTGGCAGTGTGCGTAGCAACCACCGAACCATCCGGCGCTGTGAGTGTCACCCGGACAGAAAGCGGTTCGTCCGTGTAAACATCCACCTCCGCACGGATCGCCAAATCCACCCGGCCCTCCGCATGCTGTTGCCAGATGGATACGTCGTTCAGCCGCGCCGCATCCATCGCCTCCAGCCGGATACCCCGCCAGATGCCCATATCAGGCAGCGAAAGGCCCCAATCCCAGCCGAACATACACTGCGCCTTGCGGATCAGCTCGACGCCCTTGCCGCTGGTGCCTTGCGCCGCATGCTCCCGCACAAATGCGAGTGACGACGCAAAGCGTACCGACAGCGTGTTCTCGCCCGCGCACAAGTGCTCCTTCACATTGAAGCGGTAGCGGCGGTGCATGTTGTTCGTCTCGCCCACCACTTTCCCGTTGAGGGTGATGACCGCCAGTGTATCCAGCCCGTCGCAGCAGATGAACACGCGGTCCCGTGCAAGCAGCGCTGCATCCACCACAAAATCCCGCTCAAACGTGTAGTCCTGGCACAAGAACGGCTCTGCCAGCTTTTCATTGTCTTGATCATACGGGTCGGGTGCAATGCACGCCTCCAGCAGCGCGCCGTACACCGTGCCCGGCACGCCCGCCGGTATCCACGCACCGCCATCCGGCCGCATCCGCCAGGTCCCGCCCAGGTCAATATGGGTAGCCACCGGCACCTCTCCTTATCCCTTCACCGCGCCAAGTGTAACGCCCTTGACGAAGTACTTCTGAAACAGCGGGTAGATGATCAAAATGGGCACCGCGCCGCATACCGCGGTCGCCATGCGCAGCGCCGTGCTGGGGATGCGCGCGCCCTCCGCCGCCTGCGAGCCTAGCACGCCGCTCTGCAGCGCCTGCATGTTGCGCACCATCTCGGTCATTGTCTGCTGGATGCTGTAGAGCTTCCGATCGCTGATGTAGTACAGGCCGTTGGTCCAGTTGTTCCAGTAGGCCAGCGCGATGATCAGCCCGAGTGTCGCCATGATGGCGATGCCCATCGGCATCACAATGCGGAAGAAGATGCGAAACTCCCCTGCGCCATCGATGCGCGCGGCCTCCAGCACTTCGCTAGGAATGCCGGTAGCGAAGAAGCTGCGCGCGATGATCACCGAAAAGGCGTTGACCAGCAGCTGCGGCACAATCAGCGCCCAGATGGTGTTATTGACGTGAAAGACGCCGGTGTACATCATGTAGGTGGGCACCAGACCGCCACTGAAAAGCATCGTAAAGAACACATAGAACGACATCGCGCGGCGGAACGGCAGGTCCGGCACGGACAGCGCATAGCCCAGCATCACCGTGATCATCAGGCCGATGCAGGTGCCGATCGCGGTGACCGTGAACGTCACGCCGTAAGCGTTCAGAATGGTGCCAGACTTGCCAAAGAGCACGCGGTACGCCTCCACGCTGGGCTGGCTCGGCCAGAGCCGATACCCCTCGCGGATGAGGGTTGTCTCCTCCGTCAGCGAGGAGGCGACAATCAGCATCAGCGGCAGGATCACCGCGATGACCGCCAGGCACAGGATGACATGCGCCGCCCATTGGAATCCCTTGCTGCTATGATCCATATGCCCACCTCCTAAAACAGCGCGTTTTCTTTGCTGACTTTGCTGACCGCGAAGTTCGCCAGCAGCACCAATACGAACCCTACCACCGACTGGTACACGCCCGCCGCGCTGGACATCGCGATGTTGTTGGTCTCCATCAGACCGCGGTACACGTACACGTCGATGGTCGTCGTGACGCTGTAGAGCGCACCGGAGTGCATCGGCACCTGAAAAAAGAGGCCAAAATCCGAATGGAAGATGCGCCCCAGCGACATCAGAAATACGACGATCACGGTGGGTTTCAGGAACGGCAGCATGATGTGGCGAATCTTCTGCCAGGTGCTCGCGCCGTCAATCGACGCTGCCTCGTAGTACCCCCTGTCGATGCTCAGCAGCGAGGAGAGGTAGATGACGCAGCTGTACCCCGTGCTAAACCACAGCTGCACAATCACCAGGATGTACGGCCAGTGTTTCGGTTCCATGTACCAAGAGACGCGATCCAGCCCCAGCACCGGCAGCACGGCATTGTTGACGAGGCCGAGGTCCGCGCTAAGCAGCCCGTAGACCATGTAGCTGATCACCACCATCGAAAACAGGTGCGGAATGAGCACGATGGTCTGGTAAAACTTCTTGGCGTATCTGTTTTTGATTTCGTTGAGCAGGATGGCGATGGCGATCGACAGCACGGTGCCTAGCACGATGAACGTAAGGTTATACAGCACGGTGTTGCGCGTAATCAGCCACGCATCCTTGGTGCGGAAGAGAAACTCAAAGTTGGACAGGCCCGCCCAGTCGCTGCCCCAGATGCCCTTGTTGAAGCGGTATTTCTTAAACGCAATGATGATGCCGCCCATCGGGATATAATTGTTGATGAAAAAGTACAGCAGCGCGGGCAGCGCCATCAGGTAGATGGGCAGGAAGCGGCGCAGTTTTGCGCCCCGCCCCGCCGGGCGTGGGGCTCTAGCGGTCATGGACAGGGCTCCCTTCTTAGCGGCACGTGAAAGGACCGCCGCGAGCGGCGGCCCTTTTGAATGGTGTTTACCGATTACTCGACCCCGTTTGCCTCAGCCCACGCATCCAGCTGCGCCTGCTTTTCGGCGATGATCCGGTCAATGCCGGCGGCTTCCAGTTCGCGCAGGAACTCGGGCAGCACCACGGCGGGGTCCACCGCGCCGCACTCCAGGCCAATCACGTAGCGGGCCTGTACGTTGCTGCAAGCGGTAATCTCGTTTTCCACATTGGCGGGGTTGAACGTGAAGCCCATCGCCTTGGAAATCTTCGCGTTTTCGATGTCCGCCAGCGTCTGCTCGCGCAGGTCCAGCGGCTGTCCTGCCCAGATGTAGCGGAGCGTGGCCGGGCCCCAGATCCAGCCGAGTGAATTATCCCAGGTCTTGGTGCTGGCATCCTGCCCGTCTGGGTAGTCGATCACACCGTTTTCCGCGTCGATAATCTGGTAGTTCTGCCCCTCGATGCCGTAGGTGAGGAGGTTGGACAGGTACGAATCGGAGAACATCAGGTTGAGGAACTGAATGGAGCGGTTCGCATCCGTGGCATTGTGCGGCACGCACCAGACGGACTGCTGCACCGGCGCGGTCGCCAGGAAGCCTTCGGTCAGCTGCACGTGCCTAATCTCCGTGCCGAACATCTGGCTATGGCTCACATCGGAGCCCGGGGAGATGCCGCTGAGCTGGCCGAATGTGTTGCCCGCGCGGAACATATCCGGGAAGGAGATGGCGGAGGTCGCGGCCTCGCTGTAGATGTAGCCCTTCTGGTACCAGTCGCGCATGCGCTCGACCAGCTCACGGTAGGTATCGGTCGCGTAGAGGTTGACGATTTCCAGCGAACTGCCGCCGTCCATCAGCACGCCGAACTTGTTACCGATGTCATCCCAGTCCCATAGCGCCAGCAGGGACTGCGAGCTGTTGCCCATCACGCCGATCACCTCGGGCGCCTGCTCCTTGAGGCTGGCCAAAGCGGCCTCGATGTCGTCAAGAGTCTTTGCGTTTTCCATGCCCAGGCTGTACTTCTGGTTCATTTCCTCGCTGTAGATGAACCCTTCGGTGCGCGATTGCGGCAGGAAGCCCGGCACCGCGTAGTAGCTGCCGCCATAGCGCCCGGCCGCCAGGATGTCATAGCCCAGCGTGTCGATGAGGCTCTGGCCGTACGTTTCCAGTGCGCCATCCAGCGGGCTTAGCGCGCCCATCGCAACCAGCGCCGTAGTGGTGGTGCCGGTGGAGACAAGCAGGTCCACGGGGTCGCGGCCCGTCATCATCAGGTTGATCCGCTGCGCATAGGAACCGTAGTCCATGATGTGCAGGTTGACCTCCAGGTTCAGGATAGGTTTGATGTACGCGTTGATGGCAGCGTTGACAGATTCAAGGCTGTCCAGGTTGCTGCCAAAGGTCGGCGCGTAAATCTCCAGCGTCACAAAGGGCTGGTCCGCCAGGGATTCTGCACCCCCGGCGACAGCGCCGAGTGCCATCAGGAGCGCCAGAAGCAGTGAAGCCAGTTTCTTCATGGAGGTTCCTCCTCTTGGTATATAGTGTCTCCATTATCGCAAAATTCGCGCTTACCCGCTTCCACTGGGAACACCGCGGGATGTTCCTTTTGTTACCCCTTGCGCTGGCGCGCCTGGCGGTAGGCCATCGGCGTCATGCCCGTTTCGCGCTTGAATACCTTGCAGAAATACGGCATGTTGACAAAGCCGGTACGGTGAGCAATGTCGGAGACCGAAAGGCTTGTCTCCGCGAGCAGCGTCTTCACCCGCTCCATCCGGACGGAGGCGATATAGGCAGTCAGCGGCATGCCCGTCTTTTTATGGAAGAAGCGCGAGAGGTAGCTGGGGTTGAGGAACACCTGCGCGGCGATGTCATCGCGGGTCAGCTCCTCGCCGATATGGTCCTCCACGTAGGCCTTGACCATGTCGACCACCGTCGCGCCCTCGTAGCGGCGCTTGATCTGCCGCGTCGCCGCGTCCAGCAGCCGCCGGATGCTCCCCCGCATCTTCTCCACCGAATCGGGCGCGGTTAGGTCCCCCGGCCCCAGCTCGTCCAGCACAGCCCGGGCGGGAATGTTCCGCTCCGCAAGGCCCGCGTACAGCGCCTGCAGGAACGCATGGTAGAGTGTGTGGAGGAATGCGCTGTTCATCCGGCCCTCTGCTGTGGCGCGCTGGATTGCACTGTCCACCTGCCGGTAGAGCGCATCCGTATCTCCAGCCAGGAACAGAGCCTGCCACAGCGCCTGGTCGATCTGCGCGCCGGTGGGCTGTGCGGATTGCACTTGGCCCAGCAGGAATACCTTATGGTCATAGGAGACGTTCTGCGCCTCCAGCGCCAGCAGCGCTGCGTACACCGTGTGCAGCGCCTCCATCGGCGCGGACCGCCCCAGATACACGCACACCGCGCCGCCAAGGTGCATACGGAATGCGTCAATCACCTGCGACGCGCGGCTCTGCAAGAGGGCGGTATCCGGCGGTGCAGCAATGTCGATGGGCAGCAGCGCCACCTTGCGTGCCCGGCTGGCCGACAGCACGATGGGCTGCTCGTCCCGGACCGCAAAGGCCTCCTGCAGAACATTGTGGAACACAAAGTCCAGCTCCGTCTGCGGCCACCCGACAAGCGGCTGCGTCCATTGCCGGATGGAGCACACGACCGGCCAATATGACCTCGACAGGTCCACCGAAAGGCCGCGCTGCGCGACCATTGCCTGTACATCGGCAGGCGCCAAAGTGCCGTCCGTGCCGAGCAGGTCCAGCCAGAAGCTATCCATCACCGCATCGCGGTTGCGCACCCACTGCTCGCCGTACTGCTGGTACTGCGTGCGGAGGGATTCGGCGCGCAGCTTGTCCACTGCGCGGGCAAGCGCCGCCTCCAGGTCGGCGATGACGATGGGCTTGAGCAGGTAATCCAGCGCGCCGCACTGGAGGGCCTGTCTGGCGTAGGCGAAATCGGCGTGGCAGGTGAGGAAAAGGCTGACGGTCGCCGGGTGATTCTCGCCCACCCAGCGGATCAGCTGCATGCCGCTCTCCTTCGGCATCTCAATATCGCACAGCACCAAGTCCACCGTATGTTCCTCGAACACTCGGCGCGCCTGCTGTGCGCTCTGTGCGGTGTATACCGGCCCGATGCCCAGCCGCTGCCAGTCCATCCGCGAGGCGATGGCCTCGATCGCGGCCAGTTCATCATCCACCAGCAGAATGGATACCATCAAATCGCCTCCTCATCCGCTGCCTTGGGCGGTGTCCACGGCAGGTAGATTACCGACATCGCGCCGCCTTCTGGGCCGTTTTCCAGCACGATCCACGCCGCAGCGCCATACAGCAGCGCGAGGCGCTGCCGCGCGTTCCAAATGCCGATCTGCGTTGCCTTGCCCCGCTCCGCCGCGCCGGCCGCGAACTGCTCCAGGTAGTCTGCCGGATACCCCTTGCCGTTATCGGAAACAAGCAGGCGCAGGTACGGCATGCCGCCGCGCTGCACCGCCTCCGCGCGCAGCGTGATGGCACGCACTTCTTCAATGTCCAGCGCGTACTTGATGCTGTTCTCAATGAATGTTTGCAGGATCAGCGGCGGCATCAGCACATCCAGCGCCGCCTCGTCGATTTCCTCAGTGTATTGAAAGTTCCCAGGATAGCGCAGCGCCTGTATCTCCATGTAGTTCTGGATGTGCAGCCGCTCATCGCGGAGCGAGACAAACGACACCGCGCTCTGAAAGATATAGCGAAAGTGCCGCGTGAGGAAGATGACCATCTTCTCCACCAGATCGACGCGCTTCACCAGCGCGAAGGAGTAGATCACATTGAGCGCGTTGAGAAAGAAATGCGGCTTGATCTGCAGTTGCAGGTACTCCATCTGCGTGCGCTGCTCACTGATCTTGCGCCGGTATACGTCGCGCTCCAGGCGGCCGATCTTTAGGATCATGCGGTTGAAGTGTTCCGTCAGCGCACCGAACTCGCGGAACCGGCTGCCCGTCTCCGCCTGCACGGTCAGGTCGCCCGTCTCCGCAAGGCCCATCGCCACAATCAGCCGCCCCACTGGACGGGACAGCGACCGGCCGAAGAAAGACGCGACGATGGACGCGATACACAGCGCCACGATGAAGATCAGCACGATCACGCCGGAAATGGCATTGCTGCGCGCGGAGAATGCGCGGTCGGGGATCAGCACATGGAGCGAAATCGGCATGGTCTTTGACGGCATCGCGATGTGCAGATACAGGGCATCGCCCATCCGGATGCGCTGCCCGGAGGTGGCTGACGGCAGTGCGGAGGCATCCGGCACCGTGCCGGTAAGCGGCTGGCCCTGACCATCTGTGATCAGCGCAAACCCGTCTTGGCTCAGCTCCACACGGTCCAGCGGCAGCATCATCGACCGCAGGTTGATCCACGCGCCGCAGACGGTGCTGCCGTTGCGCACAAAGCGCACCAGATAACGCTCTCCGCCCTGTTCATGCAGGAACCAGTCGGGGGGAATCTCGGCTGCGGGCATCGTCTCCACGACACGGCGCAGCTCCGTGATCTCGCTGCCCTTCACGCCGGTGGCGGTCTTGCAAAGGAAGACATCCTGCACGGAACTTTGGGAATACACAAAGATGCCGTCGCAGTTTTCGAACACCATCGCGTTCCTGGCCAGGTCCCGGAGGATGCTCTCCGAGGCCAGATAGCGGTCGCGCTCGTTTGCCGACAGTGCCAGCGTGGATACGTCGTAGTTGGAGGTGGGATAGGCGATGAGGAATCGCTCCACGCCCAGCGCGTTCGTCTCCAGGCGCTCCATGTACAGCGCAAGGATGTTGTCGTTGTACTGGACAGCCTGCTCGCGGAGCGCCTGGCCGACGTACCGGCTGGCCAGCAGCAGCGCGATCATCACAGGGATGAACAGCAGCGCAGTGGCCAGAAAGTACCATTGGCCCAGCGGAATTGTTCTCTTTGGGGGCTTTGCTGCGGATGACATACGCCATCGCTCCTAACGCATGGGTTTTACAGCGCCGCGCGGAATGGCCTTGCGGGAAGCCCCGCTCGGCTGAATAGGTTGATATCCACATAGCCCCGCCACGCGTAGCGAACCTCGTCCACGGGCGACGCCGCGCGGATGATGATGCGGCTGCCATTGGCCGATGCCTCGAAGGGAACCTCCGCGCCATCGGCGAACACTTCCAAGCTGTGGATCGCATCGCCCCGCAGGACCAGTCCATCCCCGCACGCGGTCATGTGGATGGTGACCATGTTGCCATGTTTTTCGACAAAATGCAACCCCGGCGATTCATACGGTACATCTTGCCCGTACTGGGTGGCAAGCGCCGCTGCGGCCAGCCGCTCCCCGATGGGGCGCTTCTGCTTGGGATGCTCGTCGAACCGGTTGCCCACATCCATCGTGCCGATCAGATGGGTGCCGGGGACTGTCCGTGTGATGATCTCCTGCTGCGCACGCAGCGCAGGGAACAAATCGCCCGGGCCGGACAAGCCGCGCTCCAGCGAAGTCAGCTGTGCCAGCAGGAACGGCAACTCATCTCCCCATGCGGCGCGCCAGCTTTGCGCCACCAACGCGAACAGCCGGGCGTAGTGCCCTGCGCACTCTGGCACCGCGTCGGACTCGCCCTGGTACCAGAGCACCCCACGGGCCGTGTAGCCGGAAACCTTGCGCACCATCATGCCAAACAAGCCGCCGGGCCGGTTCTGATCCCAAGGGTCGATGGGTCGGGGCTTCAACAGCTCCCCATACTGCATCTGAAACATGCCGACATCTTCCTTCGTGAAGTCGCCGAGCATGTAGCGATCCATATACCCCAGAAACTCCGGCGTGCACGCGGTGCGGTGGCGGGCGCGGTGGGCATCGAACGCCTGCTGGGTGTCCAGAGCGCCTTCGCAAACGCCCCGGTCATATGCCTGGGCAAAATGCGCGAGCAGCGGGTCGGCCCTAAGCAAAGCGTCGTCCATCCAGGTCTGCGCGGCAGTGCCACCCATGCTGCACCCGATGATTCCCACGGGAACGCCGAGCGCCTGCTGAAGCTTCCGGCCAAAGTAATACGCTACCGCCGAGAAGTCGCCGATCGCATCGCGATCCGCCTGCCGCCACTGGCCGTAGGCGCTGATGTCCTCGTCCTCCGGCTGGGTTTCGTAGGTGATCTTGGGCACTTCATAATAACGCAACAGAGGGCCCGCCACATCCCCAAACGCCGCTTCGCGCTCAGCATCATAGCGTAGCTGGAACTCCATATTGGACTGGCCCGCGGCAATCCACACCTCGCCGATGGCGATATCCGTATAGGTATAGTTGTCTGCGCCACACGCGACGGTCAACATCGCGTCTTCTGCGGCTTCCATTGGTGGGAAGGTCAGCGACCATTTTCCGTTCTCAATGGCCGCGTGCGCCGTCTCCCCTTGCAGGCACGCCTCTACCCGCGTGCCATTCGGTCCCGCGCCCCAGACGCGGATGGGCTTATGCCGCTGGAGTACCATCCCGCTCTGGAATATCTGTGGCAGGTGAAATGCTCCATCCATCACATGTCCTCCTCCGTATGCCAGAACGGGTCGGGGATCACTGCGCTGCCGACAGCGGCGTCACTTAGCCCTGTGTACACAGTCGCCGTGCCGTCACCATGGCGCACGATACCGCTGGTGAACACCACATCTACAAGCCCTGCGTTCTTCGCAGGTGCTTCCGGGAAGCAGTCACGCGAAATGATCACCCGCGATGGCGTCACCGCGCTCGTCTCAGGATCAAGCATGAACGCGGTGCCGTAGTAGTGCAGGTCGCAGTCGTCCACAGACGTATAACGGCCCCACGAGCGGTGGCCCACCACACCGATGTTCCCATCCTCCAGCAGGATCGCCTGGTTGATGCCGCCCCATTCAATGCCCGTGAACTGCCCGCGAAGGAGAGGCGCAGTGGTGATCGCCTCAGGGCAAAGACCAGCCAGGCTGCCGATCACCGTGAAGCCAATGCGTGCCAGACTCCCCCACTCCGCGAGCTTGGTGAAGTCGCGCGGGCGCGTGAACACGCCGATACGGCCATCGGCAAGCTGGACGAGCCGGATATCCTTCATGTTGCGAGGGCCTTCGGCAAAGGGTGTCAACGACAGCAGGCTCTTCCCCCGGTAGAAGACGGTTTTGTACGCCACCGGGGTAATGCCCTCCCATACCACGGATACACCGCCCAGCACCAGCTCACCATCTACGAACGTGATGAACGGGTCCTCCAGCTCGTACACAGGCATATCCGCCCTGAAGTGATAGCCATCCTCCTGCCGCTCAAAGAACATCGTCCGGGAAGCATGTCCATCCCGCGCCTCCACGCGCCCAGTCATCCATGTCACGCCATCCAGTTCGAAGGGCACGGAAGGGTTGTACACATCGTGCCCCTCTACGCCGAAGAATGGAACAATTCGCGCATGCAGCACCTGCTTGGAACCGGCAAACGCCGCGTATGCCTCGCGCGCGGGCACCGCCTGATGATCCAGTGAAAACATACTTACACCCCTTTTCTGCTATGTACAGTATCCCATACCAGTACGCATTTTGCTTCCATTGCCGAGGGCGAATAATGTTCTTTTTGTTACCTTTCGTAACGGGGACCTCCGCGCCGCAGGCCCGCCGCAGAACATACAAACGCCACCCGGCAAGCTTTGACCCGCACAGGTGGCGCATGGGTGCACTGTACTCCGTCTCGCTCAGAGCTTCTTTTGGGTGGATCGACTCCGGCTGAGGAATCCCGCTGCCAGCGGTCCCATGAGCGACACACCCAGCACCGTCAGCAACTGCCCACCGGAGAGCGCTACCGTGTGGAACACCGGCTGCAGTGCCGGGACATAGATAACCGCCAGAATCATCAGGAGCGATATAAACACCGCGCCGATCAGATAGAGGTTATTGAGCAGCGGAATCCTCAGCAGGTTTTTCTGCTCGCTCTTGCACTCGAACACATGAATCAGCTGCGTCAATACCAGCGTCAGGAACGCACCGGTGCGGGCGGCTTCCAGGCCCGCCGCCCGGCCCTGGAACAGCAGGAACACCAGCAACGTGCAGAACGCAATCATCGACCCCCGGATGACGATCCGCTGCATCAGCCCACGCGCGAAGATTCCCTCATCCGCACCGCGCGGCGGCTCCAGCATCTCGCCGCCATCGGGCGGGTCCATGCCCAGCGCAATCGCAGGCAGGCCGTCTGTGACCAGGTTGATCCACAGAATCTGAATGGGCAACAGCACCACGGGCAGCCCCATCAGCATGCCGATGAACATTGTCAGCACCTCGCCGACATTGCAGGAAAGCAGGTAGCGGATGAACTTGCGGATGTTCTTGTAGATGACCCGGCCTTCTTCCACCGCTGCCACCAGCGTGGCGAAGTTGTCGTCCAGCAGGATGACCCCGGCGGCCTCCTTGGCGACATCCGTGCCGGAGACACCCATCGCCACGCCGATATCGGCCTCCTTGATCGCGGGCGCGTCGTTAACGCCGTCGCCGGTCATCGCCACGACATGGCCGAGCTTCCGGTGGGCACGGACGATCTGCAACTTGTGCCGCGGGGAGACGCGGGCGAACACCGTCGTCTTCTGCACCGCTTTGAGGAGGTCCGCTTCGCTCATCGCGTCCAGGTCATCGCCAGTCAGCGCCATGTCGCCGGGCTTAAATATCTTCAGGTCCTTTGCCACCGCCTGCGCGGTGACCATGTGATCGCCGGTGATCATTACGGGCTTGACACCCGCCTGCCGGCAAACGCTGACCGCCTCGTAGCTGGCCTTGCGCGGCGGGTCCATCATGCCAAAGAGCCCCAGAAATGTAAGTTCCTTCTCCGCGTTGGCTTTACCGCCCTGCACGCCTTCACGGTACGCCACGCCCAGTACGCGCAGCGCCTCGCCGCCCATCTGGTCGTTGGTGCGCAGAATATCGGCCCGCGCCGCCTCAGTCAACGGCACCATCCCATCGGCGGTGTACACGTTTGCGCAGCGTTTGAGAAGCACATCCGGCGCGCCCTTGGTGAACACATAGTCCGATCCATCCCCGCGCGCCATCACGGACATGCACTTGCGGTCGGAATCAAATGGAATCTCGTCGGTCTTTTTATACCGCGCCGCAAGGTCGTTAGCGCCCAGCCCTGCCTTTCGGCCCGCCACCAACAGTGCGATCTCCGTTGGGTCGCCGGTGAAGGCACCAGCCTGCGTAACCTCGGAATTGTTGCACAGGCACGCCGACAGCAGCGCCAGCTCCAAACCCTTGTCCGCGCGCGGGTTGATCTCGCGCCCGTTGACGAGAAACTTGCCCTGCGTGTCGTGCCCGTCGCCCGTTACAGCGATATCTCGGCCCATCGTCGCGATGCGGCGCACGGTCATCTTGTTTTCGGTCAGCGTGCCGGTCTTGTCGGTACAGATGACACTGGAACAGCCCAAGGTCTCCACCGCGTGCAGCTTGCGCACGAGCGCCTTGCGCTTGACCATGCGCCCAACCGCCAGCGCCAGCGCGATGGTGACGATCGCAGCCAGCCCCTCCGGCACAGCGGCGACGGACAACGAGATGCCCATCACGACCATATCCAGGATGTCCTCGCCCCGCAGAATGCCGGTGATGGAGACGATCGCGCAGATGGCCAGGCAGCCGATCGCGATGATCTTGCCCAGCTGGTCCAGCTTTTTCTGAAGCGGGGTTTGCGGTTCCTCGATCTCGTCAAGCATGCCGGCGATCTTGCCCATCTCTGTGCGCATGCCGGTTGCGGTTGCGACCGCCTTTGCCCGTCCCTTGGTGACGATGGTGCCCATGAACAGACGCCCTGCGGTATCCAGCGCGCCGGGCCGCTTTTCCACGGGCACGGATTCGCCGGTCAGCAGCGATTCATCCACGTGCAATCCGTACCCATCCAGAATGTCGGCGTCGCAGGGCGCTTTGTCCCCGGCCTCCACCAGCACCACATCGCCCGGGACGATCTCGCTGGATGGGATGGTAGTGACCGCGCCGTCCCGCACCACGTTGGAATGCGGCGCGGCCATGCTCCGCAGCGCCTCAATGGTCTTTTCCGTCTTGTACTCCTGCATGAATCCCAGCAGCGCATTGACGATCACAATGGCGATGATGGTGATTGCCTCGGTCGTCTCGCCCAGGATGAGCGAAAGGCCAGTGCTCATCAGCAGGATGATGGTCAAAAAATCCGTAAACTGCGCCAGCAGAATGGCCAGCGGATGAATGCCCTTTTTCTTCTCCAGCGTATTAGGCCCCTCCACCGCCAGGCGCTTCGCGGCTTCGGCGCTGGTCAGCCCACCCGCGGCCAATGCGGTACTCCTCGTCTTGCCCTGCAAAAAACGCGCCCCCTTATCACAATGGACTTGCTCCATCCATCGTATTAGCGGGCGGGCAAAAGTATCCCTGAAGAAAAGAGAGGATTCGTCGCCGTGCGCAACAAAACCTTATTACTGTTCGTTTGCTAAACATAAAGTAGAATCCGGAGAAAACAAATGAAGAAAATAGTGTGCTTAATCTCTTTGGTTTTATGTGTGCTGATCGCTTCTTCGCCGCCGGGCACCGCCCATGCTGCATCTTTTCTGGGCGGGCCGGGGGATCGGGCATCGGTTCTCCGCATGTTGCAGCCCGTGCAATGGGGAGGCGACGTCCTCCTGGCAGGATACACCCAGGAGGGAGATGCGCCCGTGGGCGTGTTACGGGGTGAGCCGATCCCCATCGCGGCGCGCTGGAATGCGGAGGAGGGCGTGTTGTGGACCTATGCGCCGGACGAAAGCGAAGGGCTCGGGTATTTCTGGATCCTCGGGGAACTTCCAGGTGGCCAGGTCGCGCTTGCTCATGGCCGGAAAATAGGCCTCGGCGCAAGCGTCGTTGTGCTGGATGCGGATGGACAGCTCGTATGGTCTGTATTGCTTCCGTCCACCGTATCCATCGCCGCGGTTTCGCAGGATCATCTTTACCTGTTCGAAGATTTCTTCTTCCGCTATCCGCTGGGCTCCGCAACCCCAATGCTCACTTGCGCGGATCTGTCCGGCATGCCGCTGTGGTCGCGGGCCTACCTTGCTGACCCATACAATGAAAACGATATGGTGGATTTTTTAGCGCTTGCAGTGCTTAAGGACGGACTCCTGATTTCCGGCAAGGCCTTGCAGTGGCAGGGCGATTGTAGCTTTATCCTGAAGACCGATACCCAAGGGAACCCTTTATGGTGCGTAGAAACCAAGGGATGGGGTGGGTTTCATACCCTCGTGCCCCTGGGCGACGGAAGCGTTCTGGCTGCGGGCAACCGATCTGTTAGCCCGACACGCGGCGCGATACGCGTCGTCCGCATCCGCGCGGATGGCACGCTTCTATGGGAGCAGGGGATACCGAAAGGCTGCCATATCCTTTCCATCCAGCCCACGAACGAAGGGATTCTCGTCGGCGGTTACTTCCCCGAGAGCACACGGGAGAGTGATGATTACTCGCTTGCGATAGAGGGCGTCGGGACACTGCTGTGGGCGCTGGATTATGATGGCACTATCCTGTGGGTGCGGCAACTCCCCAATACGCTGCTGGGCATGGTGTTCGCTTTTCGTGGAATTACAGTGGATGGCATGGGAGAAATACACCTCGTGGGCCAGACGCCGGGCGGTATCCGCACGATCGCGCTTTCTGCCCTCCAAGCGGACGCTGTCTGGGAAGTGGAAGAGGAGGGCCCCGCCGAGGGCGAAACATGGTTCTACCCGTAAAAGGAAAAGCGGCTCATCGCCGCTTTTCTCATGGAAGCCTGTGTATCGTTATTCCCCATCCACCGGGATGATCTCCGCGCTCTGCATGATATCCAGCATCATCATCAGGTCCGCATCCTGCAGCGGGGAGTAGTCCTCATAGCCGCAATACAGGAAGACGAAGTATCCCTTGTATACCGTCTGCATCACCGCGTAGTCGTTCAGTTCGCTCGTCTCCCGCGTGAACAGCACCAGGTTGCCAAGCTCCGTGAGGAAGAACTCATGCTCCGGCTCCCAGAAGCCTTCGCCAACCGCCGCCATCAGCAGGGCCTTTTCCTCGTCCGTGTACTCGATCAGCGACTTGCCGTCATATTCCTCGCTGGGGGTTACGCTGAAGTCGAACTCCAGGCGGTTGGTACCTTCCGCGCCGATCAACATCTCTACGCATACCCAGCCTTCAAAGGTGAACTGATCCACTTGCGCGCCGTCCGGCACGTCAATCTCTATATCGAAATACTTGGCCGTTTCCTCCACCTTGATCCTCTCGGCGAAGGCGGATGTCGCCGTCAGCAGCAGCATCGCCGCCACCAACACGGACAGAACTTTTTTCATCATAGTAGCTTCTCCCTTCAATATGCTCAATCGTCCGTGTTTGCCGTCACGATCCCGAGTCATCCGAGCCAATGCCATCGCCAATGCTGATGAGCGTCAGGAACGAGCGCATCATGAAGCCCGTCACGCCGGTGCCCGGATCGCGCACCTGGCACCAGCTATCGTTCTGGGCCAGCACCTGTAGCTGGTCATTCTGGTGATAATCGGTGATGATCGCCGTCGCCTTGGAGGGCGCCCAGCGCATGTGGACGATGCCGCCGGGTGTGGACGGCTTGACCGCCGCAAGGTAGCGCATCTGTTCAAAGCCATTGAAAAGGTTAGCAAGTGCCTTCTCCACACTGTTATTCGAGGGGTTGGGGTTGGGCTTCGCCGTGGGGCGCGCGGTCGGGTTTGGCATGGGGTTGGGCACGGGGTTGAACGTCGGGTCCGGGCGCGGGATCGGGCCGGGCATGGGGCCGGGGTATTCATAGACCAGGTAGCGCCACATCACGTAGCCTTCGTAGCTGCCGTAGGCCACGTCAACCCACAGACCGTCATCGTAGCTGGCAAGGATGGTCACCTCTCCGCCGTAGGGAATCGATGTGATCACGTCCGAGTCGGTGGTCGGGTAGATGCGCATGTTCAGGTTGCCGCCGTTGCTAGTGGATACGTAGGCCCTACGCGTCATCGCCATCGATGTGAGCGGCACCGCCACCAGGATTAGCAGCATCACCGCGATGCCGAGTGCAATCGCTTTGTTTCTCATAAGTCCCTCCATCTTTCTTCATGGTCGTAGGGTTTCTTTATGCCAACGCCGGGTTTCACCGGCGATGAGGCCGATAGTGGTTACGAATCCCATTTGATCTGCGAGAGCCGCGCGCAGGTTTCCTCCGCCCAGAAATATTCCGACATATACTCGCCTGAGAATCCCCGGATGGTTTCCTTGTCCCCCGCGAGCATCTTCGCGTAGTCGCAGTCCAGCATCTCCATGTTGACCGATCGGTTTGCGTGACGTGTCTCCAGGATGTACTCAATGCCCGCGGCGGCCAGTGTTTCCTTCAGCCGCTTGTAGGTCATGCGGTAGAGCGAGCCGGTCCGCTCATCATACGCGCGATCCTCCCAGAGACAGGAGATCGCCTGGCCCACCGTGACCGCACCGCCGTTCCGGTCCACCATCAGCGCGAGCAGCTCCTTGGCTTTTGCCGTCTTGATCGGAAGCACCCGCCCATCCACGTAGACCTCAAAGTGCGGAATCGTCTGGATGTACACCCGCTGGCGCGGAACGGTACGGATGCGCCCGGCCTTGTCCAGCTGCTTTTGCAGCCGTTCGGCGTTGTAGGGCTTGAGCAGGTAGCCGATCGCGTCCACCTCGAAGGCGTCGAGTGCGAAGTCCGGGTATGCCGTGACGAACACGATCTTGATGTTGGGATCAGCCTCCCGCATATGCCCGGCCAGCTCCAGCCCGCCAATGCGGGGCATCTCGATATCCAGAAACGCCACATCCACGGTATGCTCTCGGATGAACGCCAGCGCGTCCTCAGGGCTGGTGAATACGTTCACACCCTCGACATCGGGAAGCTTCGCCGATACCGCCTTGAATTTTTCAATGGCGGGAAGCTCATCATCCACATACAACAGCTTCACCTTCGGCCCCTCCCGTTTTTGTCCCGATCCATTGTGCTCTCCCTCTTTGCAGCCTTATCATCGCATACCCGGCGTAACAAAACCGTAACCAGAAAATGGCAGCATCATGCCCTGATTTCAATGGTGACGGTCGTTCCCTGTCCGATCACGCTATCGACCTTCAGCGTCCCCTGCGCCAGATACGCAAGCCGACTACGCACGTTCTCCAGCCCCACCGACAGGTGCTCTCCATGGTTTTCCAGCGTGGACGTATCAAACCCCGGGCCATCGTCGCGCACGGTGATGACCACCTTGTCGCCCGCCTTTTCAGTCTTGATGTGCACGGTGCAGCTCTCCAGCTGGCCACCCACGCCGTGCTTGACCGCGTTTTCTACAATCGGCTGCACCGTCAGCGCCGGGAGGCTGAAGCGCGAATAGCCGATGTCATACGTCACCTTCAGCCGGTCGCCAAAGCGCAGCGCCTCCAGCGCCAGATAATGGCGGATGTGCTGTAGCTCCTCCGTAAAGCGGACAGGTTCTCCGCTCTGCAGCGCGTCAATGTTGCCGCGCAGGTAGTCCGAAAACGAGATGATCGCATCGTCCGCCTTCTCAGGATCAACGCTGCAAAGGCCGCTGATGGCGTTGAGCGCGTTGAAGATAAAGTGTGGCCGGATCTGCTTGAGCGTCAGCGCGACACGGCTTTGCAGCAGCTCGCGCTCCATCGCCTCGGCATGCGCCGCCTTGGCGATGCCATCCATGGTGTAATGCATCATGGTGACAAACTGCGCCACCATGAACACCACCGCGCCAAACTCAAACAGGTACATCCAGTATTCATAGGCGATGTAATAGTGAACCAGCTCCGCCAGCGCGCAGGCCGTAAACAGCGCGCTGGAGTAAATCACGTTGCGGACGCGCCAGTCGTTGTAGAGCTTCACTTCCTTCATCAGGAAGAAGAGTGTGACCCCGATGATCGCAATCGCAATGGGCAGCAGGATGCTAAGGATCTCCATCACATCCAGCACGCCCATGCCCTGGAGGAAGAAGTAGGCGATCAGCAGTGCCGACCAGATGTTGATAAAAACCGTAACGGTGACGCGAAAGCGCTTCCCGCGGAGGCAGCTGCGCAGATATACCAGCAAAAAATAGCAGATGAATAGCTGTGACAGGTTATCAATGAGGTTTACCACAAAGGCGTTGGGGAATATCAGCGTGATGTAGTCGTAGTCAATCAGCGTGCACACCGCGCTGCACAGCAGCAGCATCCCGCAGGAAAAGTACCCACCCTGCACCGGGGCCTTGATCAGCCGCAGCGTGCCAATCGCCGCCAGCAGCGCAAGCCCCACAAAGAAGATCAACAGCGAAATAAATATCTGCCAGAAGCTTGCCGTCACCTGGCGGTGCATCAGCGCATAGGTATCGCCGGTGCGCAGTTCCTCCAGGAAAGCGGTGTACGCGCCGCTGTACATATCCCCATACGCGCTCGTAATCTCTATCTCGATTTCGTCCCCGGCGCTAATGCCAGGCGACAGGAAGGATACCCATATATTGCCCACCGCGCGGACAATTTCGGGGTGCGTCCCCTCTCCGCCATACGCGTATATCTCCTGCCCATTCTGCCGGATCGACACATTCATCTGGCGTATCTTCAGGTGCACGGTCTCCTGCGCCGGAATGTCGCGGGTGAAATGTCCCCGCAGAATGAGGCTGGACAGGCTGGCTATGTCAAGCCGGTAATCCTCGGGCAACGCGCGCGGCGCCGCCGCCTCGCTCTCCTGGTATGTACCCACAAAGCCCAGCGGCTCCACAGGCTGGAGCTTCTCCGCATTTGGCAGCGCAATCATGTGGGCCATGAACGCCGCAAACATCACCGCAAGCGCCACACTGATCCATTTGCTAAGGTTCGTCCATTTTTGCTCCATACCCCAAACCTCCCCGCCAAACTCCCAACAAAAATACCATACTGTACAAGACAGAAGCAAGTCAAATCGCTGTGTACACAAAAAAGAGGCCGCATTTCGCGGCCTCGGGAAACCATACTGTTTATTTCTCAGTCAGCGGGACCACTAGGTCCTCCGGCAGCCCATCGGCAGGCGCGTCGTTCATCGGCATCGCATGCAAAACAATCGACTTGGGCGCTGTGCCCTGGCTTTGGTATACCCAGTTCAGCGGCACATCGGTCCAGCTGCCATCGGGCAACGGTTGCGCGGCAAAATTGGTTGTATCCGCAAGCATCTCATATTCCTGATCGTCCTCGCCGTGAACAACAAACCAGTTCGTCCGGTTTTCGGCGTTGATGACACGCGTCGCCATGGTCATGTAGGTCGCCAGCGGCGTGGTGGTTACCTCCAGCTTTGTGATCTCCATGTCGCCAAAGGTGATGGGTGTCTTCGCCACGGCGTGCTGGGCTTCCATCTTGCCGGCCTTCACCTCCACGGTCAGCGGAGCGGTCTCCCCAGGCGTCCAGATGGCGAACAGCGGCGTGGCAAGGGGGTTTTGCTCCTTGGTCGACTTTTCCATATCAGCCAGCTTGCCCATCGTGGGGTTGAGGTTGATGGTCATCGTCTCCTTGGGGTTCTCCACGCGGGACAGATCGATCAGCATGTTGCACACGAGCGTGTCCACGCCTTCGTAGCGCCAGCTGAAGCCTGCATGCACGCCAACCCGCTTTTCCACCGTCGCCTTGCCGCCGGAGACAATCTCAACGTCACCAAACGGCATCATGTAATGCACGCGCGCGTCCTTACCGATCGCCGCCCAGTCCGGGAAACTCTCCGGATCGCGCCAGGCACCGTAGGTGTCCATGGCCTGCTTCGCGTCCCCAAGGAAATAATCGGCCGTGGCGAGCACCGCGTCGCCCGGGTTCTTGGCCTTGGCCTCCACAACGAGGAACAGCATCCTCCCGTCGGACACAGCATCGCGTACCTTCACGGTGACACTAGCCAGCGCTCCGCCCTGCTGGGCGAACTCCGTCTGTATCGCCTGCTTGGCCTCCTCAGAGATGGGCGCACCCCCTTGAATGAAATCCAGAACCCCCAGGCCGCTTCCAATCGCCAGCGCTGCCCCACAGGCCAGAACCAATACCAGCGCAAACACAAGCGCCACCGGCATTTTCTTTTTCACAATTTCTTCCTCCTTTGTCCGCCGTAGCGTGCAGGCTACGCGCTCCCCGAAGCTCTCGGGGACAGAGCCGAACATGGCCTCCAAATCGCGCCTGTTCATACCATTACCTCCTCTACGGCGATCATTTCTTTTAACAGTTCACGTCCGCGGCGCAGATGCGTCTTGACCGTATTGGCCGGAATACGCAGCATGGCCGCAACTTCACATACGGGATAACCCTCGACATAGTGGAGCATCACCACCAAGCGATACTTTTCGGGGAGGGATGTAAAGAGGCGGTACAGGTCCGGAATCGCATCCTCCATCACCTCGCGGTCCACCAGCGTATCCGCTTGAATATCCGTCGGCACTTCCCTTTTTCGCCTGCGCAAGAGCTCATAGCATTCGTTAATCAGGATGCGGATGACCCATGCCCGCATGGCTTCATCATTCTTCAGCCTGTTCCGCGCACGCCAAGCCTTCTCAATGCACGCCTGCACCGCATCCTCCCGATCCGCTAGCTGGGGCAAGATGCTGGTGGACACGCGGTACAAGGTCGGCTGCATGGCGATGATCCGATCGGAAAACTCCGGCTGCGTCATTACACTCTCCCACTTCATCCGTATTGCCGTGGCATGTGGTCCGTAAAATCGATCTTACGCCTATAAGATGGATTGCAAGGGCGCAAGGTTTCACCCGCGCGAAGAAAATGCCCGCGTTGACAAAATCCGCCCGAGAAATTATGATAGTTCGAACTGAGGGAGGCGTATGATGCACATGAACGTGTACCTGGATTTGTTTCTCACCTTCACCCGGATCGGCGGGCTGACATTCGGCGGCGGTTACGCGATGCTTCCGATGCTACAGGCGGAGGTGGTCGAAAAGCGCAAGTGGGTTTCCGAGGACGAGGTGATGGACTACTACGCCATCGGCCAGTGCCTGCCGGGAATTATCGCCGTCAATACCGCTGTGTTTGTCGGCAACAAGGTCAAGGGGCCTTTGGGCGGGATCTGCGCGGCGCTGGGCGTCGCTTTCCCGTCGATCGTCGTCATCACAGTGATCGCCGCGTTCCTGAGCAACTTCGCGGACTATCCGTTGGTGAAGAACGCGTTCGCGGGCATCCGGGCATGCGTGTTCGTGCTGATCATCAATGCCATCCTGAAGCTGGGCAAAGGCGCGATCAAGGACTGGGCCACTGCTGCGATAGCCGTCTGCGTGCTTTTGCTGTCGATCTTCACGGATTGGTCGCCCATCCTGTTTGTGCTGCTGGCGGGCCTATGCGGCGTGCTGCTCAACTGGGGAAAGGCGGCGAAATCATGATCCTTTTGCAGCTCTTCTATGAGTTCTTCAAGACCGGGCTGTTCGCGATCGGCGGTGGGCTGGCGACGCTACCCTTCCTGCGTGTAATGGCAGACAATACCGGCTGGTTCACCTACGAACAGCTTGCCGATATGGTAGCCGTATCCGAGTCCACGCCCGGGCCAATCGGCATCAACATGGCCACCTACGTCGGCTATACCACGGCGGGGATACCTGGCAGCATTATCGCATCGCTCGCAGTAGTCTTGCCGTCGATCATCATTGTGCTTTTGCTGGCGCGTGTTTTGCGAGCGTATAGTCAGAGCGGGCTGGTGCAGTCCGTCTTTTACGGCCTGCGCCCTGCGTCCGTGGGGCTGATCGCCGCGGCGGGGTACAGCGTGCTGCAAATCGCGCTGCTGAACATCCCAGGCTATACCGCCAGCGGAAACCTGCTGGACCTCTTCCAATGGAAATCGCTGCTGCTGGCCGCGGTAGTGTATTTTGTGATGCAGAAATGGAAGCCGCACCCGGTCGTCGTCATTGCCCTGTCCGCTGTGGCCGGGGCCGTGTTCGGCTTTGCCGGCGCGTGAAAGGAGCATTTATGGAGGCTTATACGCTGGTCGCGCCTTCTTTGGCGCTGAAGGATGCCTATCTGGATTTCGCCGCCGACTGGGCCACACAGGAAGCGCCCATCATACCCTACTCCGCACGGCTGCTGGGCATGACCTACGAGGAATGGCTTGCAATGACGGTGGACATCGAAACAAAAGCCCCGCAGGGATTTGTCGAGGCGCACACGTATTTCCTTGTCGATGCGGAAGGAACAATCCTGGGGGCGATCAACATCCGCCACCGGCTCAACGAATACCTGCTTAATTACGGCGGGCACATCGGCTATGGCATCCGCCCCAGCGCGCGGCGTCAGGGCCATGCGGCGCGCATGCTGGCGATGGCGCTGCCGCTGACGAAAGCGTTGGGCGTTGATCGGGCGCTGGTCTGTTGCCTTAAAGCAAATGAAGGCTCGGCCCGCACCATTCAGCGAAACGGCGGTGTGCTGGAAAACGAGGTGTTTGAGGGCGACAGGCTTGTCCAGCGGTACTGGATCGACCTGGGCGGCTGATCACGGATAGATCTTCCGCCCGCGCGCATCGTCAATGCTGCAGTAGCGGTGGAAATAGGTGTTGATCACGTCGCGCCACTCGCGCGCGTTCTTCACCTGCCGGGCGAAGCGCTCGCCCACCGCCGCAAATGTGACGTCAGGGACCTTGCCCATCAGCGTCATCCAAATCATCTGGAACTCTTCCGCGCGCTGCGCGCCATCGAAATGGTCGTCGTAGATGCGCTGGATCAGCGTGCGGCCGTCTCGCATCACATGTGTGTACGGCAGCCGGTGGAAGAACAGAAGGAGTTCGTCTGGGCAGGTGGTTATGTCTTCATACCGCGCGGCGATCTCGGGCGGGTACTGTGCCGTATACCCGGTGCCCGTGGATGTACGGTCCGTGCCGACTGCATCGCGGGTGGTGCGCAGGTAGGTGCCCCAGGCGGAGTACTCGTATCCCTCAGGTGAGGGGCCATAATGCCCGTTTGGCGTGACCATCCAGCAAAGGCCCAGCGGCGCGGTGTACTGCTCATACGCATGGCCGGACGCGATCAGCAGCAGCGGGATTGCCCGCATCACCATAGGGTCCGTGCCAAACGTCAGCGCCGCCCACCAGGCGGCGGTGTCCTCGGCCTCCGCGCGGCCCTCCCAGGCGAGCCTGCCATAGGCGAACAGGTTGGCCTGCGCCAGATCGTGGCCGGTCCAGTTTGCGTCGTCGCCGACATTGACCACCGCCGCGATGTGCGCGGGGCGGCTTCCGCCCAGGTCCTGCATAATCTGCGCCCACTGCGGGCCCATATAAAACAGATCAATCTGGTGCCCAGTGTATTCCTGCGTCAATTGCAACTCTAGCGCCTTGACCGTGCGCGGCATCGCGTATAACAACGGCGATACCGGCTCGCGCACCTGGAAGTCAAACGGACCGTTCTTCACCTGCAAAATCACATTATCATCAAACTGGCCGTCCAGCCCGACGTAGTTGTCGTAGGCCGCCTTGGGCCGGTCAACCGCCTGGTTGCGCCAGTCCTGCATGCAGTCATAGACGAAGCACCGCCAGACAAGCACCCCACCATGCGGCTTCAGCGCACCGCTGAAAAGGCCCGCGCCCTCCGCATGGTTGCGCCCATAGCGGTAAGGTCCCGGGCGGTGCTCGCTGTCGGCCTTGACCAGCAGGCCGCACAGGTCGGGCACGGCGCGGTACGCATCATCGATGCACGCCTGCCACCACGCACGCACTTCCTCATTCAGCGGATCGGCCGTGGTAAGCCCGTGCCGCATGGGCAGTGAAAAATCCACCGAAAGAATCAGCCGCACACCGAACGGGCGCAGAAGATCCGCCAGCTTTGCCACCTCTGGCAGCAGCTCCGGCAGGATCAGCGCATCGGCAGGCGCGTGGACGTTGACATTGTTGATGGTGATCGCGTTCACGCCGATGGACGCCAGCATACGGCCGTACTGGCGCACACGGTCGGGGTCATACGCAAAGCGGCCGTCACGGAAGAAGAAAGAACGCCCAGCGTAGCCGCGCTCAATGCCGCCATCCATGTTGTCCCAGTGATTCAGCATGCGCAGCGCATGTACCGGTTGCGTCCATGCGGTTTCAGGCGTACGCCCGGTGGCCACCTGCATCAACAGCCGGTACACGCCGTACAGCA
The DNA here is from genome assembly GCA_031549105.1 of Eubacteriales bacterium. GTDB lineage: Bacteria > Bacillota > Clostridia > Christensenellales > Aristaeellaceae > Avichristensenella. Next base: position 30,951 of record JAVBQK010000057.1, read on the forward strand.
CGCCCGTCTCGCCGCCACGCACCGTGTATCCACCCGGCGCTTTTGCGATCTCGTATCCCTCACCCATCCCCGGCAATAGCGTGATATCCGCCGTACAGCCGGCCTGTAGCGTGGAAAGGCCCAGCGCCAGTTCCGCGCGGGCCAGGGAAACCGTATCAGTATGCCCCGCGTCCGGCGCAGTGGGCAGAAAGGGAAGCCAACAAAGCCGTGTATCGTACATCCGGATGGTTCTCCTTTGTGTATTGCGTTGCGATTATCCGCGCACCGCGCGAAGCACCCGAAACCCGCCGCCACGGGCAACTATATCTACCTTGCCAAACAGCTCCGTGAGTTTGCGCTGTGCGGAATCCGCACCCTGCTGCTTCCGTATGACCACATACAGCGCGCCGCCATCGCGCAACCTTTCGGCGCTCTGTTCAAAGAGGCTGTAGACGACCGCCTTGCCCGCGCGAATCGGCGGGTTTAGCGCAATCAGGTCAAACTGTCCGTCCACGGATTCCAGGCCATCGCTGACCAATGTCCGTGCCCGCAGGCCATTGTTTGACAGGTTCCGCTGCGCCAGCTCCACGGCGCGCTCGTTGACATCGGAAAGCACAACCTCCGCCCTCGGCCAACGCACCGCCATGCACGCGCCCACCGCCCCCCAGCCACACCCCAGGTCCAGCGCCCGCCCGGCAAATGCTTCCGGCAGCGCCTCCAGCAGCAGCGCAGTGCCCGCGTCCAGGTGCTCCTTGGAAAACACCCCGGCATCCGTCTCAAACCGCAACGCCCGCCCCGCAAGCGTCAACGTAAACGTGCGCGGGTCGTGCGCAGACGACGGCGTCCGGCTAAAGTAATGATCACCCATGCGCGCCGCCTCCCGATACATCCATTAGCTGCGAAAGCTCCGCCGCTGTCAACTCCCGCCACTGGCCGGGCGCAAGGCTCTCATCCAGCCACACGCCGCCAAAGGCCAGCCGCTTCAGGCGCAGCACGGTCTTGCCGCGTGCCTGGAACATTCGCTTGACCTGGTGAAACTTCCCCTCCTGCACCGTCACCCGCGCCTGACATGTACCGGCCAGCGGCTCCAGCACGGCGGGAAGCGCGGTAAAGTCGGATAGCACGATTCCTTCCGCGAATGCCGCGACATCCTGCTCCGTCAGTGGCGCATCTGTCTCGGCAAGATAGAGCTTGTCCACATGGCGCTTGGGTGACAGAAGGCGGTGGGCAAGCTGCCCATCCGTCGTGAAAATCAGCAGACCCTCGGTATCCAGGTCCAGCCGCCCTACCGGCATGCAATCCAGCGCCTCCGCAAGCGGGGGCAGCAGGTCCATCACCGTGGCGCGGCGTGGGTCGCGTGCAGCGGTCAGCACGCCCGCGGGCTTGTTGAGCACCAGGTGCAGGCCGTCTCGATACTGGATGACTTCGCCATCCAGCGTGACACGCGCTGCATCCTCCCGGAGCGCAAGCGCCGCGTCCTGCACAGTTTCGCCATTCACGCAGACACGCCCCGCACGCAGCAGCCCCCGGGCTTCTCCCCGGGTGACGCCGCCGTACAGGGCGAGAAACTTGTCAAGCCGCATGGAGCGCGTCCGCCTCCTCATCCCGGGGCGGCGGCAGGAGCGCCAGATAATACCCCGCATACACGCCTTGCGCGTACGGCGCGGCATATATGCCAGCAAGCATCAACGTAAACGCAGACGCGATAACCCAGCCAAGGAACGACAGCTCCAGCACAAACAGCTCCCATTTACGGCCGCTCGTCATGTGCAGGCTGCGCTGAATCGCTTTCATCGGCGGCAGCCACGGATCGTCCGCGAGCAGGTATGGCACCATGAACAGCGCCAGTTCGCATACCATGCGCAGCAGCATGCCCGCCGCGGCGCACCAAATCAGCGTATCACTCGGCATGATCGCCGACCCTACCTCGACCTCCACAATCGTCACCGCACCCGGCAGCAACAAGCCAATGCCAATCGGCACGATAAGACACGCGCTGGCGAACACTTCGCGCAGCAGCATGCCGCCGACCAGCCGCATGTATCCCGGGCCGAAGCAATCGCACACCGTCAACGGCGAAGGCATGTCATCCGGCTTGCGGTTAAGGTGCAAAAAGTAGCCCGCCACGCGCACGGCCATCGGCTCTGTGACGAGGGTAGCCGCGATGAAACTAACCACTGTCATCGGCAGCGAAATGCCCACGATTATATCGGCAAACAGGAAATAGATCACCCCGCTGCTGGCAGGGAAAAGCCGCAGCACGAACGACAGCGCGGAGGGGATGATGCACGCAAAAAAGGCCTTCATCAGCCTTCCTTGCAGGTTGCGTTTTACAGCCAGCTTGATACCGGGCCGGTCAATCTTTCCGTTATTCCGTAACATGATAGTCCTTTTTCATCTTCGGCGCGAAGTCATCCGGGGTAACCTCTTCATCCATCAGCGCCTCGCGCTTGCGCTCGATAAAGAACGCGCGGAAGCACGCCGCCATATACGGTGCGACATAGACCAACACCAGCTGGTTGGCGAAAATCACAATCCACAGGAACAGGCGAATGGACTGCTGCAAAATCTCCGTCAGCGACAGGACTGAGCCCAGGTACCGCATCACCACCAGCAGCACCCCCGCGATAATTGCGGGCAGGTAATAGTTCAGGAAGCTGAGGCACAGGCCAATCAGTCGCCATTTGCAGCCGCGCATCAGCTTGCGGCTGAGGCGCACCGCGCGGAACGCGGGAAGCCTGGGCTGCGCCGCGATGCAGACGGGCGTGAGGACATAGGCCAGCATGCGGTTGATAAACAGCATCGTGAAGACGACGAACCAGATCAGGCTCAGGCCAATCAGGCCACCGTAAATGTACATTTGGTACATGGCCAGCTGTTCGGCAAATATCTCAATGATCTTGATGCCGCCGTTGTAGATGGCCAGCGGCGCGACAAACGCCATCAGCGCCCACAGGAGCGTCCATAGCAGCATGTACAGCATACCGCCCAGCGCGCGCGGGTAGCGGCCGGAGAAACAGGAAAAGACCTCCAGCGGCGAGGGCTTTTTGCCCCTGAGGAACGAAAGAAAAAACCCCGAGACAGAAACGGATACCGGCAGGCTGACGAACAAAAACACCGCGAAGAGAATGGCTTGGCCCGGCATCGCAGCCACTATCTCAGTAAAGTCAAACTGGAAACTGAACAGCAGCACGACCATGGACCGGAGTGTATCCGTCCCTTCCGAAAAGACCGCGAGAAGCTGATCTTTCAGCGAAAGAAGGCCGTCTGACAGTGGCGGCATCAGCAGTGTCACCAGCGCGCCGACCACAAGCATCGGCAGCGCGGCCAACGCAAGCGCGCCAAGTGGTCCCAGCCATTTCCGATGGAGCAACCCGCGCACACGGCGCTTCATGGCAGCGCGTTCCGACACGTTCAGCACAACCTTTCCCTAGCGAAATGGAGTGTGTGGCGTTTCGCCCAGATATACGATGTCGATGGTATTATAACGCATATGGTGGCGGTTTAGCAAGTACATTGGCGGATGATGGCAGGAATTGCCTATCCGCCCCATGCCGCTTGCACGGTAGGCATATAATGTGGTAAAATGCCCATGCAAAGCAGTTACACATTGGACAAAGGAGTGGAAAATGCGCAAATCCCATCTGATTTCCCTGTACCTCCTTCTAGGCCTTCTTTTCTCGCTGGGCGTTGCCCATGCGGAGGGCCTGTCGTTCGCAACCGTGCCGGACATTCTCCGGCCGGGCAAGTACTACGATATCGTCGTGAACGCGCCGTCCGCCGGGCAGGCTTCGCTGTCCCTTCTCGACGCCGCGGGCAACTCCGTTTATGATATTTTCGTCGGATACCCTATGTCGCAGGGCCGCAACGTCTTCCAATGGGAGGGCATGCGCCTAGACCAGACCATTGTTGCACAGGGTGAGTACACGCTGCTTTTGCAGATGGAGGGCTCCGAACCTGCGGAGAAACTGCTCCGCGTAGGCTCTCCGTACCCAATGCTGACAAGCGTGAGCCAGAGCGACAGCATCCTGGAGGATGATCCCATCACCGTGACCTTCCTGGCCAGCGAGGGGGGCTTTCTTCGCGTGCGGCTGATGCGCTACGCGGATGGCGTCACCGAGGATCTGGATTCTGTCTCCGTCACCGCGGGCCTGAATACCTACGCGTGGCACGGCGACCTGAACGGTGAGAAGGCCGCTCCGGGCGATTATGCGCTGTTGCTCACACTGAGGACTGCAAACGGCGCTGAGTCGCTGTCGCAGAGCGTATTTCTCCAGATTGGCGCCGGTGAGGCCGAAGACAGCACCAGCGTCGTCGTTGTGGATCTTACGCCAGCGCCGACGTCCGAACCGACCCCCGCCCCCACGCCGGAACCCGCGCTGGTATCGCCGCCATACTCCACCATTGACGATGGCACCTTCTGGTCCATGACACCGGGCGAGCTGGACGATGCCGTAATCTGGGACATCCTGATGCAGCCAATTGTCGTCTATGACGGCGGGCTGGACGCCAAGCCCAAGGTGCACACCTGGATGATGCAAAACCCGGACGGCACGGGCGAGAAGATCGCCCAGTTGCACGCGCAATCGCAGGGACTGCACGTTATTGGTGAGCCGAACGAACATGGCTACGTACTGGTGGAAGCGTTCAGCAACTATGACGAGAACTACAACCCCAAAACGGAAGAAGAGATCGCCCACGCGTATGACGTAAAGCAGGGCTATGTGCTGGCCAAGAACCTGAAAACGGTAGAGGTCATGACGGACATGGCGCTGCTGATTGACAAGAAAACGCAGCGTATGTACCTGTACAAAGACGGCGTGCGCGTAACGGAGTTCCTGATCGCCACCGGCCTTATCTCCGATAAGAAGTACTACAACGAAACGATCGCGGGCGAGTACATCACCATAAGCCACACAGGCGCTTTCACCTCCGGCAACATGATCTGCGACCTGGCGATCCGCATCAACGGCGGCATCCTCATCCACGAGGTTCCCCACAAGGAGCGCGCCGATGGCAGCCGTGATTACTCATCTTTTGAGGGCTACCTGGGCACCAAGCAAAGCCACGGTTGCATCCGCGTGCAGCGCCTGAAGAACGACGACGGCTACAACATGCGTTGGATCTGGGACAACTTCAAGCGCGGCAAGCCGTACAAGGTCATCATCTGGGACGACCTGAACCGCGTGGATTCACCCAGTACATTGTATCCAAACCCGAAGAACTGACTGGAACAGGGGAACGGGGCGAGGGAACGCTGGGGGACTTTGTCCCCCAGACCCCCTACCAAAGGGCCTTGCCCTTTGGAAACCCAACGTTTCGCCTCACGGCGGGAAGAAATTATCTTCTGCAATAAAACAACCCCGCCCGCAGGCGAGGTTGGGAGTCCAGAGGGGCAAGGCCCCTTTGGCAGGGGGCCCGGGGGACAGCGTCCCCCGGCGTTCTTTTCGTCCCCCACACTTCACCGCTTCGGCAGCGCCTTCATCACGGTGATCGTTACCCGGTCCGGCCGCGCGCTGACGATTACATCGTCCGCCAGGCCATTCATGATCTTCTTCTCAATGCCCGAAAGCTCAGGGTCCGCGTTTGCTTTCTTGTCCATCTCGGCCATTTGCTCCGCGATCTGCATCGATCCCCAGAGGATCTCCCCGCCCGCGCCGTAAGGTTCCATCGCACCGTAGGGATAGTAGCTATCGCCTGTGATCGCGTTGCCCAGCATCATCGCCAGCTTGCCAAAGAAGCCCTTGGGCATGGTGTTCTTGTTGTCGCGCGTCAGCGAGATGAGGTGCTCGCGCTCGGCCTGGGTGAACATGCCGGTCATCTCCAGCAGGATCTGAAACACGCCGCCCTCGCTCTGCACCCAGAGGCGCCCGTCGAACACGTCCAGGATAACAGCGGAACCCGCCACCATTTCCTCAGCCAGCAGGCGCAGGTTCTTCGCTTCTTTATCGTTATAGCCGCAGTAACCCGCAGTCTTCTCTACCATATTCAGCGCGGTTTCAATGGCTATGGAGTCATTGCTCTTGTCCGACACAGTGATTTTATCCGAAATCATCGATAGTCCCTCCTAACATGAATTGTTAAAGCGAAACGGCGAACACGCCCGCGCTCGCCGCCATCGCCCACTATTTGCCTTATATGATCTCGATGATGACCATTTCGGCCGCATCGCCCCGGCGGGGACCCTTGCGGATGATCCGCGTGTAACCGCCCGCGCAGCCCTTGTCAGCGTTGCGCTTCTTGAACTTCGGGCCGATCTCGCGGAAAAGCTTTTCCACGATCGGGTGCTTGTTGTCCTTGGTGCGCTCGCGGAAGTCGGCCTTGGACTCGTCGCCCTTCTTGACTTCCTTGATGTCATACAGCGTCGCCATGATCATGCGGCGCGCATGCAGCTTGGAGGGCAGGTCGTTCGTCACGGTGATGGAGACGGTCTGGCCCTTCTCGTTGTTGTATTCCTTGGTGACCTCGACGTTGTTGTCGCACTCGCGGATCGCCAGCGTGATCAGGCGTTCGGCCACTGAGCGGACTTCCTTGGCGCGCGCCAGCGTGGTCTCGATCTTGCCATGCCAGATCAGCTGGGAGACCTGGTTGCGCAGCAGGGCCTTGCGCTGATCAGCGGGCCTGCCCAGTTTGCGTTGCGATGCCATGGGAAACCTCCTTTATCCTTGGAAACGGATTTGTCTTATTCGTCGGAAGCGCGCAGGCCAAGCCCCAGGGCAATCAGCTTCAGCTCCACTTCCTCCAGCGACTTCTTGCCGAGGTTGCGCACCTTCATCATGTCCTCCTGATTGCGCTGCACCAGCTCGGAAACCGTGTTGATGCCGGCGCGCTTGAGGCAGTTATAGGCACGAACGGAGAGGTCCAGCTCCTCAATGGTCATTTCCAGGACCTTTTCCTTCTTGTTATCCTCGGGCTCGTTGAAGTCCACCGCGGCGGAACGCTCGGTGAGGCCCGTGAACAGCGTCAGATGGCCGCTCAGAATCTTCGCGGCAATGCTGATCGCCTCATCGGGGTTAACGGAACCGTCCGTCCACACTTCCAGCGTCAGCTTGTCATAGTCCGTGATCTGCCCGACGCGGGTGTCCTCAACCGTGTAGTTCACCTTGGTGATCGGCGTGAAGATGGAATCCATCGGGATTACCCCGATGGGCATGTTGGACTGCTTGTTGCGTTCGGCCGTCACATACCCGCGGTTCTTGTCCAGCGTGAGGGTCATCTGCAGGTGCGCATCCTCGTTCAGAGAGGCAATGTGCAGGTCCTTGTTGATGATTTCCACTTCGCTGTCCACGCCCAGGTGCGCGGCGGTCAGATCCAGGGGGCCTTTTTTATCGATGGTGATCGTCTTGACGCCATCGGCGTGCAGGCGCACCGCGAGCATCTTGAGGTTCAAGATGATCTCGGTGACGTCTTCCTTCACGCCGTTGACAGTGGAAAACTCATGTTGCACGCCCTCGATGCGCACGCTTGTAACCGCCGCGCCGGGCAGCGACGAGAGCAGCACACGCCGTAGTGCGTTGCCGAGCGTCTGGCCGAAGCCACGCTCCAGGGGCTCTACAACGAATTTTCCAAACTTCTCGCTGATCTCTACGCGCTCGATCTTTGGTTTTTCGAACTCGGTCATGCTCATTTGGGCTATCCTCCCTCATAAACCGTCGATGGGTAAAACAAAACAGATTAGCGGGAGTAATACTCGACGATGAGCTGTTCGTTGATCGTCATGTCAATGTCCTCGCGCCGCGGGGCTGCCGCGACGTTGGCGGTCAGGTTCTCGGCATCCAGCGTCAGCCACTTGGGCACGATGCGGCCAGTGCCTTCCTTCAGCGCCTTGAAGTGTTCCATTTCCTTGGAGCGCTCACGTAGCGTGATCACGTCCCCTTCCTTCACGAGGAACGAAGGAATGTTGACCTTCTGGCCGTTGACGCGCACATGGCCGTGCAGCACAAACTGGCGCGCCTGCGGGCGGGAATCGCCCAGGCCCAGGCGGTACACGACGTTATCCAGCCGGCGCTCAAGCAGCGCCAGGAGGTTTTCGCCCGTGACGCCACGCATGTTGCTGGCCTTCTCGTAGTAGCGCTGGAACTGCCCTTCCATGATGCCGTACGCGCGGCGGCACTTCTGCTTCTCGCGCAGCTGGATGCCGTACTCCGACACCTTGCGCTGGCGCGCCTGCCCATGCTGGCCCGGAGGGGTGGGGCGAACGTTAAAGGTGCACTTGGGCGAATAGCACTTGTCTCCCTTGAGGAAGAGCTTCGTACCTTCGCGGCGGCACAGACGGCAAACAGAACCGGTATATCTTGCCATGTTATTGGTACCTCCTAATATCTTGCGGCCAGCATTACACGCGGCGGCGCTTGGGCGGGCGGCAGCCGTTGTGCGGGATGGGTGTTACGTCCTTGATCATGTTGACTTCAAGCCCTGCGGCCTGCAGTGAACGGATGGCGGCCTCGCGTCCCGAGCCCGGACCCTTGACGTACACTTCGACGGTCTTCAGGCCGTATTCCATCGCGGCCTTGGCAGCCGTCTCAGCAGCCATCTGCGCCGCGAACGGCGTGGACTTCTTGCTGCCGCGGAAACCGAGCCCGCCGGCGCTGGCCCAAGAGAGGGCGTTGCCGTTGATGTCCGTCAGCGTGACGATGGTGTTGTTGAAGGAAGAGCGGATATGCGCCGCGCCACGCTCCACGAGCTTTTTCTCGCGGCGCTTGCGGGTTACGCGCTTGAGATTTTTTTTCGGTGCCATTGGTGATTACCTCCCTTACCTCGTCGCCTTTTTCTTGCCGGCAACCTGCTTCTTGGGACCCTTGCGGGTGCGTGCGTTCTGCTTGGTATTCTGTCCGCGGACGGGCAGGTTACGGCGGTGGCGCACACCGCGATAGCAGCCGATTTCCACCAGGCGCTTGATATTCAGGGAAATTTCACGGCGAAGGTCGCCCTCCACCTTTACGTTGTGCTCGATGTACTCGCGCAGCTTGTTGATCTCCTGTTCGGTCAGATCCTTCACGCGCGTGTCCGGATTGATGCCGGTTTCCTTGATGATTTTCTGCGCGGTCGGCAGGCCGATACCGTAGATATAGGTAATGCCGATTTCAACGCGCTTGTCCCGGGGCAGGTCTACGCCTGATATACGTGCCATAGGTTTACCTCCGTGCTGTGTGGTTAGGATCAGATACGCCTAGATACTCTATATGGAAACCCTTCGGAGACACAGAGCGGTGAAGTCTGTGTAGCCGCCCGAAAGGTAAACCGTCGGAGGGGGGACGGGGAGAACGCCAGGGGGACTTTGTCCCCCTGGACCCCCTACCAAAGGGCATCGCCCTTTGGAAACCCAACATTTCGCCTGCGGGCGGGTTGTGTTCTATCTGCTGATAAAAGCTCTACCCGCCGTGAGGCGAAATGTCGGAGGTCCAGGAGGCTGGCCTCCTGGCAGGGGGTCTGGGGGACAGCGTCCCCCAGCGTCTCCCCTTACCGCAACAACCCGTCAGCCCTGCTTCTGCTTGTGCTTGGGGTTCTCGCAGATAATCATCACGCGGCCCTTGCGGCGGATGATCTTGCACTTTTCGCAAATGGGCTTGACGGACGGACGTACTTTCATGGTCATTTCCTCCCTTTTTCTCGTGCCTTCCCTCGCGGGCAGGCGCCTCGCTTATGCCTTGCTCCGCCAGGTAATCCGACCGCGGGTCAGATCATAGGGCGAAAGTTCCATCGTAACCTTATCCCCCGGATAGATGCGGATGAAGTGCATGCGCATTTTCCCGGAAATATGGGCCATGATGCGATGCCCGTTGGGCAACTCCACCTGGAACATGGCGTTGGGCAGCGCCTCTACGACGACGCCTTCCACCTCGATAACATCAGTCTTGGCCAAATCGATTTTCCTCCCTTGAGGCTGATGACCCGCTGAGCAGTAGTCCGCGGATTTCAGCATTGGTCGGCATTTTACCATCCTGTAGCATCCCCGCTACGCTGGCAAAAAATTCCGGTGTCGCCCGCAAATGCATACGCTTTTTTTTCTTGGGGGCTTCCACCTTGCGCAGGCCGCCATCGGCCACATAGGCGAAGGTGTCATCCGCCCGGAGCACCACGAAAAGCCTTCCGGCGTCGCGCCCTGCTTTGGAGAGCACCGTCCGGCCCGGCTCGATGGGGATCTTGTTCATCCGGGGCCACCCGCCGCCTTCATTGTAAGCACCTCAGGATCGCCCGCAGTGATCAGGACGGTGTTTTCGTAGTGGGCGCTGAGGGAGCCATCCCGTGTACGGACATCCCAGCCGTCCATGCGGACTTCGTAGCCGCCCAGGTTGATCATCGGCTCGATCGCGAGCGTCATCCCCTGGCGAAGCCGGAAGCCACGTCCCGCGGCGCCATAGTTGGCGACCTCAGGGTCCTCGTGCATCTCGCGGCCAATACCATGCCCGCAGAGGGCGCGGACAACGGAGTAACCTTCCGCCTCAGCACAGGCCTGCACGGCGTGCGATATGTCACCGATGCGGCAGCCTTCGCGGCAAAACTTCAGCGAATCCCAGAAACAGCGCTCCGTCACCCGGATCAACTTGGCGGCTTCGGGCATGATAGCGCCAACGGGAACCGTTCGCGCCATGTCTGCCTGCCAGCCATCCAGGATCAGGCCGATGTCCAGGCCGACGATCGACCCTTCGATAAGCGGCTTATCATCCGGGATGCCGTGCACCACCGCGTCATTCACCGACGTGCAGAGCGAAGCTGGAAAACCTTGGTAGCCATAAAACGAGGGGACTGCGCCAGCCTTGCGGATCAGGCGGTCCGCCAACTGGTTGAGCTGCTTGGTGGTGACGCCCGGCGCAACCGCCGCACACACCTGCGCAAGCACATCCTCCAGAAGGTGGCCGGCCACGCGCATTTTGGCGGCCTGCTCAGCGTTCTTGAGCGTAATCACTGCAGCGCCTTCTGCACGCGCTCCTCCACCTGAGAAACCTCTCCGTCCGAGCTAACGGAACGCAGGAGGCCCCGGCCGGTGTAGTACGCGATCAGCGGTTTGGTCTGGGCGTGATAGACCGCCAGGCGGTTAAGCACCGTCTCCGGCGCGTCGTCCTTGCGGATGGTCAGCGCCTGCCCGCACTGCGGGCAATCAGCGCGCTCGCCCAGCCAGCTGGTGTGCGAGGTAAACCCGCACCCCGGGCACACGCGGCGGCCCTTCATGCGGCTCACAATCGACTCGTCCTCGATCTCCAGGTTCAGCACCAGGTCGATCTGGGCGATGGCATCCAGTGCCTCGGCCTGCGGCTCGGTGCGCGGGAAGCCATCAAAGATGACGCCATTCGCACAGTCCGGTTCGGCCAGCCGTTCCTTGATCATCTCAATGACAAGGGTATCGGGCACAAGCTGCCCGGCCTCAATAAAGGCCTTCGCCTCGCGCCCTAGCGCCGTGTCCATCTTCATATGTTCGCGGAGCATATCCCCGGTTGAGAGGCGGGGAATGCCCATCGCCCGGCTTGCCTTGTGCGCGTGCGTTCCTTTACCGGAGCCAGGAGGCCCCAGAAAAATGATGTTTTTCATGCGCATCCCCCTTTCAAACACGTGGATACATCTTAGAGGAAACCCTTATAGTGACGCATCAGCATCTGACTTTCGAGCTGGCGCGTCGTCTCTAGTGAAACCGAAACCGCGATCAAGAGCGAGCTGGCCGCGAACGGAAGCGCCATACCGCTCCACATGGTGACGAGCGTGGGAATCGTCGCCAGTACGGCGAGAAAGATACCGCCAAACAACGTGATACGGCTGGAAATCCTGCCCAGATAATCGCTGGTGGGCTTGCCCTGGCGAATGCCCGGGATTGTGCCGCCGTTCTGCTGCATGTTCTTGGCGATCTCAATCGGGTTGAAAGAAATGCTCGTGTAGAAATAGGCGAAGAACAGAATCATGACCGCAAGTACCAATTGATACCATACGCTCTTCATGAAGAAATCATTCCACCACAACGAAATAGAGCTGTTCGACCAGAAGGCCATGATCGTACCCGGGAACTGCATGATGGAGTACGCAAAGATCAGCGGGAGCACGCCCGAGGAGTTGACCTTCATCGGGATGTGTGTGCTCTGGCCGCCGTACATCTTGCGACCGACCATGCGCTTGGCATACTGTACCGGCACGCGGCGCTCGCCCATGTCGACGAACGTCACGGCCGTGACCATGACCAGGATGCCGATGATCAGCAGGATCGCGGTAACGATATTGCCGACGGTCAGCGTCGTGGTGAACAGCGCCGAGATACCCGAGGCGCACCAATTAAACAGCGAAGCGATGATACCCGAGAAAATCAACAGCGAGACGCCGTTGCCAATGCCCTTTTCGGTGATCCGCTCGCCGATCCACATCGCCAGCGTAGAGCCCGCCGCCATCGAAAGGCCGATACACATGGAGGTAACAAACGGGGAGCCGAACTCGCCCGACTTCATCGCGCCCATGCCGACCACCAGGCCGACGGCCTGCACGAAGCCCAGCACGACGGTGACGTAACGGGTGATCTGCGCGATCTTCTTGCGGCCTTCTTCGCCTTCCTTCTGGAGGTTCTCCAGGTACGGAATGGCAACGCCCAGCAGCTGCATGATAATCGACGCGTTGATGTAGGGGCTGATACCCATGGCCATGATGGTCATCTGGGAGAACTGGCCGCCGGTCATCGAACCCAGGAAGCCCAGGAGCGAGAATTGCTCCATCGCCGAGGCGACGACCGCAGTGTCGATGCCCGCTACCGGAATAACGCCCGCCAGACGGTAGATCAGCAGCATGAACAGCGTATAGAGGATCTTCTTGCGAAGGTCCTCAATCCGCCATGCATTGCGAAGCGTCTCAAGCATCTCAGACCACCTCGGCTTTCCCGCCAATGGCCTCGATCTTCTCTTTTGCAGAGGCGGTGAACTTCGCCGCCTTCACGGTCAGCTTCTTGGTGATGTCGCCATTGCCCATGATCTTCAGGCCGCACAGCGGCTTCTTGACCAGGCCCTTGGCCATCATGTCGCTGATATCCACAGTAGCGCCATCTTCGAATGCATCCAGCGCGGACACGTTGACGATCGCGTACTCCTTGCGGAAGATATTGGTAAAGCCAAGCTTGGGCAGGCGGCGCGTCAACGGGAGCTGGCCGCCCTCAAAGTAGGAACCCTTGCCATGGCCGCTGCGGGCCTTGGCGCCTTTATGGCCCTTGCCGCTGGTCTTGCCCAGGCCCGACCCGGGGCCGCGGCCAAGACGCTTGGGCGAGGTGACCGAACCCGGCGCGGGAGACAGTTCGTATAGCTTCATCCGGGTAGCCTCCTTACTGGTCAATCTCTTCCACGGCGACCATGTGCTTGACCACAAAGATCATTCCGCGAATGGAGGGGTTGTCCTCATGCACCACGGACTGGTGCAACTTGTGAAGGCCCAGCGCCTCAACGGTGCGAATGTGCTTTTTAAGGCTGGAAATAGGCGATTTCTTTAGCGTAATCTTCAGCTTCTTCATCTCTTTCGCCCTCCTCAGCCCAACAACTCTTCAACGGTCTTGCCGCGGAGCTTAGCAACCTGTTCCGCGCTGCGGAGCGTCGCAAGGCCTGCCAGCGTCGCCTTGACCATGTTGATCGGGTTGTTCGTGCCGTAGGACTTGGTGCGGATATCCTTGATACCACACAGCTCAAGCACGGCGCGAGCCGGACCGCCCGCGATAACGCCGGTTCCTGCGGGGGCCGGCAGCAGCAGCACCTTGCCGGTGCCGAAGCGGCCAATCGCCTCGTGGGGAATCGTCGCATCCTTAAACGGCACGGTGATCAGGTTCTTCTTCGCGGCTTCAACCGCCTTGCGGATGGCCTCGGGAATTTCAGTGGCCTTGCCCATACCAACGCCTACACGGCCCTTCTCGTCGCCGATGACGACCAGCGCGGAAAAGCGGAAGTTACGGCCGCCCTTGACAACCTTGGTAACACGGTTGACGGCGACGAGCTTCTCTTTGAACTCCTGGGGTTCGTCCATGCGGTCGCGGCGATCACGGCGCGGCCCACGGTCATCCCGGCGGGGCGGGCGGTTTCCATCCCGATTGTCACGGCCATGATGCTGGTTGTTGTTTTGATTGTTTTCCATACTCAGAACTCCAATCCGGCTTCTCTGGCGCCTTCAGCGACGGCCTGCACGCGGCCCGTGTACACGTAGCCGCCGCGGTCGAACACCACGGACTTGAAGCCTGCTTGCAGCGCACGCTCGCCGATGGTCTTGCCAACCAGCTTCGCCGCGCCTTTTTTGTTGATCTCTTCCAACTGGCCTTGGATGGCCGGATCCAGCGTCGAGGCAGAAACCAGCGTTACGCCCTTGGAATCATCGATGAGCTGGGCGTAGATATGCTTCAGGCTGCGGAACACGCAGAGCCTGGGCGACTCGGGCGTGCCGGTGATCTTCTGCCGGACGCGCTCGTGACGGATCTTGCGAACCTCATTTTTGTCCCTTTTGTTGAACATTCGCGCTCACTCCCTTTCTATTACTTACCGGTCTTGCCTTCCTTGCGGCGGATATGCTCATTTTCGTACTTAATGCCCTTGCCCAGGTACGGCTCCGGCTTACGAATCTTGCGAATGTCGGCGGCAAGGTTGCCCACCTGCTGCTTGTTGATGCCCTTAACGATGATCTTCGTGGGGGCAGGCACTTCGAACTGGATGTTCTCGGGCGCCTTCATGACAACGGGGTGGCTGAAACCGATGTTGATGGTGAGCGTATCGCCCTGAACCTGCGCGCGGTAGCCGGTTCCGACCATCTCCAGGGTTTTGGAGAAGCCGTCGGTCACGCCGACGACCAGATTGTTAACCAGCGCGCGGTACAGGCCGTGAAGGGCCTTATGCGGCTTGTTGTCAGTGGGACGGGTCAGAATGAGGAATCCATCTTCTTCATGAACCTGGATGCCGCCCTTGACCTGCTCGGACAGGGTGCCCTTGGGCCCCTTGGCCGTGACGGTGCCGTCCGCAGCGATGTCCACTTTGACGTTCGCCGGAACCTTGATGGGGAGTTTGCCGATACGAGACATGCTTTTCCTCCTTACGGAATAGCCCTCTCCGGGACGATGCCGGGGGCCCTACCGTTCTTCGCGCTGTCCGCGCTTCGCATGGGGGACTGCTGCCCCCCCTACGGAACCCCCACTAGGGAGGGGTTACGCCGAGAGCTAGTTTACCTACCTTACCAGATGTACGCCAGCACTTCGCCGCCGACAGCGTTCTTGCGGCATTCCTTGTCGGTCATCACACCCTTGGGGGTGGAGATGATCGCGGTGCCCAGGCCGCCGAGAACCTTGGGGATCTCGTTGCACTTGGCGTAGACGCGCAGGCCCGGACGGCTGATGCGCTTGAGGCCGACGATCACGGGGCGCTTGTCGGCGTATTTGAGCGTAACGCGGATGGAGCCCTGCAGCCCATCGTTCACGTACTCGATGTTCTTGACGAAGCCTTCGTTCAGCAGGATCTTCGCGATCGACTTCTTCATGTTCGAAGCCGGGATGCTCACATTGTCATGTCCAGCGATCTGCGCATTGCGGATTCTGGTCAGCATATCGGCGATGGGATCATTCACGACCATGTCTGTACCTCCTTTACCAGCTCGCCTTGCGGACGCCGGGGATCTGGCCGGCGTACGCCAGCTCGCGGAAGCAAATGCGGCATACGCCGTACTTGCGGAGCACCGAGTGCGGACGGCCGCACAGGCGGCAGCGGGTGTAAGCCCGGGTGGAGAACTTGGGCTCGCGCTGCTGCTTGAGCTTCATGCTAAGTTTCGCCATTGTATCTCCTCCTCCTTACGCTTGGGCGAACGGCATGCCCATCAGGCGCAGCAGTTCGCGGGCTTCTTCGTCCGTCTTGGCGGTGGTGACGATGATCATCTCCATGCCGCGGATCTTCTCTACCTTGTCATACTCGATTTCCGGGAAGAGCAGCTGCTCACGGATGCCCAGCGCGTAGTTCCCGCGGCCGTCAAACGCCTTGACCGATACGCCGTGGAAGTCACGGACGCGCGGAAGGGCGATGTTGACGAGCTTGTCGTAGAACTGGTACATGCGCTCGCCGCGCAACGTCACCTTCGCGCCGACGTTCATGCCCTCGCGGAGCTTGAAGTTCGCGACGGACTTCTTCGCCTTGGTGACGATCGGCTTCTGGCCGGAGATGGTCTTCAGATCGCCCACGGCGGCCTCCAGACCCTTGGCGTTGTCCTTGCAATCGCCCAGGCCCATGTTGATGACGATCTTCTCAACCTTGGGAACCTGATTGACGTTCTTGTAGCCAAACTTCTGCTGGAGCGCAGGCATGACCTCGGCCACGTATTTATTCTTTAGACGGTTTTCCATCTTCAGTCTCCTCCTAGTTCTCGAAGGCGGCGCCGCACTTCTTGCACACGCGCACCTTCTTGCCATCCGCGAGAATCTTGTGGGCGTTGCGGGTGGCCTTGCCGCACTTGGCGCACACGAGCATCACGTTGGAGGCGGCGATGGCGGCTTCCTTGTGGATGATGCCGCCCGGCATGCCCTGGCCGCGGGACTTCTGGTGTTTGGTGACCATGGCAACGCCTTCGACGACCACGCGGCCGGTCTTAGGCAACGCGCGCATGACCTTGCCCTTCTTGCCCTTTTCGTCACCGGAAATCACAACGACGTTGTCGCCGGACCGGACGTGGATCTTCTGCATCTTGTTCATTCTCGTCCACTCTCCTTACAGCACTTCCGGCGCGAGCGAGACGATCTTCATGTAGTCCTTCTCGCGCAGTTCGCGCGCCACAGGCCCAAAGATGCGCGTGCCGCGGGGCTGCTTCTGGTCGTTGATGATCACGGCGGCGTTGTCGTCAAAGCGGATGTAGCTGCCATCCGGACGGCGCTTCTGCTTATGCATGCGCACGATGACGGCCTTGACCACGTCGCCCTTCTTCACGGTGCCGCCGGGGTTAGCGGATTTTACGCTGGCGACGATGACATCGCCGATGCCGCCGTCGCGGCGAAAGGAGCCGCCCAGAACGCGAATGCACATAATTTCCTTCGCGCCGGAGTTGTCGGCCACCTTCAAACGGGTTTGCGGCTGAATCACGGGGCTCCCTCCTTCTTACTTGGCTTTCTCGACGATTTCGACCAGACGCCAGTGCTTATCCTTGCTAATCGGGCGGGTCTCCATCACCATTACGGTATCGCCCATGCCGCACTCGTTGTTTTCGTCGTGCGCCTTGAGCTTGGTGGTGCGGTTCATGATCTTTCCGTACAGCGGGTGCTTGACGCGCGTGCGGATGGCAACAACGATGGTCTTATCCATCTTATCGCTAACGACCACGCCGGTGCGGGTCTTGCGAATGCCTCTTTGTTCGGCCATGGTTTGTTTCTCCCTTCTCCTCACGCCTTGAGCTGCTTCTCGCGGATCAGCGTCTTGGCCCGCGCGATATCGCGCCGCACTTCGCGGATCACCATGGTGTTCTCCAGCTGACCTGTGGCAAGCTGGAAACGGAGGTTGAACAGCTCGGCCTTGAGCTCCTTCACCTTGGCCTCAAGGGCGTCGGCGTTCATCTGCTTCATCTCGCTCGCCTTCATTCAGCCTCACCTCCCGCGGTCTGTGCTCTGGTGACAAACTTGGTCTTAATCGGTAGCTTGTGCGCCGCAAGACGGAGCGCCTCGCGCGCCATGCTCTCCTCCACCCCGCCAATCTCAAAGAGGACCCGGCCGGGCTTGACCACCGCCACCCAGTATTCGGGCGAGCCCTTGCCGCTGCCCATGCGGGTCTCGGCGGGCTTTTCGGTAACGGGCTTATCAGGGAAAATCTTGATCCAAACCTGGCCGCCGCGCTTGGTGTACCGCGTCAGGGCGACACGGGCGGCTTCGATCTGGTTGGAGGTAATCCACGCGGGCTCGGTGGCCATCAGGCCGAATTCGCCATTGGACACGAAATTGCCGCGATGGGCCTTACCCTTCATACGGCCGCGGAAGACGCGACGCCGCTTGACTCTTTTGGGCATCAACATGGTTTATCTGCCTCCTTCGGCCCGGACAGGGTTCTTTTTGCTCTTGGGCAGGATCTGCCCCTTGTAAATCCATACCTTCACGCCGATACGGCCGTAGGTGGTCTTCGCCTCCGCAAAGCCGTAATCGATGTTCGCGCGCAGCGTCTGTAGCGGGATGGACCCCTCGTGGTAGCCCTCGCTGCGGGCGATGTCCGCGCCGCCAAGGCGACCGTTGACCGCGGTCTTGATGCCCTTGGCGCCGCCCTTCATGGCGCGCTGGATCGACTGTTTCATTGCGCGGCGGAACGAGATGCGGCGCTCCAGCTGCTGGGCGATGCTCTCGGCGACGAGCTGCGCGTCGACCTCGGGATTCTTGATCTCCATGATGTTGAGCGAAACGGGCATCTTCGCGAAGCCTTCGATTTCCTTCTTGAGGGCTTCAACGCCCGCGCCGCCCTTGCCGATGACAACGCCCGGCTTGGCGGTGAACAGTGTCACGGTGAGCTTGCCGGTGGAGCGCTCGATGTCGATGCGCGAAATACCGGCGGCATTGTGCTTTTCCTTGAGCATTTTGCGAAGTTTGAAGTCCGCCTCAAGGTTGTTGGCGAAATCCTTTTTATTGGCAAACCAGCGGGTGCTCCAATCCATGATGACGCCTACGCGCGCTCCATGGGGATTTACTTTCTGACCCAAAGTGATTCCTCCTTCTCCCTCTTACTCCCGGGTGTCCAGCACGACGGTGATGTGGCTCGTGCGCTTGAGCATCGGCGACGCGCTGCCGCGTGAGCGGGCTACGTAGCGCTTCAGCGTGGGACCCGGGTTGGCGTATACTTCGGCAACATACAGGTCACGGCGGGAAAGCTCCAGGTTGTTCTCCGCGTTGGCAACGGCGGAATTGAGAAGCTTTTCCACGACAGGGGCGGCGGCCTTGGGGGTGTACATCAGGATCGCCAGCGCCTGGTCTACCTGCTTGCCGCGGATCAAGTCGATGACGATCTTGACTTTGCGGGGGGAGATGCGGATGTGCTTGGCAATCGCATGGGGCCGCTTGTCGGCGGTCGCGTGCCTGGCTTCCGCCTTTTCACGGGTTCTGGTGGCCATTCATCTCATCTCCTTTACTTACGGCCCGATGCCTTTTCGCCCGCGTGGCCGCGGAACGTGCGGGTGGGGGCGAACTCGCCCAGCTTGTGTCCGACCATTTCTTCCGTTACGTAGACCGGCACGTGCTTGCGCCCGTCATGGACAGCAATGGTATGGCCGACGAAATCGGGGAAGATGGTGCTCGCGCGGCTCCAGGTCTTCAGCACGGTCTTTTTGCCGGCGTTGTTCATCTCGACGATTTTCTGGAAAAGGCGTTCGCTGACGAACGGGCCTTTTTTAATGGATCTGCTCATGCCTTTGCCTCCTTACTTCTTGCCAGCGCGCTTGACGATCATGTTGTTGGAATACTTCTTGTGCTTGCGCGTCTTAAGGCCGAGTGCAACCTTGCCCCACGGGGTTACCGGGGCGGGCATGCCAACCGGGCTCTTGCCCTCGCCGCCGCCGTGCGGGTGGTCGCAGGGGTTCATGACGACGCCGCGGACGGAGGGGCGGATGCCCATATGGCGGCTGCGGCCAGCCTTGCCGATGCGGACGTTCTCGTGGTCCGAGTTGCCGACGGTGCCGATCGTCGCCTTGGCGCCCATGGGGATCTTGCGGACTTCGCCGGACGGCAGGCGGACCTGCGCGTACGCGCCTTCCTTCGCCATCAGCTGCGCGGCATTGCCGGCGCTGCGCACCAGCTGGCCGCCACGGCCAACCTTCAGCTCCACATTGTGGATCAGCGTGCCCAGCGGGATGTTCGCGATCGGGAGCGCGTTGCCGGGCTTGATGTCCGAGCCAGGGCCGGAAACGACGGTGTCGCCTGCCTTGAGGCCCTGCGGCGCCAGGATGTAACGCTTCTCGCCATCAAGGTAATTCAGCAGCGCGATGAACGCCGAACGGTTCGGGTCATATTCAATCGCGGCGACCTTCGCGGGGATGCCGTCCTTGTCGCGCTTGAAATCGATCAGGCGGTACTTGACCTTGTTGCCGCCGCCCTGGTGGCGAACGGTGATCTTGCCATGATGGTTGCGGCCTGCGTTCTTCTTGAGGCTTTCGGTCAAGGAACGCTCGGGCGCTTTTTTGGTGAGCTCCTCGTATGTCAGCACCGACATGAAGCGCCGTGCGGGGGATGTCGGCTTGTAAACTCTGATGCCCATTCCTGTGACCTCCCTTTACTGCGCCATGCCTTCGAAGAATTCGATATCCTTGGAATCCTTCTTAAGCGTGACATAGGCTTTCTTGATTTCGGGCGTGCGGCCGGATGTTTTGCCCTGCCGCTTGATCTTGCCCATGGTGCGCAGCGTGTTGACCTTTTCGACCTTCACGCCGAAGATTTCCTGCACCGCGTTCTTGATCTCGGTACGGGTGGCGGAAACTGCCACCTCAAACACGTACTTCTTATCCGCGAATCCGTCGTATGCCTTTTCGGTCAGCACCGGGCGGCGGATGATGTCATGGACGTTTTTCATTACGCGTACACCTCCTCGGCCTGGCGGACGGCGTCCTGCGTGAGAATGAACGCGTCATGGCGCAGGATCTCGTAGACGTTGATGGTGTTGATCAGCGCGACGGTGACGCCCGGAATGTTCCGGCTGGCGCGCAGCAGCGCCTCGTCCTTCTGGGCTACCAGCACCAGCGCCTTCTTGGTGGCGCCGAGGTTGCGGAGCACCTTGACCATCTCGCGGGTCTTGGGCTGGGAGAGGCTGAGGCGGTCGAGCACGATGATCTCATCGGCCTGCGCCTTAGACGTGAAGGCCGAGCGCATCGCCAGACGGCGGACCTTCTTGGGCACGGAAATGTCGTAATCGCGGGGCTTGGGCGCGAAGACGACGCCGCCCTTTTTGAACTGCGGAGCGCGGCTGCCGTGATGGCGCGCGCGGCCAGTGCCCTTCTGGCGGTAGATCTTCTTGCCGCCGCCGCGCACTTCGCTGCGGGTCTTGGCGGCCTGAGTGCCCAGGCGGCGGCCATTGAGGATGGCGCGCACGACCATGTGCATCGCAAACGGGTTGACCTCTACGCCAAAGAGCGCATCGCTGAGCTCGATCTGGCCGACGGTCTTACCTTCGGTATTTTTCAGGTTGACAGTAGGCATTTTCGTCGTATCTCCCTTCCTCAAGCCTTCACGGCGTTGCGAACGATCAGCAAGCCGCCGTTGGGGCCGGGTACCGCGCCGCGCACGAGCAGCAGGTCGCGCTCTTTGTCCACGCGTACCACGGAGAGGTTCTGGATGGTGACCTTCTCCACGCCGTACTGACCGGCCATGTGTTTATTCTTGAACACGCGGGACGGGTCGGAGTTCGCACCCATCGAACCCACACCGCGGTGATACTTGGAGCCGTGCGCCATGGGGCCTGTGTGCTGGTTCCAGCGCTGGATAACGCCAGTGAAGCCGTGGCCCTTGGAGATGCCGGTCACGTCGATCTTATCGCCTTCGGCGAAGACATCGGCCTTGATGACCTGGCCCACTTCGTAGGAATCGCTGTCAGCGAGACGCAGCTCGCGGAGCCTGCGCGTCGGGGCGACGCCCGCCTTCTTGAAGTGGCCGGCCTGCGGCTTGTTGACCAACTTCTTGACCCGGTACTCGGGAATGGCGTCGAAACCGACCTGGATCGCGGAATATCCGTCCGACTTGACGGTTTTCTTCTGCACGACGGTGCAGGGGCCGGCCTGGATGACGGTGACGGGCAGCAGGCGCCCATCGGGCGTGAATACCTGCGTCATGCCAACCTTCTTGCCGACGATAGCTTTGTTCATCGTAAAACCTCCTGTTACGCTCAAATCACAGCTTGATCTCGATTTCCACGCCCGCCGGCAAGTCGATCTTCGTCAGCGCGTCCACGGTACGGGGGGTGGGGCTGAGGATGTCGATCAAGCGCTTGTGGGTGCGGAGCTCGAACTGCTCACGGGAATCCTTGTACTTATGGGGAGCGCGCAGGATGGTGACAATTTCCTTCTCGGTCGGCAGCGGGATCGGCCCGGATACCTTTGCGCCGGTCCGCTTTGCCGTCTCAACGATGCGCTCTGCGGATTGGTCGATGATGTTGTGTTCGTACGCCTTGAGCTTGATACGGATTTTCTGATTGGCCACGTCTTTTCCTCCTTTTTTATCGAGCCGCCTGTACACCGGGCCGTGTGTTTCCATTTAGAAAACCATCGCGGCGGGACAGGAGCCCGTCGCCCGATTGTCCGGACATGGTCCGCGATAATTATCCGGCGGCCAACCGGTAACTTACCGCTTCATCCCAGAACGACAGCCCTACTAGTATAAACAACCTCCGCAAGATTTGCAAGAGGTTGTTTCGCATTTTTACAACTTTTTTTGCCCGGAAACCCTACTTTTCAAGCGCTTCCCGCCGTTGAATGTCAAATTCCTCCAATGTGAGGCCATTTTGCGTGATATATTCGGCCACCTCCCGCCCTACATACCGCACATGCCACGACTCCGACTTGACCCCGGTGATGTCGAATTTGCCGTCCGGGTAGCGGATGATGAAGCCAAATTGCGCGCAATTTGCCGCAAGCCACTGGCCCTCGACCGACTCGGCAAACTTGTTGTCGAACTTTTTCCCAATAAAGTCTTTGTTCACGATATCGAACGAGAGACCCGTCTGGTGCTCCGATGCGCCGCCGGGGAGCACGTAGCCCGTGTCGCGGCCGTCTGCCTTCACCTTGTTTTCATATAGGACAGACTGCGTATAATGCGAGCGGTAGCCGGAGTGCAGCAGCAGGTTCGCGCCGTCTTCCTTGGCCGCCGCAAACATCTCTGTCAGCGCGTCGTTTGCGATGGTGCGCGCGGGCATCTCCACATTCTTTGTTTTCTTGACGGTGGGTTCGACCAGCGCGTGCAGCTCGTCCTTGGGCGGATAGCCCTTGTCCAGTGGGTTTTGCCGGTTGGCGAGGACGAGCAGGTCCAGCGGGTCTTCAAGTATCTCGCGAGGGACCGGGAAGGTCCAGGCGGATTCTTGTGTGCCCTGGGCAGGCGCTTGCGTCTCAGTGCCAAAGATGAAGTACGTCTCCTCTGCGACGGCAACACCGGCAAGGACGATCAGCAGCACGGCCAGCAGCTTCGCGTATTTCTTCATCTCGCTCACCAACAGTTGGGACAGAACGCGTAGATATACCCGTCCAGGTCCCCAAGGCGGTAGCGCACGGGCGAGGTCATCCCGCCGCACACCGGGCGGCTATGGATGGTGTGACCGTTGCGGGCGATCCACACAGGTGTGTCAGGGTTCGCCGGGTCTGGCGCGGTATCCGATCCCGCCCATTCGGCGACCTCCGCGCGTTGGGTGATGCGCATCTTGTCCAGCACTGCGTTGGCCAGGGTGTTTGCGTCATCCGACGCGGCATCCGTCCCCGGCAGCAGCGCGGAAAACGCCAGCGCACCGGCAAGCAGCAGCGCCATCGCCAGAAGCATCACCAGTCCGCGCCGCCGCATCAACGCCATCCCCTCCCGCTATTCACGTAAATTCAGCGCCATCAGCACCTCGTCGCCCATCATCTCGCCTGTAGGCATAAAACCAAAGCTCCGGTATAGCTTCTCCGCTACCCAGTTGTTCTCTTCATAATCAAGCACGGCCTTCTTAAACGCCGGATTGGCGCGGATCATATCCATGATCACCTGCATTGCCTGCTTGCCATACCCCATACCCTGGAACTTGCGGTCGATCATAAAG
The DNA here is from genome assembly GCA_031549105.1 of Eubacteriales bacterium. Classification (GTDB taxonomy): domain Bacteria; phylum Bacillota; class Clostridia; order Christensenellales; family Aristaeellaceae; genus Avichristensenella. The sequence continues at coordinate 54,629 of JAVBQK010000057.1, forward strand.
CGCCAGATGGTGCATTCTGCGGCCTCCTCATCCCAGGCCAGCATCACAAAACCCACCAATGTCTCATCCGCGTAGATGGCGGACGGCCTGGCGACACTATAGTACAGCCACGCCTGTGCCAGCGACCGCACGTTCGGCGCGACATAGCCGCGCTGTTCCTTCTTGATATCTAACGAAATACACGGGCGAAAGTTTTCCTTGGTGATCGGCCGCAGCGTCACCTTCTTCCCGGTGAGCGCCCTGCATTCCATATAATAGCGTTTTTCAGTGGCCTCGCCCATCGAGAACGCCTTGCGCGGCAGCACACGCCCACCCAGGAGCGACGGGAATAGCGTTTCCTTTTCAATGCGCGCAAGCTGGATGCCGCAGAACCCTTCCCGGGCGGACAGCTCCCGCAGCGCTTCTTCGCCGTGAATGTAGTCAACCTTCGCATCCTTTGGCAGCCATTCGTCCAGGAACGGCTGCACCGCACGCACGTCGCCGTCCTCCAGCACGATGCTGCGTGATGCTGCCGCGTCCCGCAGCGTCTGCGCGTCCACACCCTCGATCAGGCGGTGGATGGGCTCGAACGTCAGAGATTCATCGTACAGGTTGACAACCTCCGCCATCGCCCAGCGCGTCGCCTGGCAGGGGTTATCCAGATAGCACTGCCGGGCCGTTGCCAGCGAGTGGTTGCCATCGCCCACCGCGAACAGAATGGGGTCCTCGCCCTGCAGCGAGGGCAATGCCGCCATCGCTGCAAAGACCGCGTCTGCATCCTTTACGGCCCAGCCGCGCAGGTGGCCGCCGCCAAGCATCAGCTCAAAATCGTAGAGCAGCTCCAGCTTGTCGCGCTGTGCGTAAATCGGCTCAATCAGCGTGCGGCCCGGATCGTCCGCCAGCAGCATCACGTGCGGCAACTCCAGCGGCGCACCCCTCCGCACGCGCACACGTGGCGGGATGCGGTCCAGAATCGTCCCCTCGGTGGGGCGAATCAGGCTCTTGCTTCCGATAGAGAAGTCATACGCCGTCAGGTCGATCATCACCATCAGGCCCAGACGGCTGCCGGACGCGGTCGTCCGCTCGGTGAGGATGAAGCCATTCCGCGCGGGCGCAAACACGCCGTCCGCAAGGTATTTCTCCATCGCCGCGCGGATCGCCGGGGCACGGTCACCCTCCTCGCTGAGGAGGTAAGCTTCCGGATACACCATCCGCAGCGTGGACGGCGCGTCTCCCACCAGTCGGTCAGCCTCTTGCCAGTATTCGGGCTGCGACGTGAACTGATCACAGGCCACCACCGCCCATTTGCTGAGGTCAACCCCCGGCGCGGGCAGCAATACATCGGGCATCCGTACGCAATCAACCATCGTTTTGCTCCTCTATCGCGTCATACAGCCGCTCCAGCTCCTCGCGGGAGCCGTACTGCAGCGTGATCTTTCCCTTTTCCAGCGTGCCGGTGATCTGCGCGCGCATGCCGAACGTATAGCGCAGCCGCTCTTCCAGGTGCGTGAACTCCGGTAGTTGCCTGCGCGCGGGTTTCTCCGCCTTGCGCTGGATTGGCCCTTGCTCCGCCTGCGCGGCCGTCTCAATCTGCCGCACGCTCCAGCCCTCTTCCACCGCCAGCGCGGCCAGCGCCTCACAGCGGCGCGGGTCATCCACGCCCGCCAGCGCGCGCGCGTGCCCGGCGGAGAGCTTACCATCGCGCACCAGCGCTATGACCTTCTCCGGCAGCGTGAGCAGACGCAGCAGGTTCGCCAGCGCGGGCCGGCTGCGGCCCAGGCGCTCGGCTGCGGCTTCCTGTGTCAGGCCGCATTCTTCCATGAGTGCCCGGATTGCGACCGCTTCTTCCATGGGGTTGAGGTCCTCGCGCTGCAGGTTTTCAATCAGCGCGGCTTCCATCTGCGCCACCTGATCCATCTGCCGCACAATCGCGGGAATGACGGCAAGCTCCGCCATGCGCGCGGCGCGCCAGCGGCGCTCCCCGGCGATGATACGGTAGCGACCCGCCGCCTCGCACACGAGGATCGGCTGCAGCACGCCCACCTGCCGCATCGAATCCGCCAGCTCCTTGAGCGCCGCCTGATCAAACCGGCGGCGGGGTTGCCCGGGGTTGGGGTCTATATCGCCGATGGCGATCAGCGCAACGCGCTCGCTATCGGTCTCGGGCAGTTCGGGCATCAGCGCGTCCAGCCCACGGCCCAGTCCAGTTCGCTTCATGATTGGCCCCCTTCGCTGCGGCGAATGAATTCCTTTGCCAGGTCGGTATACGCCTCCGCGCCCATGCTGCGCGCGTCATAGAGGTGAATGGGCAGGCCGAAGCTCGGCGCTTCGCTCAGGCGGACATTGCGCGGGATAATCGTCGCGTACACCTGCTGGCGGAAATGGCGCTTGACCTCCTGCACCACCTGGATGCCCAGGTTAGTCCGTCCGTCCAGCATCGTCAGCACGACGCCTTCCACATCCAGACGCGGGTTCAGCCCATGCTGCACACGCCGGACCGTGTTCATCAGCTGCCCAACGCCCTCCAGCGCGTAGTATTCGCACTGAATCGGCACGACAACCCTATCCGCCGCGCACAGCGCGTTGATCGTCAAAAGCCCGAGCGACGGCGGGCAGTCGATAAAGAGATAGTCATAGTCTCCCCGGAGCGTCTCCAGCGCCTCGCGCAACGCAAACTCGCGCCCCTCGCGCCCAACCAGCTCCACCTCGGCCGCTGCCAGGCGGATATCCGCCGGCAGCAGCTTCAGCGTTTCTACTTTTGTATCCACCACGCAGCGCCGCGCGTCCGCATCGCCCAGCAGCACGTCGTAAATGCTCGCGCCTTCCCGCGCGGCTACGCCCAGCCCGCTGGACGCGTTCGCCTGCGGGTCCATATCCACCGACAGCACACGCCGCCCCTCAGCCGCTACGCACGCCGAGAGGTTCACCTGCGTCGTCGTCTTGCCGACGCCGCCCTTCTGATTCGCCACCGCGATGATTTTGCCCATTGTACAGCTCCTTTGATGTCCCGAAACGACGCTATTATACAGGAAATGTGGCGGCAGGGCAACCGTTGGACGACACTAGCACCTAATTTGTGAAATGCCCGGGGGATCAATGCCTGTATGCAGCGCCTTTTGCTGCACAAACTATGTGCAGGTACTTGCATTTATAAGGTACGTGCTGTACTATATCCTCGTTTCATGTGGGGTGGGGGATTTTTTACCCTTCCTCCGCAAATACTTACGCATACCCTCGTTTTTTTTAGGTTGCTTTGTACTGTATAGAAGGAGGATTCGTATGGATCTCGGTCTGCGTATACTCTGCATGGTGGCGGGTACGGTCGTCTTTTCCCTGGTTTTCCGCCTCCTTCTAAAGCGGAGGATGGACGAGGCAACCTCGTTCGTCTGGCTGCCGCTGGGCATCATCGCACTGATCGTCGGCTTTTTCCCGGAGGCTGTGACCGCCGTATCCAGCTGGATCAACGCGGACTCCCCCGCCACCGTGGTGCTTATTCTGGCAATCATCCTATTGATTTTTATTGTCTTTAAGAATACCACGCAGATATCGGAGTACAAGGCCCAGATCCACGAACTCTCCATGAACGTCAGCATGCTCAACAGCGAGGTTCGCAGCCTGATCGAATACTGCAAGACACTGCAGGCCGAACATCCGCCGAAGGAAATATCCAAGGGCAAGTTTGAACGTCCACTATAAATCTTGATTTAGAATAGGAACGCCAAGCATGAGAATTGCGATCATCGGGGGAGGCGGCGGCTTTGCGGGCGCGCTGGTAGACCACCTTCACCGCGAGGGAAACGACATCTATTGGGTATCGCCAAAGAAGCCCAATGGCTCTCTTTCCTTTGACATCAAGTATACCCATTTCCCATTCCGCGCCAGTGACCCGGGCGTCCAGTTTGTGCTGGAGTCCATTTCGGCGGAAGCGCTGATCTACCTTGGCGCGCACGACGACTCCCTCTCCTTTGGCGAGGGCGCGCCGGGCGGCGAGATGATGATGCGCGATCTGGCCAGCCTGTTGGCGCTGGCGGAGCGCTTCTCCATCGGGCGGGTGCTGTTCATCTCGTCCCAGGAAGTGTTTGGCAGCGGCGCGCCGGGCGAGCTGAGCGAAGCCGCACCCACCGCGCCGACCAGCGAAAAAGGCAGATTTCTCGCGGGCGCGGAGCAGATGCTGCTGGCCTTTTCGATGAGCTCCTCCTACACGGTAATTATCGCGCGCCTCTCCGATGTCTACGGCCCCCAGGTATCCACACCGGGCGAGCCGGACTTCATCCTCTCGATGCTGGAGAGCGTAGAGCTGGAGCGCCGCATTGCGGTGTCCGACCAGGTGCTCCGCAGGCCCACATACATCAACGATGCGGCGCGCGGCGTAGACCTGCTGCTGCAAAACGAAACGCTGCCCAGCGGTATTTACCACATATCCGGCGCAGAAACCACCACTGATGCCCGCGTTGCCAAGTTTCTGGCCGCGCGGCACAGGGATGTGACCGTCGAACCTGTGTCAAGCGCGGCGCAGCTTAACCTATCCTGCGGCAAGGCTGCACGCCTGTGCGGCTATCGGCCGGAGTTTGACCTGGGCGAAGGGATCAAGCGTACGGACACGTGGGCCAAGCGCGTGCGTCCATGGCGCTTGCGCCAGCAGACGGAAGACGCGTCGGCCTCCTCCGGCAAAAAGAAGCGGCGCGGTGTCTTCCGCACGCTGCTGTCCGTCTTTGCTCCTTACCTGGAGAGCATCGCGCTGCTGATCCTTTTCTCGCTCGCCGCCTATCTTCTGCGGGATGACCCGCAGTTTGGCAATATAGACTTTCTGCTGATCTACACCGTGATGGTGGCGGCCATCTTTGGCAAGCTGCACGCAGCGTTTGCCACGCTGCTGGCCAGCGCCATGCATATCTGGCTGAACGCGGAGGGGCAAAGCTTTTTTGCGGTGCTCCTGCGGTACGGCGAGTTCGCCCATGCCGCCGTGATGTTCGCGCTGGGCATGGTGGTCGGCCATGTGCGCGACCAGCTCAAGCTCGCCTCCGTGAACCATCAGGAGGAAATAGAGCATCAGCAGAATGACTACAACGAGCTGATGGTCATCAACCAGGCCAATACCTCCATCAAAAACGCGCTGGAGCAGCGCCTGCTGGGTTACGGCGATAGCTTCGCCAAGATCATCTCGATCATCTCCGACCTGGACATGATGGAGCCGCAGCGGGTCATCCAGGCGTCGGTGGATGTCGTCCGCAGGATCATGCGTACAGAAGACGTAGCCATCTACCAGATAACGGAAAACAGCGCCTATGCGCGCCTTGCTGCGGCCTCCACGCAGGCCGCCCGTGTGCTGGGCAAGTCGATTCGCCCAGCCGATTACCCGGAGATGAACGACGCGCTGCTCAAGCAGCAGGTCTATGTCAACCGCCAGATGACGCCCGGCTATCCGCTGATGGCCGCGCCCGTCATGGCGGGCAACCGCATTGTCAACATCATCATGCTCTGGGGCATGGAGTTCGAGCGCCTGTCCCCCTACAGCATGAACCTACTGACGGTGATGTCGCGCCTGATTACCTCCTCCGCCGACAGGGCCTTCCGTTACAACCAGGCGGTGCGCGCCGAGCGCTATATCCCCGGTACCGATGTCATGAATGAAGCGGCGTTTGAGGAAGCGGTCAATATGCAGCGGCTGGGCCGGGAGAACGGCGTGCAGGAATACACCCTGCTGGAGATTCTCCCCTTGCCCGGCGATACGCGCAGCCTAATGGATCGCACGGCAAAGCCCGCCGACCTGGTGCGTGACTCCGATACGCTGGGCATACGCGGGGACGGCGCGATCATGGTGCTTTTGACCAATACCTCGCACGAGGACGCGCGCTATGTTGTTGGCCGCTTTGAAAAGGCAGGCATACCGGTAAGGGTGGTGGAGGAATCTTGAGCACTTCCCCCTCCTCCACATGGATCGTGCTGCTGCTGCTGGTGGTCAACGCGCTGGTGGCGCTTGCTTATCTGCTATGGCGATTGCTCGCGGGCGACGGCGTTCGCGCGTGGATGAACACCGCCATCATGCTGATCTGCCCGGTCGTAGGTCCGATATTCTTCGTCGGCTCGCTGCTGGTGTACAGGGTCTTCCTGGAGAAGAAGCAGATAGACCTGGCACAGGTCAGCTTTTCGCACGAAAAAAAGCGCTTTGTCTTCGCGCCGGACGAGGATGAGCGCGAGCTGGTGCCCATCGAGGAGTCGCTGCTGGTGGCCACGCATGCCGACCGCCGCAAGGCGTTCCTCAAATCCATCCGTCTCAATGTGGACAAAAACGTAACGCTCTACTCGCTGGCGCTGGAGAATGACGACCCCGAAACGAGCCACTACTCCGCGTCCATCGTCATGGAGTCGGCCGCCAACTTTCAGGCGGCACTGCAGACGTTCGCCGCCGATTTCGACAAACGGCCGGACGATGTGGAGCTGACGCTGGACTACGCCGAGGCCGTACGGGCGTATCTGCTCAGCAGCATTCCCACGGGCATCGAGCTGATCCGCTATCAGCGGCTCTATGCTTTCCTGCTGGGCGAGCTGCGCCGGAAGCACCCCGAGGAGCTGAACGCCGAAAACTACGCCTTCGCCGTCTCGCTGCTGCTGCGCATGCAGGAGTTCCCGCAGGCGGAGGATTGGGCCAAGGCCGCCGTCGCGCAGTTCCCCGATGAGGAGGCGTCACACCTGAGCCTGATCAAGGTGTACTACCAAATGGGCCACACGGATGCGTTCATGCACGCGATGGATGCGCTGAGCGCATCGTATATCGAGCTTTCGCGCAGCGGGGCTGCGCTGCTTCGCTTCTTTGCGGGAGAAAACACTACGGACGGGCAGAACTAAAGACCCGCCGTCTGGAGAAAACGAGACATGATGCTGGAAAACGCACTGCAACTCATAGAAGTCACGGCCGCTTACGGCGCGCTGTTTCTGCTGGCGCCGTACTGGCTGTACGGCATGCGCAAGCGGCCGGAGGACTTCCTGACCAAGCTGATGCTGACGCTTTCGCTCTCCACCATCCAGGTGGTCATGAGCGTCTATTTGCTTGCATTCCTGCATATTCTCTCGTTCTTCACCCTGGCGGCCTTGCTGCTGATCGAAACCGGCCTGATCTACAGCCGCACGCGCGGCATAACCCCATGGAACCGGGCACAGGCACTGTATGCGTTCATCATGCACGTGCACGACGGCCACTACAAGCTACGGGTTTTTGCGCGCGAGGCGTTCCGGCGCACGCTCCGGGCCGTGTTAATCTGGTTTAAGCGCCTCGTACTGCCCCAGTTACTTTTTGTGGCGGCGATGGCGGCCTGCCTGGGCTTCGCGTTCTATATCCGCGCGTGGCCGGTCATCACGCGCATGCCCTACGGTGTCAGCGACCTGTATACCTATACGTCCTGGGTCAAGGCGCTGATGAACAACCAGGTGTTCTCCAGCGGCGTGTATTTCTTCGGCCTGCACAATGTCGTGGCCAGCATGGCGGTGCTCTTCCGCATCGACGTGGTCACGCTGCTGCGTATGTTTGGCGTGGTGTTCAACATGATCGGTGTACTGGCCGTGTACTGGCTGGCCCGTCAGATTCTCACCTCGCGGTGGACCGCGGTGCTTTCGATGCTCATCTTCAGCCTGATCGAGCTTTACCCGCCCACCAGCTACTTCCGGCAGTCCTATGCGCTGTCGCAGGAGTTTTCGCAGCTTTTCTGGCTGATTGCAGGCGGTTTCTTCATCCGCTTTTTGCGCAATCCATCCCGGGATGGGCTGTGGTCCTTTGGCGCGGCGCTGTGCGCCATTGTGCTGGCGCATTTCTATGGCATCATGGTGGCGGGATTTTTCTGCGCGGTATATGCGGTGGTGTATCTGCCGATGCTTCTGCGCGAGCGTGCGCTGTGGCTGCGCCGTCTGGCGGTCGTGGTGGCCGTGGCGTTCGCGGTTGGTTTGCTGCCGATGGCGGTAGGCCTCGTCACTGGCATCGAACTGGAGCCATCCTTCCTGTGGGGACTCAGCGTCGTTTCCGAAACCAACCCGGAGGCCGCGGCCGTGGTGCCCGCAGTGCAAAGCTCCTTTGCGCAGCGCACGCTGGAAGCAACCCAGCTCCCGCTGTCCTTCCACATTGAGCGGCTGATTCCGCTGTTGCTGTCCCTGTGCATGGCCGTCTACCTGATCATCCGCAAGCCGACGCGTGCGCGCGGCCTGCCGATGCTGGGACTCTGTGGCTTTCAGGCCGTGATGTACGCACTGCATCTGGCTGTACCGCTAGGCCTGCCGCCGCTGATGGATTACCTGCGGGCGATGATGTTCTTCACGATGACCTTTTCCATGCTGTATGTGATCCCACTGGAGCTGATGGAGTTCCTGCCATCCGATAAGGCCCGCACGGCCGTGACCGTCGCGGCATTCGCGCTTGTTGCGCCGATGGCGCTGCGCTATGGCGTCAAGACCCCTTTCAACTCCGCGCTGATCGAGTTGGACGGCTCCGTCAGCACCTACTATGACATCAAGCATGAGTACCCCTCCCATACGTGGACGATTGTCTCCCCGGTTGAGGAGACGACGCTTGTGCAGGGCACAGGCCACCATTACGAGCTGTACGAGTTCCTGCAAAAGATGGACCCCTACTCCAAGACCACTAACATTGAGATTCCCACCGCAGAGGTGTTTTTCTACGTGGAGAAGATCCCGCTCAACCATGAGCTGGTGGATAATGCCGACGCTACCAAGCCGTATCCGATGGACCCGCTTGAGGCGAAGCAGCCATTGCCGCAGATTTCCGATCTGCCCGTGCCCATTGGCAATGGGCCGTATGTGTACTACTATTCCCGCCGCATCCTGATGGCGAAGGTGGACGAATGGGCTCAGGCATTCATGCAGCAGTTCCCCGACGATATGAGCGTCTACTATGAGGATGACGAGCTGATCGTTTACCACTACAGGCAGAACATGTACCACCTGACCAATTTTGCCATCGACTATGGCTTCAACCCGTACGCGGAATAATCTCAGCGGAAAGGAGGCGCGCGCTATATGAACCAACGGTCGTATATTCTGGCATCAGCCTATTTTATCGTGCTTGTGATTGTATTCCAGGCGCTGTCGATGAACGTCGACTTTTCAGGCGAACTGTATTCCAACCGCTATAATTATACAGCGGAAGCAAAGATACGCGAGAATGTCGAAACGCGCACGCTTTCCACCGATTATCTTCTGGTAGGTCAGAACGGGGACGACACATTCCGTAGCATCCAGTGGATGATGAACAGCCTGAAAAAGCCTGTGCGCGCTGTGGCGCAACTGGCTGAGAGTGATCTTGCAGCCGCGCCGGTCGGCATCATCGTCACCACCAGCGATATGGGCGCGCTGGGCGATCTTGCGCTGGTAACCGATTATGTGCGGGCGGGAGGCCAGCTCATCCTGGCCCGCCTGCCCGACCAAAACGCGGCCATGACCGCGGACTTCCTGGAGACGCTCGGCATCCTGTCCATCGGGAACACAGTCACCTACGAGCAGTGTGAGTTATACGAGGGGTTGTTGCTGGGCGGCATGGTGCGTTACGAGGAGCTTCCCCTTACCGCTCGCCGCCTGGATCTTAGCAGCCTGTGCAAGGTATGGGCCACAATGTGGCTGGGCGACCCCATATACCGCGACGACGTCGTTCCGCTGGTCTACGAGCGCCGCCTAGATAGCGGCGTTATCGCCGTAGTCAACGGCGCGTTCCTCTCCGATATTGACGGCATTGGCATCCTTAGCGCGCTGCTGGCGCTGAATCAGGATGCGTTCATTACCCCCGCGGTCAACGCCGCGACGCTGTCCCTGGTGAACTTCCCCTACCTGGAGGGAGACACCCAGATATTGGCATCGCTTTACGCGCGGAATGCGTTCGCCACCAACCAGGCCCTCATCTGGCCGGACCTGTCGCACGTTCTGCTGGCGGGCGATATGCGCGCCACCGCGTTCCTCCCCGTCGGGGTGAATGGACAGAACGAGGCCCAGGTTCAGCTTATCTCCTTCCTGATGCGCGCGCTGAGCGAGCTCAACAGCGAGCTGGGCCTGATGGAGGGCTTTACCGGCATTGAAACGCTGCAGGAAAATTTCCCGAATTATGAGTATTTCGCGACCTACGGTGAAACACCCGCAGAAGGCTCGCGCGTCGTCGTGCGTGAAGTTCAGGGCACGGACGATGACTTCGCGCTGCTGGGCGGGGATGTGGTGCGCTATCCCGCGCTAACCACAGGATATAACGACAGCGAGGCGGTCAACCTGAGCATACGCGGCTTTGCCAGCGGTCTGTTCATGATTCATCACGCAGTGGACCTCGCCCCGCCGATCCGGCTTGCGAGCAATGCCGACAACTGGCAAGAGCTGAACCGCCCGCTGTCGCGGCTGGTGAGCTCGGCGGTACGCCCTTACCCCAAAATGGCGCGCCTGAAAGCGTCGGAGGCGCTGCAGAACATGCTGCGCTATACGCTGAGCACCCCAGAGTACACCTTTGACGATCAGGGCGTGACCATTGATAGCGGCATCTCAGATACCTCCTACTTCCTGCTTCGCACGCGCAAGTCCATTGCGAGCACCGAAGGGCTGACCCTGACGGAGCTGGAAGACGATGTCTATCTTGTGAGGCTATCTGGCAGGCAGGGCCGCGTCGTCTTTGGAGGAGCAAAACGATGAAAATCGCTTTTTTTGCCGAGGGGAGTTATCCCTATGTAGTCGGCGGCGTATCAGGTTGGTCGCACATGGTGCTGGGCCACTTCCAGCAACATGAGTATGCGCTGCATACCATCATGCCCTCGGAGAAGGATTCAGGCAAATTCCGCTATACGCTGCCGAAAAACGTAACCAGCGTCGTGGAAGTTTACCTGGAAGGTGACGATCTGGTTGCCCCGGCCCGTCGCACCATGGTCTATACCAAGGAACAATACGCCGCGATACGCGGCCTGGTGGTGGGCGACACGGTCGACTGGCCGACGCTGTTCAAGTTTTTCGATGACCCGCGCGTCTCCATTGACAAGCTGCTGATGGGGCCGCAGTTCCTGTCCATGTGCACGGAGCTCTACGAAAAGAAATACGACCGCACGCTGTTCACCGACTTCATGTGGACCATTCGGTCCATCTACCTGCCGCTATTCCGCGTGCTCAAGGGCCATGTGGCCCCGTGCGACCTGTACCAAACCGTCTCCACCGGCTACGCCGGCATGCTCGCCGTCAAGGGCAAAGTACTTCATGGAAAGCCGTTGCTGCTGACCGAACACGGCATCTATACCCGCGAGCGCGAGGAGGAGATCATCAAGGCCGACTGGACGCACGGCGTCTACAAAGACCTGTGGATTGAGTTCTTCTACAAGCTTTCGGCCTGCTGCTATGAGCATGCGGACGCGGTCGTGTCGCTGTTTGAAACCGCGCGGTCGCTGCAGATTGAAATCGGCTGCCCGGCGGGAAAAACGCAGGTGATTCCCAACGGCATCCACCTGGAGCAGTACACGAACCTGCCGCAGAAGGCGGACGACGATCCGTTCCTCAATGTCGGCGCGGTGCTGCGCGTCACGCCGATTAAGGATGTCAAGACGATGATCAACGCGTTTTCTGTCGCCAAGCAACAGATTCCGGAGCTGAAGCTGTGGATCATGGGTCCAACGGAGGAGGACGAGGAATACTACCAGTCGTGCGTGGACCTGGTGGCCGCCCTCCAGGTACAGGATGTGGTCTTCACCGGCCGCATCAATGTGCGCGACTACCTGGGCAAGATGGATATTGTGCTGCTGACCAGCATCTCCGAGGGGCAACCGCTGTCGCTGCTGGAAGCGATGGCCGCGCGAAAGCCCTGCATCGCCACCCGCGTGGGCAACTGCGACGGGCTGCTCAACGGCGAGATGGACGAAATGGGGCCTTGCGGCATCGTTACGCCAATCATGAACGCAATGGCCATCGGCCAGGCGATCATGCGCCTCGCGCGCGACCCGGCCACCTGCGACGAGATGGGCCGCATTGGCCGGCAGCGGGTGCGCGAGCACTACACCCATGCAGGTTTTCTCGCACAGTATGACGAACTCTATGAACGATTGACCAAGGGGGCCTGATTTTTTGGCGGGCATTGGCTTTGAACTGAAAAAACTGTTTAAGCAGGGCAGCGTTTTTTCCACACTGCGCGGCGTGGCATACGCATCGCTAACCACCATCGGACCGATGGTGCTGATCATGACGGTGCTTCTGATCATGTACGGCGTGCTGGGCTACATGAACGTGCCGATCATCCAGCGGGAGCTGCTGTCATCGACCTTCCTATACGCTTTTATTTTCTCGATGATTGTGGCGGCGCCGGTATCCATCGTCCTCTCGCGCTATATCGCCGACAAGATATTTGAGGAGCGCCAGGAAGACATTCTGCCCTCGTACTACGTGGGCCTGCTGATCTCGGTGGTGCTGTGTGCGCTGCTGGGCGTGCCGTTCTGCATCGCGGAAGTGGTTGTGGGCGGGGTCGATCCGCTGTTCGTGTTTGTCTCCTACTGGATGTTCACGGAGTTGGTCATTACGTTCTTTAGCATGACGTACATCGCCGCGCTGAAGGAGTACCGCCAGATTGCCAAGGCATACATCATCGGCCTTAGCATCGTGCTTCTACTCGGCTTCTTCCTGCAGGAGAACTCCAGCCTCTCCACCATCGAGGTGATCCTCTACAGCTTCACCGTGGGTTTCTGCATCACGGCGCTGCTGCTGTTCTCGCAGGTACGCAGCTTTTTTAGGGTTTCCAGCCGCAACTACCGCGAGGTGCTCTCATACTTTAAACGCTTCCGCGCGCTGGTGGCCAGCAACCTTTTCTATACGCTGGGCCTCTACTCGCACAACTTTGTCTTCTGGTTTTCAGACCTGTACATCATTGTGGCGAAGGTTTTCCGCTCCGCGCCGTCCTACGACATGGCCAGCTGTCTGGCGATGTTTACCAATATTTCGCTGACGGTTACGTTCGTGGTGCGGGTGGAAACGCGCTTCCACGAGAAGTACCAGACATTCTGCGAAGCCGTGATCGGCGGGCGAAAGAGCGACATCAACTACGCCCGCACCGCGATGTTCCGAACCCTTACGCACGAGATGTGGTTCGTCATCCAGATGCAGATTGTCATTACCACCGCGATTTTCTTTGCCGCGCTGATTTTTCTGCCGCAGCTGGGCTTTAGCGGCATGACGCTCACCATATACCCGGTGCTGACGGCCGCGTATCTGGTAATCTTTGTCACCCAATCCTTCACCGTTTTCCTGTATTATATTGAGGACTACCGTGGCGCGGTGTACACCACGCTGGCGTTCTGGCTGGGCACCATCGCTGCCAGCATCTTTGCCCGCGATTTTCTGCAGCCCAGCCTCTACGGCCTGGGTGCGTTCATCGGCGCGTTCATTGGCTGGAGCGTGTGCTACTACCGTCTGCGGTATATGGAGCGCAACTTCGACCAGCAGATCTTCTGCCGTGGACACGTCGTTTCGACCCGGTATGCCGCAGGTCCTGTTTCAACGGTGCTGACGGGGGCAACGCTGGAAAGGCGGGGAAGCGCATGAGTGGGCGGCGGACCATTCTTTTCGTGACCAATACGCTGGGCCGCGCAGGCGCGGAGAAAACGCTGATGGCGCTGCTTGCGGAGTTTAACCCGGAGCGATATGATATATCGCTCTATTCGCTCATTCCGCAGGGCGAGATGTTTGCGTATGTGCCAAAGCACGTTACGGTGCTCAACCGCACGCCGGACCTGGGCTCGGTGCTCTCCGCCGAAGGGCGTGGAAAGATACAGCGCCAGGTACTGCGCAGCCTGCTGAGGCCGCGTGCGGGCGGCCGCTTTCTGGTCACGCTGCCACGCAACCTCCGCTGGCAGTGGAAGCGCCGGGCAGAGCGAAGTGGCTTTCAGCTTGACAAGCTCTGCTGGGAGCTGATTGCCGATGCAGCCGCCTCCGCGCCGGACGCTCCGGTGAAGGGCCGCTATGATCTGGCGATTGCGTTCCTGGAGGGCGCTGCGACCTACTTCGTCGCCCGGCACGTGCAGGCTGCGCGCAAGGCCGCGTTTGTGCACGTGGACTATACGCAATCAGGCCTCAACCCTGCGCAGGACGCGCCATTCTACACAGCGTATGACGCGGTGTTCGGCGTATCGCGCGATGTGCTGGCGTCGTTTGTTGCCGCGCATCCCACGATGACGAGGAAGGCCCGCGTGTTCCATAACCGCATCCCCGCCGCCGAAATCCGCGCGCGGGCGGCCGAGGGCGCGGGGTTTGACGATGGGTTCACCGGCCTCCGTCTGCTGACCGTCGCGCGGTTGCACCCGCAGAAGGCGTTTGATATCGCGATCCCGGCGCTTCGCCGCGCGATTGACAGCGGCCTTTCGCTGCGGTGGTACGTGCTCGGCGAGGGGCCGGAGAGAGAAAAGCTGACGCGCCTGATCGAAAGGTGCGGGCTTGCAAGTGACTTTGTGCTGCTGGGCGTGCGGGATAACCCGTATCCGTACATGGCGGGGTGCGATATCTACCTGCAGGCCACGCACTACGAAGGCTGGTCGATCGCGCTGGCGGAAGCGCTGATCCTGGGCCGGCCGGTGATCGCATCGGACTGCACAGGCAACCGCGAGCAGATTCAGAACGAGGCAAACGGCCTGCTGGTCCCATTGGGCGAGGAGGCGCTGGCCGCGGCCATTGAGAGGATGGCGCGGGACGAAGCGTTGCGCGCCCGGTTTACTGAAGCCCTTTCGGGCATTGATTTTACGGCGGATGATGAGATGGAGATGCTGTACACCCTGGCAAACGGAAACGCCTTACCGACGAACGGAGGAAGTCACGCATGAAACAGGTATTGCTCATTATCCCCGCGTTTAACGAGGAAGAATCCCTCCCCGCGCTGATTAACAGCATCGCGGGATCGCCCATCGTCGATGTCGCGGATCTGCTGATCATCAACGACGGGTCCAAGGACCAGACGGGTCCTATCTCCTGGAAGCTGGGCGCGCTGGTGCTGACCAATGTGTACAACATGGGCTACGGCTCCTCGCTGCAGGTGGGGTACAAGTACGCCGTGCGCCATAACTACAAGTACGTGTTGCAGATGGACGCCGATGCGCAGCACGATATCAAGAACCTGCAAACGATGCTAGACATCATGCTCTCCGACCGCAATCCGCCGATCGATATTCTGATCGGCTCGCGCTTTCTGCCCGGGGCGCAGTCATTCCCCACCTCTCGCGCGAAGATGCTGGTCATCAAAATATTCCGCGCAATCATCAAGAGCAGCACGGGCCGGGTCATCACCGACCCCACGAGCGGCCTGCAGGCGCTGTCCGAGCGGGCGTTCGAGTTCTATTCGCGCTTTAACAACTTCCACTTTGAGTATCCGGATACGAACATGATCATCCAGATGCTGCTCAATGATTTTGTCATCGAGGAGTTCCCCGCGCTGATGCATCCCCGGGTAGCGGGCGAGAGCATGCATTCCAGCCTGAAACCGATCATGTACATGTTCAAGATGTCGCTGAGCACGATCATCGTCATCGTGCGCGAGAAGATGGCGCGCAGGCGGCGCCAGCGCAAGAAGAACAAAAAGGCCGAGGCCGCTGTTTGACCGGCCGGCCATCCAAAGGAGAATCCCCCATGACGGAGCCGGGCCAGGTGAAACCCCCACGTTCGCGGGAAGCGGGTTTGATCATGGGTACGCTCATATACTTCATCGGCTCGTTTGGCACGAGCCTGTTGCAGTTTCTGTTTGTGCCCGTCATCACACAGCTGCTTCCGGCGGATGAGTACGCTTATTTTGACCTTGCCTATAACGCGATCCTGGTGCTGATCCCGGTGCTGACGATGCAGTCCATCGAGGCGCTCTTCCGCATGCTGTTCAGCGCATCCGCCACCGACCGGCCCAAATATCTATCCACCGTCGGATTTTTCTGCCTGATGGGCATCGCAGCGTTCGGCGGGCTGCTCGTTGTAGGCACCCAGTTATTCGATTTTATACGCTACCCGGTATGGCTGTTCTTTTACTTTGCCGGTACCGTGGCCTATTTCTATTATCAGCGGGTTGCGCGCTGCTTTGGTGAAAACAAGCTGTATATGCTGATGAGCATCCTGCATACCGCGCTGCTGCTGGGGCTTCAGCTGGTGCTGTTGCTGGTATTCCGCATGCAGACCGAGGCGCTGCTGATCGCCGGAGGCGTCGCGCCGCTGCTGACTTCCGTCATCTTTGAATCGCGGCTGCGCGTGCGGAGGCTCTTTTCCATCCGTGCCGTCCACCGCGATACCGCTACCGAAGTGCTGCGTTTCTCCGCGCCGCTGATCCCGCAGTCCGTCAGCTCCTGGTCGGTCTCGCAGGTAAACCGCTACATCATGGTTGCCGTGCTGGGCATGACCGCGGTGGGCATCTTCAACATGGCGTACAAATTCAGCTTTGTCATGTACATCATCACCAGCGTGTTCCAGATGGCATGGCAGGAAAGCGCGATCCGCGAGAGTGACGCGGAGGACAGCAAGACGTTCTACACCGACACGTTCAGCAGCTATATGCGCTTCACGATGTCGATGCTGCTGGTGATGATCCCCATCACCCCATATATTCTGCCGTTCATGCTCAAGAACGAGTACATCGCCGCATGGAAGTTTGTGCCTTGGATCTACCTAATCTCGCTATTTGAAGCGTTCATGAACTTCATGGGCACGGGCTACTTGGTCTCCAAGCGCACGGTGGGCGCGTTTGTCACCGTGCTAATCGGCAGCATATTCAACATCATCTTTGTACTGGCACTCGTGCACACGATGGGCGAGTACGCGGCGCTGATCGGCTGCATCCTGGCCTACGCGCTCGTGTGGCTACTGCGCAAGCACACCCTGCGCGACATCATGCCCATCCGCATCGATCTAGGCATTTTCTGCCTGCTCAGCGTGCTAATCGCGCTATTCATCACCGGCTATTATCTGATCCCCGACGCCTACAGACCCATCCCAGTCCTCCTGGGCGGAGCGCTCTTCCTGCTGATCAACCGCACGATGCTCGGCGCGCTGCTAAAGGGCGTGCGGGCGATGTTGAAGCCGAAGGCGTGACGAAAAAGAAGAGACGCCAGGAGGCTCTGCCTCCTGGACCTCCGCGAAGGGCGTTGCCCTTTCGAAACCCATGTTCGCTCACGCGAGGGTGGGTTTTTTGTATGAGGTAAAACACCTCATACACCCGCCGTGAGGCGAAATGTTGGGTTTGGAAAGGGCAACGCCCTTCCCGGGGGTCCAGGGGGCAGAGCCCCCTGGCGTCTCCCTACCTCCCGCCGCTTCTTTCCTTTTCCCGCTCCGCCTTCGTTTTTCCCAGGTAGGCCGCACGGACCGCTTCGTTGCCCAGCAGTTCTTGGCCCGGGCCGGAAAGGGTACATAGGCCGGTTTCCAGCACGTAGCCATAGTCGGCGATGCGGAGTGCTGCGTTGGCGTTCTGCTCGACGAGGAGGACGGTGATGCCCTCGCCGTTTAGCATGCGGATGGTGG
Organism: Eubacteriales bacterium; assembly: GCA_031549105.1. Taxonomy (GTDB): domain Bacteria; phylum Bacillota; class Clostridia; order Christensenellales; family Aristaeellaceae; genus Avichristensenella. The sequence continues at coordinate 72,086 of JAVBQK010000057.1, forward strand.
CAAAGATGTCGCGCACCACGAGGGGCGCAAGGCCAAGGGAGGGTTCGTCCATCATCAGGAGTTTGGGGCGCGCCATGATCGCACGGCCGACGGCCAGCATCTGCTGCTCGCCGCCGGAGAGCGTGCCCGCGTGCTGCCAGTGCCGCTCCTTCAGGCGCGGGAACAAGGTGTAGACGTGCTCGATATCCTGGGCGATTGCTTTATCGTCCTGGCGCAGGTATGCGCCGATCTTGAGATTTTCCAGCGTGGTAAGGTTGGGAAACACGTGGCGGCCTTCCGGTACCAGCACCAGCCCGCGCTCAACGATCCTGCGCGTGTCCATGCCGGTGATGTCCTCGCCGTCATACTCGATTGAACCGCCGGATACCTTGACCAGGTTCATGATCGCACGCAGCGTTGTGGATTTGCCCGCGCCGTTCGCGCCGATCAGCGTAATGACCGTGCCCGCCTCCACATCGAAGGAGATGCCCTTGAGCGCCTCAATACCGTCGTAGTGCACCTTGATATCCCGAATGCGCAGTATGGCGCTCATTCTTCCTCCACCCCCAAGTACGCCTCGATTACGGCGGGGTTCCCTTGTATCTCGTCCGCCGTGCCGTGGGCAATCGTCTTGCCATAGTCCAGCACATAGATGCGGTCGGAGATGTCCATCACAATCTGCATATGGTGCTCGATCATCAGGATTGACAGCCGCAGCTCCCGGCGCAGATCATGCACGAATCGGGTCAGGTCTTCCGTTTCCTTTGGGTTCATGCCGGCGGCCGGTTCGTCCAGGAGCAGGAGCCTGGGCTGCGTGGCCAGCGCGCGGGCAATTTCCAGCCGCCGCTGCTTGCCGTACGGCAGCGAGGAGGATATCTCCCCCGCCGCGTCCGCAAGGCCCACGCGATTCAGCAGCGCCATCGCGCGCTCGCGCATCGCTCGCTCTTCCCGATAGTAGCGCGGCCAGCCCAGCTGTGCCTCAAACAGGCCTGCTTTCACCCGCACATGGCAGGCCAGCAGCACGTTTTCCAGCACCGTCTGCGACTTGAAAAGCCGGATATTCTGGAATGTGCGCGCGATGCCCAGCGCAGCGACCCTATCCGGGCGCATGCCGGTTATCTGGCGCATGTCGTCCTTGTCCGGCTGCTTTTGCAGGTGCACCTTGCCCGCCGTGGGACGGTACACGCCGGTGATCATGTTGAATGCCGTCGTCTTGCCCGCACCGTTGGGGCCGATGATCGCGACGATCTCGTCCAGCTCCACGCGCGGAGAGAAATTGTCCACCGCCGTCACGCCTCCGAAGCGCATCGTGAGGCCCTCGCATGCCAGAATGCTCATGCCTTCGCGCCCCCTTTCCGGCGGCCGGTCAGGCGGCTCCATATCTTGCCGGGAAAGCGCAGCAGCGCTTCCCAGCTAAACTCCTTGCCGCCGGAGATGCCTTTTCGGTAAAAGAGAATGACCAGCATCAGCAGCGCGGAGAAGATCACCATCCGCAGGCCTGAGATCGCCGGCACCTGGAAGAGCCCCAGCGAAAAGCCGTTGTCCAGCCAGCGCAGCCATTCCTTCGCCATCGTGATGATGAACGCCGCCACCACCGTGCCGGACACGCTGCCCATGCCGCCGAGCACCACGATCAGCAGGATGTCGTACGCGAGCACAAACCGGAATTGCAGCGGGTTGATGGAGCCGACGATGCTGGCAATCAGCCCGCCGCCCAGCCCCGCGATGAAGCCCGAGATGACGAACGACAGCATCTTGTGGCGAAACAGCGAAACGCCCATGCTCTCCGCGGCAATCTCATCATCGCGGATCGCCTTGAGCGCGCGGCCGTAACTGGTGCGCATCAGCCGCAGCATGAAGATCACCACCGCCGCCAGCGTGCCGAACGTCCACCACAGGTTCGCCACCGGTGGGATGCCCTTAAACCCGACCGAGCCGTTCGTGATGGTCTGCAGGTTCGTAAACACCACGCGGATGATCTCCGAAAAGCCCAGCGTCGCGATGGCCAGATAGTCGCCGCGAAGCCGCAGGCACGGGAAGCCGATCAAAAACGCGGCCAGCGCCGATACCAGCCCGGCGATAAGCATTGCCATGCCAAAGGGCAACTGGATGTTCTGCAGGAAAGGCACCATCGGCGTGAGATAGAACATCGACGCTTTGGCCTCCGGCGTGAGGAACAGGATCGTCGTCACATACGCGCCGATCGCCATGAACCCCGCCTGCCCCAGCGAAAAAAGGCCCGTGAAGCCATTCACCAGGTTCATCGAAAGGCCGATCACCGCGTATGTCGCGCAGAGGTTGAGGATGCGCACCTGGTACGCATCCAGGATGGTGCCGCTCGCCGCACAGTAGGTGAAGACGAGCAGCGCGAGCACCGCCAGGCTCGTCAGGAACAGATCGCGCCGCCTGTTAGGCTTCATGCGGGCCGCCAGGCCCTGGAAGGTCTTTTGCGCCATGCGTCCCGCCTCCTTATACTTTATCGGTTACGACCTCGCCCATCAGGCCCGTGGGCTTGACAAGCAGAATCAGGATCAGTGCGATGAACGCGAACGCGTCCTTATACCCGGTAAGCGACGGGAACGCGTAGACGATCAATATTTCCAGCACCCCCAGCAGGATGCCGCCGATGATCGCCCCCTTGATGTTGCCGATGCCGCCGATGACAGCTGCGATGAAGCATTTTAGGCCCGGCATCAGCCCCACATATGGCTGCAGCTGCGGGTACTTCATACCCCAGAGCATTGCGCCCGCCGCCGCCAGTGACGACCCGATGCCGAATGTCGTGGCGATCGTGCGGTTGATGGAGATGCCCATCAGCTTCGCCGTCTCCACGTCCTTGCTGACGGCGCGCATTGCCATGCCGGTCTTCGTCCGGTTGACGATGTACAAAAGTGCCGTCACCAGCGCGACCACGATCACCGGCACCCACAGCGCCAGCCGCTGCATCCGGACCCCGCCCAGCACCAATATCTCCTGAAAATACGGCACCGACGGAAACGCGCGCGGCACGCCGGTGAACAGCACCGTCGCCAGGTTCTCCAGCAGGTAGCTGACGCCGATGGAGGAGATCAGCAGCGAGATGCGCGGCGCTTCCTGTAGCGGGCGATAGGCCGTCCGCTCGATGAGCATGCCCAGTAGCGCCGTCAGCACGATCACCATCAGCATCGCCGCCCACCAGGGAATCAGGAACACGGTAATGCCGAAGAAAGCAAAGTACATGGCCATCATGAAGATATCGCCATGCGCAAAGTTGATGAGCCGCAGGATGCCGTAGACCATGGTGTAGCCGATGGCGATCAGCGCGTAGAGGCACCCCACCGTCAGGCCGTTGACCAGCTGTTGCAGGAAAGCAATCATGGACCGTCACCGTCCCATTCATTAGGAATCGACCTTGTTACGAAGAAGGCGGGCTTCGCGCCCGCCCTCTTTAATGTAGTTGCAGGAAGGTTATTCGATGACCACCGTGTCGACATACTTGAACGCGCCGTCTTCCACGGTCTTGAGGATTGCTTTGTTCTTTATGCAATCACCGTTTGCATCGAAAGAAATCGTATCTGTCACACCTTCAAAGGAAAGGGCGGCAAGCGCGGCCTGCACGGCCGGGCCGTCCGTGGTGCCAGCCGCCTCAATCGCCTTGACGGCGGCCATGTACGCATCGTATCCCAGCGCGGTGACAGCGCCCTTGGGCTTGCCGCCAAACATCTCGGCATACTTGGTCAGGAAGGCTTCGGATTCCGGCGAAGGATCCGCATCCGCGTCAAAGAACGTGGTGAAGCGGCAAGCTTCGACGGCCGCGCCGCCGATCTCAATCATCGCTTCCGTCTCCCAGGTATCCGCGCCCAGGAACAGGATGTCCTCATAGCCCAGGTCGCGCGCCTGCTTCATGATGAGGCCCGGCTCGGTGAAGTCGGACGGCATGAAGATGACATCGGGGTTCGCCTCCATGACTGAGGCGATCTGCGCGGAGAACTCCTGGTCACCGGTGTTGAAGTACGCCTCTTTTACGATGGTGTGCTCATCGTCCACAAACGCTTCCATGAAGTAATTGCGAAGGCCAATCGCGTAGACGTTGGAAATGTCGCAGATGATCGCGGCCGTCTTCGCGCCCAGGTTATTCTTGGCGTAATTGGCCAGCAGCGTGCCCTGGAAGTCATCCAGGTAGCAAACGCGGAAGTAATAGTCGTTGCCCAGCGTCACCATCGGGTTGGTGCAGGAGGTGCCGATGGCGGGCGTCTGGCTGTTTTCAAACGACGGACCGCCGGCGATCGCCAGCGAAGAACCCCAGCTGCCCAGCACGACATCCACCTTTTCGGACTCCACCAGGCGCTGCGCCGCGGTGGCGGCTTCGACGTCGTCGGACTTGTTGTCCATCTGAACCAGCTGGACCGGGCGTCCTAGCACCTCGGGCATCAGCGCGTGTGCAACCTGGATGCCTTCCAGCTCCATTTGGCCGCCGGCGGCCTTAGAGCCTGTAAGTGGTTCAAAGACACCGATCTTAATCGGTTCCACGGACTCAGCAATCGAGAAGGCAGGCGCCATGAGCAGAAAAACCAGCAGCAAGGCAAGGCATTTCTTCATTTTCGTACAGCTCCTTTCGTTGATGGAAACAGTATAAATGAAACTTAGCGTACATGCAATGCCCGGAGAGGGTTTTTTGCAGGTTTTTGCACACAAAGTTGCATGTAAGGCCCCTCCCTATGGGCGCAGCTTGCGTCCATCGCCCCTTGCATTCAAGACCTCCATGTGCTACACTATGTTTGTAAAGTAATACATTTGTGGATACCAGACAAACCGACCAACCTTTCCAAGACAACCGCGACAGAACCGGAACATGGAGGCGTTTGCATGGGCGGTGGAAAAAGTATAAACCGCGTGGACGCGTATGAGAAAGTAACCGGCCGGGCGCAATACACGGACGACATGACGCCAAAGGGCGCCCTGGTCGCCATGGTGGTGCACAGCGAGATCGCCAACGGACTGGTGACGGACATCAACCTGGACGACGCGCTGGCCGTCCCGGGCGTGGTGAAGATCGTCACCTGTTTTGATGTGCCCGAGATCGACTTCCCGACAGCGGGCCACCCGTGGTCCACCGAAAAGAGCCACCAGGACGTAGCGGACCGCCGCCTTCTCAACCGGCGCGTGCGCTGCCATGGGGACGACATTGCCGCCATCGTGGCGGAGGACATGGTCGCCGCCGCGCGCGCCGCACGCCTGCTCCGCATCACCTATGATGAATACCCGGTGCTGCTGACGCCGGAGGATGCGATGGCCGAAGGTGCGACACAGCTGCATGAGTTTGCCCCGGGGAATGTGCTCCGGCGCAGCACCTGGCGCGATGGCGACATCGACTTTGACGACATCAAAGACCCTGACACGACCTCGCTGAAAAAAACGTATCACCTGCAGACCGTACAGCACTGCCACATCGAGCCGCCCGTCTCCTACGCCTACATGGAAAAGGGACGGGTTGTAATCGTCAGCTCCACGCAGATTCCCACCATCGTCCGCCGGGTGGTCGGGCAGGCGCTGGGCATGCCGTGGGGCAAAATTCGTATAATTAAACCCTACATCGGCGGCGGATTTGGCAACAAGCAGGACGTACTTTATGAACCGCTGAACGCCTTCCTGACCATGCAGGTGGGTGGCCGCCCCGTCAAACTGGAACTGACACGCGAAGAAACGATGGCCTGCACCCGCGTCCGCCATGCGATGGATATGACGGTTGAATCCGTCGTCCGCGCCGACGGCCGTTTCATCGCCCGGCGACTGACCGGCTTTTCCAACCAGGGCGCGTACGCCTCGCACGGGCACGGCATCATCGCCAATGCCTCCAGCGCGTTCCGCCATCTGTACAACCAGGAAAAGTGTGTGCAGACCGACGTCACCACCGTCTACACCAACATCACCACCGGCGGCGCAATGCGCGGCTACGGCATCCCGCAGGCCTGTTTCGCAATGGAGGCGCACGTGGACGACGTTGCGCACGCAATCGGCATGGACCCGCTGGAGCTTCGCCGCCTGAACATGATGCGGCTGGGCTATTCCGACCCGATGAACGGCATCACCTGCTTCAGCACCGGCCTTGCCGAGTGCCTGGACAAGGGCGAAAAGTATATCGGCTGGGCGGAAAAGCGGGCCGCGTACCAGAACCAGACCGGCGACATCCGTCGGGGCGTGGGCATGGCGATGTTCAGCTACAAGACCGGCACACACCCCATCGGGCTGGAGGCGGCATCCTGCCGCATGACGCTTAACGAGGACGGTTCGGTGCAGTTGCAGGTGGGCGCGACGGAAATCGGCCAGGGCGCAGACACGGTGTTCGCGCAGATGGCCGCCGAATCGCTGGACATTCCGGTGGAGAACATCCATATCACTTCCACGCAGGACACCGACATCACCCCCTACGATACCGGGGCCTATGCGTCCCGCCAGACCTATGTCACCGGCAAGGCGATCAAGCAGACCGGCGAGATGCTGCGCGAGAAGATTCTGGACTATGCGGCGGAGATGCTGGGCATGCCCGCCGATGAGCTTTCGATTTACGAAGGAACCGTCGTCGATGGACGGCGCAAGCCGCTGCTGTCGCTTCAGGACCTTGCGACGGAGGCCATCTATAGCCTCAAGCACGCCATCCACATTGCTGCCGAGAGCACCTTCCACTGCAAGGAGAACACATTCGCGTTTGGCTGCTGCTTTGCGGAGATCGAGGTGGATATCCCCCTGGGCAAGATCAAGGTGCTAAACATCATCAACGCGCACGACAGCGGCGTGCTCATCAACCCCAAGCTGGCCGAGGCGCAGGTGCACGGTGGCATGAGCATGGGGCTCGGCTACGGCCTATCCGAGCAGCTGCTGTATGATAAGAAGGGCAAGCCGCTCAACGACAACCTGCTGGATTACAAGCTGATGACCTCGCTGGACACGCCGGAGTTGAACGTCGCGTTTGTGGAAACCGTGGACCCGACCGGCCCATACGGCAACAAGGCGCTGGGCGAGCCGCCCGCGCTGCCGCCCGCGCCCGCCATCCGCAACGCGCTGCTGCACGCTACAGGCGTCGCGGTGGATTCGCTGCCGCTGTCCCCGCAGAGGCTGGTTGAGCACTTCAAGGCCGCTGGATTGATCGAGTAGGAGGGGTACGATGTACGATATTGAGAAAATCTACCAGGCCACAAGCGTACAGGACGCGCTGGCCGCACTGGCCGCCGACCCCGACGCCATCGTCATCAGCGGCGGCAGTGACGTGCTGATCAGCATCCGCGAAGGGAAGCTGGCGGGCTGTTCGCTGGTGAGCATCCACGGCATCGCGGCACTTACAGGCGTGCATATGGAGGCGGATGGCACGATCGTCATCGGCCCGGGCACGACTTTTGCGGAGGTAACTGAGAACTCGATTATCCAGAAGTATATCCCGGCGCTAGGCGATGCGGTCGACCAGGCGGGCGGGCCGCAGTTGCGGCATATCGGCACCATTGGCGGCAACATCTGCAACGGCATGACCAGCGCAGACAGCGCGTCCACGCTGCTCACGCTGAACGCCGAACTGATCATCGAAGGGCCGGACGGCAAGCGCACCGTGCGACAGGCGGACTTCTACAACGGACCCGGCAAAGTGCACCTGGCGCATGGCGAGCTGCTGACAGCGATCCGCATCCACAAAGCGGACTACGAAGGCTACTTCGGCGAGTACATCAAGTACGCGCAGCGAAACGCGATGGACATCGCGACGCTCGGCTGCGCGGTACACGTGAAACTCAGCGCGGATAAGCGGACCATCGAGGGATATCGGCTGGCATTCGGCGTGGCGGGCCCGTCCCCGATGCGCTGTCCTAAAACTGAGGCACTGCTTATCGGCCAGCCGATCGTCGAGGCGCTGCTTGCGTCCATCGGGCCATCGGCACTGACGGAGGTGAACCCCCGCACGAGCTGGCGGGCCACCAAGGAGTTCCGGGAACAGCTCATCAAGACGCTGAGCAGGCGGGCCACTGAAACGGCCATCCGGCGCGCGGGAGGGCAGCTAGCATGAAAATCATTCGCATGACAGTAAACGGTAAGGAAACAGAGGTCGCCATCGACGTGCGCGAATCGCTGGCCGATACGTTGCGTGAACGCCTGGGCCTGACGAGCGTAAAGAAAGGCTGCGAGGTCGGCGAGTGTGGCGCGTGTACCGTGCTGATCGACGGCAAAGCGTTTGACAGCTGCATCTATCTGTCCATCTGGGCCGAAGGCAAAAGCATCCTGACGGTCGAGGGCCTGCAAGGACCAAACGGCGAACTCAGCCCCGTGCAGCAAGCCTTCATCGAAGAGGCAGCGGTACAGTGCGGCTTCTGCACCCCAGGCCTCATCCTCACGGCCGTGGAGATCGTGGGCACAGGCAGGCTCTACACGCGCGACGAGCTGCGCAAACTGATCTCCGGCCACCTATGCCGCTGCACCGGGTACCAAAACATCCTCAACGCTGTGGAGCGCGTGGTGAACGAAACGCATAAGGCGGTTGGGAAGTAAGGGAAGGGAACGAAGGAACGCCAGGGGACGCTGTCCCCTGGACCCCTGCCAGGAGGCGAGCCTCCTGGACCTCCAATGTTTCGCCTGCGGGCGGGTTGGGTTTTGCTGATGATGATAGCGAAGTCCTTCCCGCCGTGAGGCGAAATGTTGGGTTTCCAAAGGGCAAGGCCCTTTGGCAGGGGTCAAGGGGACAGCGTCCCCTTGCGTTCCCCCGTTTCTCCCCGACCTTTTTTGCGTTCTGCGTCATTTTTTCTTGACAATTGCATATTCATTCGTTATCATCAGCTTGATTGCATGATTATGTGCCTGGCCTTTGCACCAAAGGAGGAATCCCGCCTTGCCGATTCTGATGCAAAACCTTGCGGCGCTGTCGTTCTTTGAGCGGTTTGAGCGCAACTTTATTACGGGCGACCGGTGGATGCAGCTTGCAAACGGCCTGAAGGTGACGCTGACGGTATCGCTGTTGGCGGTAATCCTGGGCGTTACGCTGGGCGTGGTGCTGGCTTTGATGCGGCTGGCCAAGTTCAAACCCGCGTCCGTGCTCGCCGGCACGTACATCGATATCATCCGCGGCACACCGGTGGTGGTGCAGCTGATGATTTTTTACTTCGTGCTGCTGGGCCCTACGACAAAGCTGGATAAGACGATCATCGCTTCGATCGCGTTTGGCTGCAACAGCGCCGCATACGTGTCCGAGATTGTCCGTGCGGGTATTCTCTCCATCGATGGCGGGCAGACGGAGGCAGGGTACTCGCTGGGGCTCACCCCGACGATGACGATGCGCTTCATTGTGTTGCCGCAAGCTGTGAAGAACATCCTGCCAGCGCTGGGCAATGAGCTGATCATGCTGATCAAAGAAACGTCCATTTTGGGTTACATCGGCGTGGTGGACCTGGCGCGCGCGGGCGAACAGATCCGGGCGCGGACGCTGGACGCGTTCATGCCGCTGATCGCCGTGGCCGTCGTCTACTATGTGCTGGTAAAGACCCTGTCATTCCTGCTCAAGAGGCTGGAGAGGAGGCTGCGCGAAAGTGATCAGCGTTGAGGGACTGCATAAATCATTTGGCCCGCTTCACGTGCTGCGCGGCGTGGACACACACATTGCAAAGGGCGAAAAGGTGGTGATCATTGGCCCATCGGGCAGCGGAAAATCGACGTTGCTCAGGTGCATGAACCTGCTGGAGACGCCCAACGGGGGCAAGATCATCTTTGATGGCATGGAAATCACCGCGCCCAATATCAACCGTCCGCGCGTGCGCCGCCGCATGGGCATGACATTCCAGCACTTCAACCTCTTCCCGCACCTAAGTGTTTTAGAAAACATGACGCTGGCCCCCATCAAGCTGAAAATCCTGACGCCCGATGTTGCCAAACAAGACGCCATGGCGCTGCTGGATCGCGTAGGCCTGTCCGAAAAGGCGAATGAATACCCGGGACGCCTCTCCGGCGGGCAGAAGCAGCGCATCGCCATCGTCCGCTCGCTGATGATGAAGCCGGACGTGATGCTCTTTGACGAGCCGACCAGCGCGCTAGACCCCGAGATGGTCGGCGAGGTGCTGGACGTGATGAAGGGCCTGGCGCTGCAGGGCATGACGATGGTCGTGGTCACGCACGAAATAGGCTTTGCGCGCGAGGTGGGCGACCGTGTTTTGTTCATGGATGAGGGGCTGATTGTCGAAGAAGGAAAGCCAGCCGATATTTTGAGCAACCCAAAGGAAGCAAGAACGCAGGATTTCTTGAACAAAGTGCTATAAAAAGCAGGAAAATGCGGGCTGTGGGTCGAAAGTCTCCTGTACCAGTCACAATGTAACAAATAAGGAGGTTTATACCATGAACATCCGCATGAGTTCAAAGGAGTTCGCGGTTTCGCCCGCACTGTGGGCGCGTATTGAGCGCAAGATTAACAAGCTTTCGCGTTATTTTGATCCAAATGTTGAGGTGCATGTCCGTCTGGTCGCGGAGGGCAAACGCCGCATCGCGGAAATTACCATCCCGTTCAAGGGTGGTATCCTGCGCGCGGAAGAAAGCACCGCCGACATGTACCAGTCCATCGATAGCTGCCTAATCAAGATTGAACGGCAGATTCGCCGCCACCGCACCCGCCTGGAGAAGCGCCTGCGGGAGGATGCGTTCATCGAGGACGCGCCGGAGTTTTACGAGGAGTTCGAGCCGGAGGAGCCGACGCCGAAGCTGGTCCGCACCAAGCAGTACCCGGCCAAGCCCATGGTCGTGGAGGATGCGATGGACCAGATGGCCATGCTCGGCCACTCTTTCTTCGTCTTCATCAACAGCGACACCGAGAAGACCTGCGTGCTCTACCAGCGCACCGACGGCAACCTGGGCCTGCTCGAGCCTGAAGACTGATTACATGTAATGCAAAAAAGCCCCTCGGGGGCTTTTTTGATCTATCGGTTACGCCTCGAACTGCTCCACCTCTACCCCGGCCTCTTCAAACAAACCCATTGAGAACTCATCCGGGTAGCCGTACTGGAACACCACACGCACAATGCCCGCGTTGATGATCATCTTCGCGCACTGGCTGCAAGGCTGGTGGGTGCAGTAAAGCGTCGCGCCGTCGATGTGGATGCCCATCTTCGCCGCCTGGATGATGGCGTTCTGCTCGGCATGCGTCGCGAAGCACACCTCCTGCCGGGTACCGGAAGGGATGTCCATCTTGCGGCGCAGGCATTCGCCGCGCTCCTTGCAGGTCTTAATACCCGCAGGCGCGCCGTTATACCCGGTGGTCATGATGCGCTTGTTCTTGACAATTACCGCGCCGATTTGCCGGTTCTCCTGGAAGCAGCTGGTCCATGTGGCCACCAGCCGGGCCATCTCCATGAAGCGGTCATCCCATTTATTCATGTGTTACACCTCGGCCCTTACTGTAGCACTTTTGGGGAGGACGCGCAAGCCGTGTGAAGGGAGGGGGACGGCCTCCGGCGGCCCAAGGGCTCTGCCCTTGGGAATCCCGGGAAGGGCTTTGCCCTTTCCAAACCCATGTTGCGCTCACGCGCGGGTAAGGGTGGAGTATATGAGGGATTAAACAACCCCTGCGTGAGCAGCCATGGGTTTCGAAAGGGCAACGCCCTTCGCGGGGGTCCAGGGGGCAGAGCCCCCTGGCGTCTCCCACCCCCAGCTTGACAACCTCTCCCCCATGCGCTATACTAGCCCCATTCCAGGAAAGTGTAGGTACGCCATTACGATGAAGAACCGCTGACCGTCTGCATGTACTCCAGCTGGCCTCGCATGAGGCGGCTTTGTCTGCATATGGAAAGGGGTTTTCGCTATGGCGCTTTTGCTTCGCGCGGAAAATTTGCGCGTTCTTTTTGGTATTCGTACTATTTTTGACATTGAAACAATTGAAATATTCGACGGTGACCGCATCGGCCTTGTCGGCGATAATGGCGCAGGCAAGTCGACGCTGTTGTCTGTTTTGCATGGTGACCGTGCGCCCGACGAGGGGACTGTGCGCCGCTATGCCGACAGCGCCATTGTGCGCCAGTTCGGCGAGGCGGAAGACGCCCCGGCTGACAGCGCTTTCGCCGCGCGGCTGCGCGCAAAGGACGATGTGCACGAAGGAATATCCGGCGGAGAGCTGGAGCGGCTGCGCATCGCGCGGGCGCTGTCCATCCGCGCGCCGCTGCTTCTCGCCGATGAACCGACGACCAACCTGGACTTCGACGGCGTGGCGCAGGTGCGCAAGGCGCTCTCCGCGCACCGCGGCGCGCTGCTGCTCATCAGCCATGACCGTGCGCTGCTGGACGACCTGTGCACCGTCATATGGGAGCTTGAGGATGGCAAACTGCACATCTACCCCGGCAACTATACCGATTACCGGGAGCAGAAGGAGCGCACACGCGACTTTCAGCGCTTTGAGTATCAACAGTATCGCCAGGAACAGGCACGCCTGCGTGCGGCGATGGCGGAAACAAAAGAAAGCGCCCGCCAGATCAAGAAGACGCCCAAGCGCATGGGCAACAGTGAAGCCCGCCTGCACAAGCGCGGCGTGGAAGGCGTGCGCGAGAAGGTCGAAAAGAGCGCCAAGGCGATGCAGAGCCGCATCGACAATATGGAAGCGAAGGAGCGCCCGCGCGAGGACGGGCAGATTCGCATGGCACTGTCGGGGAGGCAGGGTATCACCAGCCAGGCCGCAGTGCGCGTGGACAATCTGGCGCTACGCGCCGGAGGGCAGACGCTTCTGCAGAAAGCATCCTTTACGCTGGCGACCGGGGCGCGTACAGTATTGGTCGGCCCCAATGGCTGCGGCAAAACGACGCTGCTGCGCGCCATCCGTGATGAGCTGCCGGGCGTGCGCATCAGCCCTGGCGTCACCATTGGCTGGTTTGGCCAGGAGACGCTGGATACGCTGGACCTTTCCTTGACGCTGCTGGAGAACGTGATGCGAGACAGCCTGCTGCCGGTACACCAGGCACGTACGCTGATGGCACGCATGGGGCTGACCGCCGCCGATATGGAAAAGCCTGCCTCCGTGCTCTCCGGCGGGGAGCGCGCAAAGGCGGCGCTGGCCAGGCTGATGGCCTGCGGCGCAACGCTGCTGCTGCTGGATGAGCCGGGCAACCACCTGGACCTGCGCGCGCTGGAAGCATTGGAGGAAATGCTATCCGCCTATGAAGGCACGATGCTGCTCGTCAGCCACGACCGCCGTATGATCGACCGCGTCGCCCAGCGCCTGTTGCTGTTTGAAAACGGCGAGCTTTCGTCCTTCGACGGCAACCTGGAAGACCTGGAGCGCGCTCGCGCGCCGAAGCCCGCCAGCGCGATGGACGAAGATATCCTGCGCATGCGCATGACCGCACTGCTGGCCCGCATGAGCGCGCCGAAAAAGGGTGACAAGCCCGATGCGCTCACTGCCGAATACGACGCGCTGGCCGAGCAACTGCGCCAGATGCGGAGGTGAGCGGCATGCCTGAATCGATTGAGCGTATGGATGATTTCTTTACCGCGCGCGTGGACGGGTACGACACGCATATGTTGGAAAACGTAGTTGGCGCGAAGGAGGCCTATGCCCGTGTCGCGTCACTCTTGCTGGAGGGCACTGCTTCGCTGCTGGACCTGGGTTGCGGTACCGGGCTGGAGCTTGAGGCTGTATTCGCCCGCTTCCCGGATGTCGCTGTGAATGGCATCGACCTGACACAGGCGATGCTGGATGAGCTTGCCCGCAAATACGCTGGCAAGCGGCTGACGCTGCGGTGCGAGGACTATTTCCAGGCAGACCTGGGCACAGCATGCTTTGATGCTGCCGTGTCGGTGGAGTCGCTACATCATTTCACGCATGCGCAGAAGCTTGGGCTGTATCGGCGGGTACTGGCGGCACTACGGCCCGGCGGTATCTACATTGAAGCAGACTATATGGTCGAAACGCAGACCGAGGAGGACGCGCACTTTGCCGCGCGAGCCGCCCACCTGGATGGGGCGGACGGCTGCTGGCATATCGATACGCCGTGTTCAGTGGAGAATCAGATCACAATTCTGCGCCAATCCGGCTTCTGTGTGGTTTCTACAGATCTTAAAATCGGGAGCACGGTCGTCCTAGTGGCGACACGCGACTAATCAGCCGCCCATTGCTTCTCGCAGCACACGCAGCGTTTCCGCGCCGTCCACGGCAAAATCGCCCGATGCCTCCGCGCTGACACGGCCCGTATACCCCGCCTGCGTGAGCGCCGCGAACACCGCCCGGTAGTCGCAGCCATCGCCGGGTGCTGGATAGCGCCGGCCTTCTGGGTTGGCGACGTGCACGTGCGCGAGTAGGGCGCCCGCGTCGCACAGCGCGGACAGCGGCTCCTCCTCCAGCGCCATGTGATACGTATCGCCCAGCGCGCGCACGGCAGGCAGGTCCGTCTCGCGCGTCAGCGCAACAGCCTCTGCAACCAGATGGATCACATTGCTCTCGCGTCTGTTCAGCGGTTCAATGGCGATGACAATCCCATGCCGCGCCGCAATTTCGCCGCAAATGCGCAGGAAATCGTGAATCTGCGCCATCGCCGCATCCTTATCAAACCCTTCCGGGTAGCTGCGCGCGCCGCCGCTGCCAAACACCACCACCTGCACGCCAAACGCCGCCGCGCGCGCCAGCGCCTTTTCCAGGTATGCGGCGATGGCATCGGCATCCACTTGAGGACCTGTTAGCCGGATGGACCCCGGGAGAAACACATTCATCGCCTCCACCGGCAGGCCAATCGTCCTTGCCCGTTCAAGCGCGGCGTCAAACTCAGCGTCCGACAGCGCGGCCAGCGCCGACAGTGCCGGCTCAATGTAATCATACCCCAGCGCCTTGGCCTCCTCCATGCGCGACAGCGGCGCGCAGATTCCCAGTTTCCATGTCTTCATCATAGTTCCTCCTGCAATGTTGTCCCTTTGCCGCAAGGTTTTTCGCGGCGAAGGGCGAACTCATTCTGCGGTGCGAAATCAAAGATTTCGCACCATAGGGGAATTTCGCGAGAAATTCCCACCGCTTCCACCAACCAAAGGGGGTTTCACCAATGACAGCCAACAACCGCCCGAACGTGCTGCTGATCATGGCCGACCAGTGGCGCGGCGACTGTCTCGCGGTGGACGGTCACCCAGACGTGCGCACGCCGTTCCTGGACACGCTTGCAAACAGCGGTGTCCGGTTTGAAAACGCTTACTCCGCCGTGCCCAGCTGCATCGCGGCGCGCGCGGCAATCCTCACCGGCATGCGCCAAGAGCACCATGGCCGCGTCGGCTACAAGGACGGCATCCGCTGGGATTATGGGGAGACGCTGCCCAGCTGCTTTACCCACGCCGGATACCAGACGCACTGCGTCGGCAAGATGCACGTGCACCCGTTGCGTGCCCGGCTGGGTTTTGAGAGCATTGAGCTGCACGACGGCTTCCTGCACTACTACGACTCGCACAACACGCCGCACTATACCCAGCAGACGGTAGCAGACGACTACTGCCACATGCTCGACGGCCTGGGACACCGCGCCATCACCGATACCGGCCTGGAGTGCAACGGCTGGCCCGCACGTCCCTGGATGTACGATGAGGCGTTGCACCCCACGCACTGGGCGGCCACCCGCGCCATCGACTTCCTGCGCCGCAGGGACCGCGACTGCCCGTTCTTCCTGGCAGTCTCGTTCGTCAGGCCACACCCGCCGCTGGATGCGCCGGAGGCGTACTTTGCGCCGTATCGCCGCCGCAACCTGCGCCCGCCCGTCTGCGGCGGGGACTGGGAAGCGCCCGTGGGCCTCACGCGCTATGACGGCCTGCACGGTTTCCCGGACGCGGAGTACCAGCGGGAAGCGCAGGAGGGCTACTACGCGTGCATCACACAGGTGGACCACCAGATCGGCCGACTGCTGGCCGCGCTGAACGCGGATGAGTCACTGGCGAACACCGTCGTGATGTTCATTTCGGACCACGGCGAGATGCTGGGCGACCATAATCTGTTCCGCAAGGCCATGCCCTACGAAGGCAGCGCGCACGTGCCAATGCTGCTGAAAGGGCCGGGCATCCCGGGCGGCGTGGTGTCCGGCGATGTGATGGAGCTGCGCGACGTGATGCCCACGCTGCTGGACGCGGCAGGCCTGCCAATCCCCGCCGCCGTCGACGGCCGAAGCGCGCTGAAGCGGCTTGCGGGTGCGCCGTGGCGCGAATGGATGCACGGCGAGCATGCCTTTGGCGACCACTCGAATCACTACATCGTCACCAGCCGCGACAAGTACATCTGGTTCTCGCAGTCCGGACGCGAGCAGTATTTCGACCTTGCAAGCGACCCGGGTGAGCTACACGACGCCATCCAGGACCCGGGCGTGCAGGAGCGCATCGCGTACTTGCGCCAGAAGCTGATCGGTGCGCTGCGCGGGCGCGAGGAGGGCTACACCGATGGGGAGACACTCACCGCAGGAAGACCCACGCGGGATGTGCTGTCCTTTCTGCTATAGCGCGACGGTGTACCCTGCCTCCGTCAGCAGCCGGACGGCGTCTTCAAGCCTCGATTCCTTCAGCAGGATGTAGTCCGTGTTGAAGGTGGAGACGGCGAACACGCTGACGCCGCCGGATGCCAGTGCCGATGTAATGCCCGCCAGGATGCCCACGAGCGAAAAATCCAGCACGCCCTCGATTTTGAGGCAACAAAAACCCGATTCCACATCGGTTGCATCCGGCGGGATGCGGCCTTGCTCGCAGGCCAGCGACAGCTCGTCTTCCGTATGGGCGAGGAAGACGGGCGGCCGCGACAGGTCCACGCCCGAGAGGCTTGCAATCTTCGCGACGGCAAACATGCCGTCGAGCCTACGCAATATCAAGCTCATAAAGCTTTGCGCAGCACGCTGCAAAACCCAAGCGATTTGCGCGCGGTGAAGCCGTGCTTCTCGTACATGGAGGCGTGCCCATGGAACTGTTCAAAGCAGTCCTTCGCCTCCGTCGCCGGGTATGCTTCTACATAATCATACCCCTCGCCCCGCGCATCAGCAATCACCTGCTCCAGCAGGCGCGTGGCGACACCCTGCCGCCGCCTATCCTGTACGACGATGAAGCAGACGACCGCTTTGATCTTCTCGCCACCGTCATCCTCCCAGAGCCCACGCTCCGCGCGGATGCGCCGGTAAGCCATCTTCTCACCCGCGTTGCACCAGCCGATGACGCGGCCCTCCGCGTATGCGAGATACCCCGTCAGTTCACCCCCGTCAATCAGCGAGCGCGCCGAGTCGCGCAGGCCCTGCCGGCCACAACCGTCCATCTGCTTTTCCAGCTCCTCATCAAAGTGAAAGTATGTACAGTAGCACATCGACCATTCCGGATGGTCGGCAAAGGCATCACGGTCGAAGAACGCGAAGTAATCGTCCACGCGCTCCGGCGACAGCGGATGGATTTCCAGCTGCATGGCACATTCTCCCTTTTTAGCATTGTTCCTCTCAGTGTACCAAACGCGTTGCCTCCGCGCAAGGGTGCTTGTAAACCAGGCTGTATTCTGGTATATTTACCCATATACTACGTAATACGGGTATGCTTGAGGTGCTGCATGAACGGCTTCAAAAAAGGGGTTCTCAAAAAACAAAAGATTACCGTGTTTCTTTCAGCCGCGATCTTCTTCGTCATTGTGCTCGGCGTGGTGATCTTCATGAATGTGAAAAACACCGCGGATCTGCGCGCGATCCTGATGGAGAGCGTAAAGTCGCAGCTTCTATCCATCACAGTAGCCGCGCAGGACATCATCGACCCGGAGGCATTTACAGGGTACAACAGCCTGGAAGACGTGGAGCAGGATCAGGAAGCATACGACCTTGTACTTGGCCGCCTGCGGAAGCTCCAGGAGAGCGTGGGTGCGGAGTACATCTATGCGCTCAAGCAGGTGGGCGGCGCCTACTATTTTGTGTTTGACACCGATACCGTCGATACCGAGATCTTCATTGACTACGAGCTGTCGCCCGTGCACGAAAGCGCGTTCCTGGGCAAGAGCGCCGTGGACGTGATGAATGTGGACGATCTGTACGGCACCTTCAACACCGCGGCGATCCCCTTATGGAAGGACGGGCAGATCATCGGCATCATCTGCACCGACATTGAGGACAACTACCTCAAGGTGAGCTACGCGACGGAGCTGACGAACACCGTCATCCTGATAGCGACGCTGGTGATCACGATGTCCATTATGATGTACGTGGTGGTGACATTGATGCGGCGCGTGCGTGAGATGCAGGCGCGGCTGGCGCGCATCGCCCACTACGACACGGTGACCGGCCTGCCAAACCGACAGTACCTGCTGGATCATCTGGCGGCAATCACCACGCGCAAGGAAAAGACGCCCTTCGCGCTGCTGTTCATCGACCTGGATAACTTCAAGAAGGTCAACGACAACGCAGGCCATGACGCGGGCGATGAATTGCTGCGCCGCATTGCCGAGTATCTGCAGGCATCCCAGGCGGACGCGATGGCCTTCCGCCCGGCAGCGGGCATCCTCAACATCGCGGCGCGCATCGGCGGCGACGAGTTCGTGCAGATCGTCTCCGGCATCAAGAACGAGGCGGAGGCCGCCAGGTATGCGCACCAGCTGCTGGAGGTGTTCGGCACGCAGATGCAGAACCGCTATGTGGACAAGTACGGCGTGGGCCTGAGCGTCGGCGTGGCGCTATACCCCTACCATTCGGATAACTTCCATGTGCTGATCAAGTACGCGGACATCGCGATGTACCAGGCCAAGAAGGCGGGCAAGAACTGTTTCCGGGTGTATGTGGACGAAATGAATCCGGAGGCGGAGCAGGAATAACTGAAGCACAAGACGATCCCAAGAGGCCCGGCAGCCATGCCCGGCCTCTTTCTTTTTGAACATCACTTGTCAACATGCATTGTCTGTGATATAACTAATTTACATTTTCAACCATAGTAGGTAAGCGGAGGGACAGCATGCAAAGCGCGCGCAAAAAAAGGCAAAACAGGAGCGCCATTTTTCTGGCTGCAATCGTGTTCTTTGCCCTGGTGCTGGGGATCGTTGTGACCATGAACGTCAAGAACACGACGGAACTGCAGGACATCCTCAGGGAAAGCATCAAGTCGCAGCTGCTGTCCATCGCGGTGGCCGCGCAGGAGATCATCGACCCGGATGCCTTCGCCGCATACAACAGCCGCGAGGACGTGGCGGCCGACCAGGCGGCGTATGATATGGCGCTGTTACGCCTGCGCACACTGCGCGAAAACGTAGGTGCGATGTACATCTACGCGCTCAAGCAGATTGATGGCGCGTACTACTTCATCTTTGATACGGATACGGTCGAGAACGCCTACTTTGAGGAATACCCCCTCTCGCCCGTGCACGAAAGCGCGTTCCTTGGCAAGGCATCGGTGGACATCAGCAACGTCACCGATGCGTTTGGGTCCTTCAACACCGCCGCCGTTCCCATCTGGCAGAATGGCAAAATCGTAGGCATCATCTGCGCGGATATAGAGGATACCTTCCTCAAGCAAAGCGACAGTGCCGCGACGATGAATATCGTCATCCTCGTTGTCACGCTGGTGATCACCATGGCGATTACGATGTACGCGATATTCATGCTGCTAAAGCGTGTGCATGAGATGCAGGCGCGGCTGGAGCGCATCGCGCATTACGACACGGTGACCGGCCTGCCCAACCGGCAGTATCTGCTGGATCACCTGGCCTCCATTACAACAGGCCCCGACAAGACGCCCTTCGCGCTGCTGTTCATCGACCTGGATAATTTCAAGAAGGTCAATGACAACGCGGGGCATGACGCGGGCGACGCGCTGCTGCGGCACATTGCCAACTACCTGGAGGTTTCGCAGGACAACGCCATGTCCTTCCGTCCGGCGGCAGGCATCCTCAACATCGCGGCCCGCATCGGCGGCGATGAGTTCGTGCAGATTGTTTCCGGCATCAAGAACGAGGCGGAGGCCTCGGTGTTCGCGCAGAGGCTGCTGGATATGTTTGCTTCGCAGACGACCGACCGCTACATCGACAAATATGGTGTGGGCCTGAGCATCGGCGTTGCGCTCTTCCCCTACCATTCCGATAACCTCCACGTGCTGATCAAGTACGCGGACGTGGCGATGTACCAGGCCAAGAAGTCGGGCAAGAACTGCTTCAGGGTCTACAATGACGAAATGAACGCCGACGGTGATCAGGTGTAACCCTTAACCCCATTGTCGCCCTACGATCGCGATGTTCCTGCGTCAAGTTGGAACCTACGATGTATCGTTGGGCGATTTTTCGTATATTTTGGTATATGCGCATGATATACTCTTTTTGCTTGGGACGGTCGTCCGAAGACAGTGAAAGGAGGGCATCATCATGGAGTATTTGGGTTTCATCGGCATCCCGGCGGGGATCATCCTGTTGATCGTTATCATCTGCCTTGGGTATGTCAAGGCGCCGCCGGATCAGGCGTTTTTGATCTCCGGCCTTCGCAAGAAGATTGTCATCGGCAAAGCATCCATCCGCATCCCGTTTCTGGAGCGGCTGGACGTGCTGAGCCTGAAGATGATGTCGGTGGATGTGAAGACCAGCTCGTTCGTGCCCACGGCGGAGTATATCAACATCACCGTGGACGCGGCAGTCAAGCTAAAAATCGGCACATCGCCCGAGATGCTGGCCATCGCTGCCGAAAACTTCCTGAACAAGAAGGATGACTACATCATCGCGCAGGTGCAGGACGTGCTGGAAGGCAATATGCGCGAGATCATCGGCCAGATGCGGCTGGAGGAAATGGTCACCAACCGCAAGTCCTTTGCCGAGAAGGTGCAGGACAACGCGGTGCCCGATCTGCGGCGCATGGGTCTGGAGATCATCAGCTTCAACGTGCAGAGCTTCTCTGACCAGAACGGCGTCATCAACGACCTGGGTATCGACAACATCAGCCAGATCAAGAAGAAGGCCGCCATCGCCAAGGCGGAAGCCGAGAAGGAAATCACCAAGGCGCAGGCGCAGGCCAGCAAGGAAGCCAATGACGCGAAGGTAGAGGCCGAGACGCAGATTGCCATGCGCAACAACGACCTGCGCATCAAGGAAGCGGAGCTGAAGAACCTCTCGGACATCAAGCAGGCCGAGGCCGATGCTGCTTATAGTATCCAAAAAGAGGAGCAGCGCAAGACGATCGAAATCAAGAGCGCCGATGCGGACATTGCCCGCCAGGAGCGCGAAGCCGTCCTAAAGGCCGCTGAGGTAGAGGTCACCGAGCGCACACTGGAAGCAA
Organism: Eubacteriales bacterium; assembly: GCA_031549105.1. Lineage (GTDB taxonomy): Bacteria > Bacillota > Clostridia > Christensenellales > Aristaeellaceae > Avichristensenella. Next base: position 93,259 of record JAVBQK010000057.1, read on the forward strand.
CGGTCAAGAAGAAGGCGGAAGCAGACCTGTTTGAGCGGCAGAAGAAGGCCGAAGCGCTGCTGTTTGAGCGCGCCAAGCAGGCCGAAGCGGAGCTGATCGAGCAGCAGAAGCTGGCCGAAGCCATGCGTGTCAAAGCCGAGGCGAACCGTTTCGCTGCCGAGCAGGAAGCCGAAGCCGCCCGTTTTGCCCGCGAGCAAGAGGCCGAGGGTGTGCGCAAACTAGGCCTTGCGGAAGCCGAAGCCATCCGTGCGAAGGCGCTTGCCGAGGCCGAAGGTATCGATAAGAAGGCGGAAGCGATGAAGAAATACGGCGAGGCCGCCGTGCTGGAGATGTACTTCGCCGCGCTGCCAGAGATTGCAAAGAACATCGCCGAGCCGCTATCGAAGGTCGACAAGATCACCATGTACGGCGAAGGCAACAGCGCCCGCCTGGTCCAAGACATCATCCACTCCACCACCCAGGTATCCGACGGCCTCACCGAGGGTATCGGCATCGACCTCAAGTCGCTGCTGGCCGGATGTGTCGGCGGGCGGCTGGGCGCGGGGAGCGCAGGCGGTGGGGATGGAACGGCGACGAAGAAGGAAGGATGACGAGAGGAACGACGGGGAAAAAGAAACGCGGGGGGGGCGGGGTGCGCCCCGAACACCCACCCGACAGCCCGGGG
>JAVBQK010000139.1:0-10815 GCA_031549105.1 Eubacteriales bacterium
GTTTGTATTATGCGGTCTCAATTGCGCTCCCCGCCGCCCTCCCGCCCGCGTTTTCAGGGTCGGCGCCCCGGGCGCCCGCCCCCCGGGCGTGGGGGCGGGGGGACTGGGCCCCCCAGCGTTTCCCCGTATCCCTTTCTGTCAGTTCTCCATCCCCGGGAACAACAATATCTTCCCGGCCTTGCCGCCGATTAGCGTCTCCAGAGCGGGGAGCGCCTTCATCGCCGCGTGCCGTCCCGCTTCCAGCAGCACCGGGAGCGTCCTTCTGTCCAGCACGCCTCGCTCGGGCGCGTAGCCATTCACAGTGATGAGCATATCACACTGCGGTGGCGGGGGCATCGCGATCATCGCATGCCCGCAGAGCGCTTGTGCGGCCGGGTGCGTCTCGTGCAGCGCACAGCCCGCGTCTAGCACCCGGATGCAAACCACACGCTCCGCGCCCATTGAACGCAGAATGGTTGGCAATGTGCCGCGTAGCGCTCCGCCGCCCGAAAGCCTGCGCCCGCGCCACCGCACCGGCGAAAGTACGCCCGGCGCGGCCATCGACGCACGCACCGCGCCGGAAACGAGCGCCTGTCGGCTCCAGGGCCTTGGGTCGGGGCGTACCGGCAACATCGACGAGAGCACCTGCACCGCGCCTGACTCCATATCGATCGCGGGCATCGCAAGCGGCGGCACTTCGCGCATCGGCATGCCGCCAAACAGCGCCGACAGCCGATGGTTGATCGCTCTACCCCGAAGGAGGCTGTTGCGCTGCACCGCGCGCGCAAACGAATCGACCTGTTCTTCTGATAGCAGGCCGCACGCCGCCAGCGATGCCACCAGTGCGCCCGCTCCGCACCCGGCATACAGCGTGGGGCGTATGCCCATATCAAACAGCGTGAGCAGTGCGCCCACCTGCGCCGCGCACCGGGCGCCGCCGCCTTCCAGCGCAATCCCCAACTGTATCGCCACCGCGCTTCCCCCTTCCGCATGCCGGACAGAATCAACCTGCACCATGGTATGCGGCCCATTCATGCGAAATTTCAATGTTTTTGCGGGAAGCAAGGCGGGGTCTGGCTCGTTTGGTATATGTATGGTATAATGTTCTCCCGTACAGACAGAAAGGATAAAAACTGTGCCCAGAATAGAGCCATCCAGGCAGCGCCGCAATGCGCCAGTAAAACAGCAAAAACCCACCAAGCGCAACACACCTATACGGAATGGTGCGTTGCTCCTTGTTTTCGCGTTGCTTTTGGCCGCGATTGTCATCGTACTTCCAAAGGATCCGCAGCAGACCGCCGCGATGGTGCTCGCGCCGGGTTCAGAGTCCGCGCAGGGAACCGGCGGTACCCCTGAGAATCTATCGATCCGCATTTCCGAGGTCATGACCTCCAATAAGCGCGCTTATCCCGACGATACAGGCGCGTACCCTGATTGGATTGAGATCGAAAACACGAGCACGGAGGCCGTCAGCCTTGCGGGCGTTGGTCTATCTGACCGCGAGGACCGCATCCTGTTCCTGTTCCCCGATATGGAGCTGGCCGCCGGCGGGCGCATCGTCGTCTACTGCGATGACACCAACGCCGCACAAGCCGGGAAGCCGCTGCACGCGCGCTTCAAGCTCTCGTCGCTGGGTGAAACGGTCTACCTCTTCGACCGCAACTCGCTGGTGCTTGACTCCGTCGTGGTGCCTGCGCTCAACTCGGATACGAGCTATGCGCTGACCGCCAGTGGTTGGATCATCACCGAGCAGTCCACGCCCGGCTACCCCAACACCCAGGAGGGGTACGACGCGATGCACTCCGTCGCGCTGGTGTCCGCCAATGGTCTGGTGCTCAACGAGCTGTGCGCGTCCAACCGCACCACGCTGCAGGACGAGGACGGTGAGTTCTCCGACTGGATTGAGCTATACAACGGCGGAACGCTGCCGATCAAGCTATCCAGCTACGCGCTGAGCGACGATGAGACCGAACCCATCAAGTGGCGCTTCCCGCAGGATGCGGTCATCCATCCGGGCGAGTACTATGTCGTATTCGCATCCGGTAAGAACCGCACGGGCGGGGACGGCAAGTATCCGCATACCAACTTTAAGCTGGCTGCCGAGGGAGAAACAGTCATTCTCTCTGACATCCTCGCACAGACGATTGACCGGGTCACCTACGATAACCTGGGCAAGGATGTCTCCTGGGGCCGCGTGGTTGGCCTGGACCATACTTGGCAGGTTTACAACCAGCCGACGCCCGGCATGGCCAATGACCGCTCGGGCGAGATAGAGATGGACAAACGCATGCAGGCGCGCAACACCTCCGGGATATATATCTCGGAGGTGATGTCCTCCTCCACCGGCGTGGAAACGCCCTTTGGCGTTACTTCTTACGATTGGATTGAGCTGGTCAATCGGGGCCGCGAAGCGGTAAACATCATGGGCTGGGGACTTTCCGATTCGGTAAACCGCCCGCGCAAATGGCAGTTTCCCGATGTCACCCTGCAGCCCGGCCAGTACCTGCTGGTTTTCGCCAGTGGGCTGACATCCTCCCCAACCGGCAGCGGCGCACTGCACGCGGATTTCCGTCTCAGCGCGCTGGGCGAGACGGTCGTTCTCTCGGATGAACGCGGCAATATCCTCGACAAGCTGGTCGTCCCCAAGCTGGATACGAATAACACGTATGGCCGCAATTTTGACCGGGGTGGTCTTTTTTATTATGACACGCCCACGCCAGGCGAAGCCAACACCGCGCAAGGCTTTGCCGGATACTCTGTGAAGCCCGCGATGGACATCAAGGGCGGCCTGTACACGCGGCCTGTTTCTGTGACGCTCAGCGCTCCGGCCGGTGTGCGCATTCGCTACACCCTCGACGGCTCGCCGCCCACCGAGGAGGTTGGCGAGGATTACATTGGCCCGATCGAATTGAGCCGGGCGACGACGCTACGTGCGCGCGGTTTCCAGGAGGGGCTGAAGCCATCGGAAATTGTGACGGAAACATACCTGATCAACAGGCTGCATACGCTGCCGGTCATCGCCATCACGGCGGACCCGGTGGACTTGTGGGACCCGGACACCGGCATTTATGCCGACGGTGATCCGGCGGTCACGGGCGAGACGTATGCGGGTGTTCCGTTTAAAAACACAACTTACCGGGCAGTCAAAAAAGACACGGAGTTGCGTGAGCGAGAGGCCAATTTTGAGCTCTTCATACCGGGAGAGGGTCAGATCCTCAACCAGGGTATTGCGCTGCAACTCAACGGCCAGTACAGCCTGGATGATCCGCAGAAGAGCTTACGTGTTACAGCGAAGGCGAAGTATGGCGTGTCGACATTCAAATATGCGTTCTTTGATAGTCGGCCGTATACGGAGTATCAGTCTCTTGTGCTGCGCAACGGCGGGAACCAAGGACCGTACTCACGAATCGCTGACTCGTTGATGTCTAGAATTGTGGACTTGACGGATTCCAGTATCCTGCATATGGCCACCACTCCATGCATCGTTTACCTAAACGGCGAGTACTGGGGCCAGTACTACATTCGCGAACGAATCAACAAGCATTCAATCGCCCGGTTTGAAGGTTGGAGCGATCCGGAGGCCGTCGATTTCATCAAGGGCGAGGATGCGGTGCTCAACGGCACTTTTAGCAACTACAAACAGTTGCTGACCTATGTCAAGGCACACGACCTCAATGATCCTGCCGCGCTGGAAACGGTGCTCAAGTGGATTGATGTCGATAATTATTTCGACTTCATGATCTTTGAGATGTACTTTGGTAATACCGATACGGGCAACATCAAGTTTTATCGCCAACGTACCACAGGTAGCGCACAGTGGAAATGGGTGTTGTTTGATCTAGACTGGGGTCTTTACAACCGGGAAAGAAATGGTTGTTATATCTGGTTAGACCCCGAGGGGTCGGGTAGCAGGAACTTTGATAACACGATCATTCGCAAATTGCTGGAAGTGCCGGCAATGCGGAACAAGTTCCTCAAACGGTATGGCGAGCTGTTCCAGATTCTGGCCGACACAAACCGGGTCATCGCGCTGATTGACGAAATGGTGGCGGAGATTGAGCCGGAGATGGGTCTACACTACAACCGCTGGGCCAGCGAGGTGCGTTCCACCTATGCGTTTGACCCGCCAAAGAATGGCGATGGCGCGTTTAACTACTGGAAGAATGTGCGTATCCCGATCCTGAAAAACGTCGTCAATACTTGCCCCTATTATGTTTGGGGCCACGTACAGGATTGGTTCAAACTCACTGACGAGCAGATGACTGCTTACTTTGGCCCGAGGCCTGAACAAAAGGGAAATGTATACTAAAAGAAAAATCGTTAGCGAACCTCGAAATGATCGAACTTCAACAAACCGATCATGTTTTTCACATTGTTTTTCCGTGCGTTCACATTTGTGCCACATTCTTCTTATATCATGCAGATGGGCGCTCAAACAGTGACATGAAAAAGCAAAGGAGGAAAAGAAAATGAAAAAGGCGTACACCGTACTTGTCACTCTCTTACTCTCAGCGATGCTGCTCGTTTCATGCGTTTCCTTAGCTGAAGGAGAAGTGGGAATCAATGCCGCCCCTTTTTCCTGCCCACATTGTCGGAGCACAAATGTCAGCTCATGGAATGAGTGGGGACCATTTCAGTTCAAAACGCTAACCGGCACACCATGTCCCGACCACGGAAGTGCACATCCAGCAATGGAAACTTGGTACAACATGATAACGCATTACCGCTGTAACATGTGTGGAAACACCTGGGAGGAATATTGGAGAGCTTATGTTGAGGTCATATGCTCTCGCGGATAGTTTCCTTTACGACAGGATTGGTTCAAACTCACTAATGCGCAGATGACTGCTTACTTCGGCCCAAGGCCAGCGGAAATTACAACGGACATATACTGATCCAGGCTTCTAGAAGGTCCGCCGCGTCAATTGACACGGCGGACCTTTTGCATGTCGCGAAGACTTACATAACAATATATACACTTCCCGCCCCAGATGCTATAATGCAGGCACACTTCCCTGCCACATCACAACTTCATCGGATTCATACACGCAAAGGGGGATATCATCCTTGAAACCCGACAAAAGAACGCGCGAACTTCGCCTGCCCGAGCTGCTGCTCTTCGCCTCCGCAGACGTATTTGGTGGCGGCGGTCAGGCGCTGCTCTCGGTGCTATTTCTGGTTTTCCTCACCAACATTCTAAGGATCCCTCCTGCCTGGGCGGGCGCTGTGGTGATGATCTCAAAGATATGGGACGCTGTGTCCGATCCGATGATGGGCGTCCTATCCGACAATACGCGCAGCCGCTTTGGCCGCCGCAAGCCGTATCTGTTCGTCGGTGGGTTGCTGCTGGTGCTATCGCTTGCGTGGCTGTGGCTGCCTATTCGCTTCGAAAGCCAGATGGCCCAGGTAGTGTTTGTCACCGCCGCCTATCTGTTCTACAACACCGTCTCCACGATCATTTCGGTGCCGTACAGCTCCATGAGCACGGAAATCACGACGGACTTCGCGCTACGCAACCGCGTTAACATGATGCGGCTGGTGTTCTCGCTCGCGGCTACGGCGGTGTGCACGCTGCTTCCGACCATCCTTTTTGATAGGCTAACAGCCGATACGCTGTCGCAAAACGCTTTCTACGCCATCATCGTGCTTGGGTTCGGCCTTGCTATGGCGGTGCCCGTTATGCTCACCGGCCTGTTTGCGCAGGAACGCGCGCCGTATGATCAAAAGAGAAGCAAGTTCTCTTTTTCCCTCTTCCTCAAGCCGCTCCGTGTGCGCGCGTTCCGCAAACTCCTCATCCTCTACCTTGCGCAGAGCCTGACGATGGACACGATCTCCTCCGTCATCATCTACTACAGCCTCTATTTGGTGCCGGGCGTGAGCTCTACCGTCTTCCTCGGCACGTTCCTGGGCATGCAGCTGCTGCTCTTCCCGATATTCAGCCGCCTTGTCAACAAGGTGTCTAAAACGAAGCTCTACCGGTTCGGCCTGCCGCTTTCCGTCATCGCCGCGATCGGCATCGCGCTGTTCCCAGCGGGCGGACCGGTCATCGTGGTGTATCTGCTGTCCGGCCTTACCGCGCTGGGGTTTGCCGGCGCGCAGACGATGAACTGGATTATCTTCCCCGATGTTGTGGATATCGGCGAGCTTTCGCTAGGCGAGCGCAACACCGGCTCCTTCAGCGGCATCATGACATTCATCCGCAAGGCCAGCTCCGCTGTCGCGATTTTCTTTATCGGAACCGCGTTGGATCTGGCGGGGTTCATCACCCCGTCCGATCTTGTCGCGGTACCTGCGCAGCCCTCGGCCGTGCTGCTGGCGATCCGCCTGATCATTCTGGTTTCCTTCGCGCTGTTCATGGGGATAGCCTGGTATACCGCCGGGCGGTTTGCACTGACCCCGGCGCTGTCGCTCCGGGTGAAGCATTTGCTGGAGGCGCGCCAGGGCGGAAGGCTGACCGCGGAGGATCAAGCGGAGCTGACGGAGACACTGCGTGAGTTCGGCTGACCGCCGCGCGGAAAAGGAGGACATCATGGGAAACGAGCGGGACATCCCCATGTCCATCAAGATGAACAACAAGTGCTTCCCCGGCATCGAGCGGCTCGCGCGCGGGGAAGCGATCGATGAAAGAGAGATACATGAGGTTCTTGACTTCATTGATAGGCGTCTGGATTGCGCTGACTTTCGCATGGTCTGCATCCTGCGCAGCATGTATGATTTCGCCGGGGCCATCTCCGCCGGTACGCTTGCCCGGATGAAGAAGACGGTACTGTCGTTCAAGTACTGGATGGATGAGCCGGGCGAAGACAGCATGTGTTATTGGAGCGAGAACCACCAGTTGCTGTTCGCCGCCTGCGAGTATTTGGCGGGGCAGCTCTATCCCCAGGAGACTTTTGAGAACAACGGGCAGTCCGGTGCAGACCACCTGCAGAAAGCCGAAAAGAGGCTCCACGCTTGGTTTGAAAACCGTTTCCGGTATGGGTTTGTCGAATGGCATTCCAATACCTACTATGAAGAGGACATCGCCCCGCTGTCGCTGCTGATCGACTGCTGCCGGGATTCGGCGATCGTCAAGAAGGCGACGATGCTGCTGGACCTGCTGCTGCTCGATATGGCGCTGCATAGTTTCCAGGGTTTTTTCAGCGCCGCCAGTGGGCGCTGCTATGAGGCGCAAAAGAAGGACCCGCACGCGCAGGATACGCTGGATACCGCCGCAAAGGCATTCGGGGCCACGCCGCCGCGCCAGTATGACTACACCCGCCTTTCGGCGGATTTCCTGCTCAACCGGACCTACCGGGTTCCTGAGGTGCTTCGCCGGATTGCGCACAGCGAAGATGCAGCGGAAATCCGCACCAGCATGGGGCTTTCGCTGTCCGAGGTCGGGGAACATTTCAAGGACCCGCACGATATGGATGGACACGGCATGTACCTGTGGTCGATGGAGGCATTCACCAACCCTGAATCTGTTAACCTGACGCTGCGCATTTTCCGCGCGTGGAAGCTGAAAACCAACGACTTCCTCAAGAACATCACGATTATGGACATGCCGGTGCTTAAACAACTGGGGCTGATGCCCTGGATGATCCGCCTGCTCAACCCCGTCACGCAGGGCATCGCCATTCAGCGCGCCAATACCTATACCTACCGCACCAAGCACTACATGCTCTCCACCGCGCAGCAGCACCATCCCGGCGCGTTTGGCGACCAGCAGCATATCTGGCAGGCATCGCTGCCCGGCGCGATATCGGTGTTTACCACGCACCCCGGCGCGGCCTTCTTCGAGGACAATGCCCGCAACTTCTCCCCAAGCTACTGGGTGGGCAACGGCATCCAGCCGCACGCCGCGCAGCATAAAAACGTCGGCCTGTGCCTGTACGACCTGCGGGTCAGAAAGGGGCTGCTGGAGAAAAAGCGTCTGCTATTCACGCATGCCTGGTTCCCATTTGGCCGGTTTGATGAGACCACGCTCACTTCCCATGCGGCACTCGGCCGCAAAGGGGATAGCTACATCGCGCTGCTATCAGCCGGAGAAATCACCCGACGCGAGGAGAGCGAGTTGATCCAGAATGGGAAAGTCACGGGGTGGGCGGTTGTACTTGGCTCGAAGGAGGAGCACGGCACATTCGCCGCTTTTCAGAAGCGCATGAGCGCCGCGGTGCTTGCGTTGCAAGGCAGCGTCCTGTCCCTTTCGCTGGACGGCCATACCTACCAGATCACGTATCGCAAGGACTTCGCGGTGGATGGCCAGGCACAGAATGTCCATTACCCCCGGCTGGAAAGCCCCTATGGCAGCGCACCGCGCAACCCTGGCGTATACGAAGTGCAGTATGAGGGGCATCGCCTCTCGCTAAACTGGTCCACGCAAACAAGGGAAACCGAGTAAGGAGGCTGCTTCCGTGTCCACATATTCAATGGAACAGGATTTCGATATCGTCGTCAGCCTCTGCCGCGATGTGGTGGCGCGCAAAGGTGTCCCGATGAAATGGATGTGGGGCGAGGCGCTTTTCGGCTATGCGCTGTCGGAGCTGGATGCGCTCGGCGGCAGCGATGAATTCACGCCATTTCTGACCACCTATTGCGATTATTACGTCCAGCACCCGCCGGCAATTGATTACGCGGACCGCGCTGCGCCGGCGCTGATCACCTACGCTATGCAAAAGAAAACCGGCAACCCCGCATACAAGCAACTGACCGACAGGGTACTTGAATACATCCGCTATTCGCCCCGGCTGATTGGCGACGCGGTCAACCACCTGGGCAGCAGTCCCGAATCGAAGTTTTACCCCAAGTCGATCTGGGTGGACAGCCTGATGATGTTCAGCGTATTCCCGGCCATCTATGCGCACGAAACCGGGGACACGGCGCTGCTCGATATCGCTGCAAGGCAGCCGAGGGTGTACAGCGCCTACATGCAGGACCCTGATGAAAAGCTCTGGTATCACAGTTACTGGGTGAGGGCGGGGCGCCATCACCCCAGGGGCAAAACTTTCTGGGCGCGGGGTAATGGCTGGGTAGTGGCGTCGCTTCCAATCATTCTGGATAACATTGGCCCCGCGCATCCGGAGTGGGCGGAGGCCTGCCAAATCTACCGAAACACCGTTGATGCGGTGCTGGTGTGCGAAAGCGTGGATCATACCTTTAGCACTGTGCTAGGGCAGCGGAGCTACCGTGAGCTTTCCGCCACGGCACTGGTGGCTGCCGGTATCCTGCACGGCGTTCGCTGCGGATACCTGCCGCAGGCATACCGCCAGCGTGGCGAAGCAATCTTCCATGCGGTCGCCTCCGCCATTGGCAAGGATGAGCATGGCATGTTCCTGCCGGAAATCAGTGCACCAACGATTCCGCTGCACACATTCCCAGGACTGTGCTACAAGCTGACGCCACGGGGCAGGAACTGGAGCTATGGCCTCGCCGCCATCACGCTTGCGGCGATTGAGGCGCGCAAGCTGGCGGACATCAAGTAATTTCCTTCATGCGGTGTTTTCCACTGCCCGCAAGAATAGCGCGTTCAGGTCCGCCCACTCCTTCTTGCGCACAGCAGGCAGCGCTTTCACGGCTGCCTTCAGTTCCAGCAGACTGCTGCCGATGTACGCGTCGATCGCCTGCATCCGGGGCCCCTCTCCCATCTCCCCCGCGCGCCGCTTTGCCTCCAGCAGTTCTTCGACGTGCGGGTGGACCTCCAGCGGAAGATAATGCTCCGCCAGCGTCTCAAACAGCATCGGCGGCGGCGTGCCCGTAGCCAGAATGTGGCGGCACGCCAGGATGGGCCGGAGCACATAGAAGTATTTCTTGAGTTTGACCTGCTCACCTCCGAGAAACCTTTTGTTGCTTTTCTCCGCCATGCACAGGTAGTGGAACAGCCCCGGCTTTTCCAGGAAATACAACGGCGCAACCTCCATCAGCTGGTCGACAAACGGATCGCGCCGGTAGAAAAGAGGCGAGCTGAGCCACTCAAACAGCGTGGGGTTGGAGGTGCGCAGCAGCTGCAACGCCTTGTCAAAGTCCCAGCCGTTGATATCCAGCAGCGCATCCAGCTTCCACTCGATCACATTCCGCCGCCCGTCCAGCCGCAGATAGTGCTCGCGCGGCCGAACGTATAGGAAGCGCACGTCGTAGTCGCTATCGGACGACGCGAACCCCCATGCGCGGCTGCCCGACTCTACCGCCAGCAGTATCCTGACGTTCTCCGTGCGCTCCATCGCGCGCAGCTCCTCCTGGATGGCGCGCAGCGCGTTTTGCTCCAACTCCATGTTCTCACCCCCTTGCATCAATCTTTGCCACAATTGGTTGTCCTATCGGCCCACTGCCAGCAGCCCCTTGAGCTGGCCCAGCAGGTCTCCGCCGCCAACCGATATGCTGCCGACCTTGTCGCAGATTCTCTCCAGGCACTCCATTTCCTTGAGCTTGTAGAGCGTCCCGTTCTCGTCCATCAACCGGGCGGTGTTGAGCAGGTCGCGGGTAGACGCAGCCTCCTCCCGGCGGGCGATGACGCTTGCCTGCGCCCGCTTTTCAGCGATCAGCACGGTGTTCATGATCTCGCGAATCTCGCCCGGCAGGATGATATCCTTGATGCCCGCCTCGCCAAACGCCACCGACAGCGCCTGCTCCTTCTCCCGCAGCTTTTCCAGCACAGCGCTGCCTGTGCCCCCTTTTTGCGCGAGCAGTTCGTCCAGCCGCAGCCGTCCGATTTGCTCGCGCAGGACGAGCTGCACGGTGGTGTAGAGCACCGCCCTGTAATCCTTGACCGCCTCCGCCATCGCCTCGGCGTTGGTGATGCGGTATTCGCAGGCAAAGTTGACCCGCAGCATCACCTTGTCGGCGGTCAGTATTTCCTGCCCG
>JAVBQK010000012.1:0-15093 GCA_031549105.1 Eubacteriales bacterium
AAGTCGCCATGATGCTCGCCAGAGGCGGCGATGAAACTGACATTCTCCCCGATATCCTCGCCAAGCTCGAGCTATACCGCCACGCGGTGGAACGCCTGCTGGGCGCGCCGTTCGGCTCGGTGGTGCTCTACGACATGGAAAACCTGGCGGCGGTATGCCGGGGGTTGTCGGCGGGTGAGAAGAAAGGGGAGCGAGGGGAACGGGGGGAACGCAAGGGGACGCCGTCCCCTTGACCCCTGCCAGGAGGCCACGGCCCGGGTTTTCCTATTGTCGCGGCGCAAGCGCCACTCTGTAGGAAAACCGACCTTCGCCGCATTTGATTCCGCCACTGGCGGAATGCGGCTCAGGTCCCCCTGGACCTCCGACATTTCGCCTGCGGGCGGGTTAGTTTTATGCCACAGCAATAAACCCTCCCGCCCGCAGGCGAGCTTGGGATTCTTAAGGGCCAATGGCCCTTAAGCCGGGGGTCCAGGGGGCGGGAAGCCCCCTGGCGTTTCCCAACGTTCTCTACTGCTCCCGACCGCAGCAGTGCTTGTACTTCTTGCCGCTGCCACACGGGCACGGGGCGTTCCGGCCGACTTTGGCGGCGGCTGTTTTGGGTTTTTGCGGCTCGTCACCGGCTAGGCGCGCTTGTGTCGGCTGGGCGACCTGCTCGCGCTGCACTGGGCGGCGGAGCTGGGCATGGTAGAGACGGAGCAGCGTATCCTCGCGGATCAGGCGCACCATCTCGTCAAACATTTCAAAGCCTTCGAACTTGTACTCAACGACCGGGTCTTTCTGGCCGTAGGCGCGCAGGCCGATGCCATCGCGCAGGCGGTCCATCGCGTCGATGTGGTCCATCCACCGGTGGTCGACGCTGGAGAGCAGCACCACGCGCTCAAACTCGCGCATGTCCACGCCCGCGCCGGACAGCTCGGCTTCGCGCTCTTTGTAGTATTGCTCGGACGTATCCAGCAGCGCCTGCTTGAGCGTGTCACGCGTGTGGTAGTCCGCCGCGTTGGTGTCAAACCAGCCCTGCGGGATGCAGTACTTCTCGAGGTAGGTCGAGAGGCCTTCCATGTCCCAATCGGCCTTTCCCTCGCCCCGGCCAGTGTACAGCGCTACAGCGTCCTCGACCAGGGTCTTGGCCATGCCGCGAATCTGCGTGAACATGTCCTGGCCTTCCAGCACCTGGCGGCGCTGGCCATAAATGACATCTCGCTGCTGGTTCATCACGTCATCATACTGGAGGACGTGGCGGCGGATGTCAAAGTTGCGGCTCTCAATGCGCTTCTGCGCGTTCTCAATCTGCTTGGTGAGCATCTTCGCTTCGATCGGCGTATCCTCGTCCAGGCCCAAACGCTCAATCATACCGCCGAACCGATCGGAGCCGAACAGGCGCATCAGGTCGTCTTCCAACGCGATGAAGAACTGGGACGAGCCCGGGTCACCCTGGCGTCCGGAACGGCCGCGCAGCTGGTTATCGATACGGCGGCTCTCGTGCCGCTCAGTGCCGATGATGTGCAGACCACCGACGGCGACGACGCGCTCATGCTCTGCATCCGTCTTCTTCTTGAACTCGGCCTCCAGGCGCTGCAATTCTGCGCGCGTGGCGAGGATTTCTTCCGAAACCTGCTCGTCATGCCCGCTCGCTTCTTCGATGATCGCTTCCTCAATACCCTGCTGGCGCAGCGCGCGCCGGGCGAGGAATTCCGGGTTGCCGCCGAGGAGGATGTCCGTGCCGCGGCCCGCCATGTTGGTGGCGATGGTCACGGCCCCGTAATGGCCCGCCTGCGCAACGATCTCGGCTTCCTTCTGGTGCTGCTTGGCGTTGAGCACCTCGTGCGGAATGCCGCGCATCTCCAGCATGTGTGAGAGCGTTTCGCTCTTTTCCACCGAAACTGTACCCACCAGGATGGGCTGGCCGGTTCCATGCCGCTTGATGATCTCCTCCACGACCGCCTTGAACTTGCCACGCACAGTCTTGTAGACCACGTCGTTCATGTCGTCGCGGATCATCGGCTTGTTGGTGGGAATCTGCACGACGTCCAGGCTGTAGATGCCCTTGAACTCTTCTTCTTCCGTCTTGGCGGTACCGGTCATACCGCTGAGCTTTTTGTACATGCGGAAGTAGTTCTGGAACGTGATCGTCGCCAGCGTCTTGCTCTCGCGCTCGACGGTGACGTGCTCCTTGGCCTCGATCGCCTGATGCAGGCCGTCGGAATAGCGCCTGCCGACCATCAGGCGGCCGGTGAACTCATCGACGATGACGACCTGGCCGTTCTGCACAACATAGTCGTCGTCGCGGTGCATCAGCACGTTCGCGCGGAGCGCAGCGTTGATGTGGTGCTGGATGTCGTTGTTCTCGATATCCGCAAGGTTCTCCAGGCCGAAGTACTCCTCAGCCTTCTTGATGCCGTCCTCTGTCAGCGTGACGGCCTTCTCTTTTTCGTCCTTGGTGTAATCGGTTTCCTCGCGCAGGCGGTCGATGAACCGGTCCGCGCGCTGGTAGAGATCGGTGGACTTGTCCCCCTGGCCGGAGATGATCAGCGGGGTTCTCGCCTCGTCGATGAGGATGGAGTCGGCTTCGTCGACAATGGCGAACGCATGTCCGCGTTGCACCATGTCCTTCTGGTAAATGACCATGTTGTCGCGCAGGTAGTCGAAGCCCAGCTCGTTGTTGGTGCCGTAGGTGATATCGGCACCGTAAGCCGCGCGGCGCTGGTCGTTGGTCAGGTCATGTACGATGATGCCGACCGTCATATCCAGCGCGCGGAAGAGCTTGCGCATCTGCTCGCCCTGGAACTTGGCCAGGTAGTCGTTGACGGTAACGACGTGCACGCCGTCCCCGGGCAGTGCATTCAGGTAGGCGGCGAGCGTGGCGACGAACGTCTTGCCTTCGCCCGTTTTCATTTCAGCGATGCGGCCCTGGTGCAGCACGATGCCGCCCAGCATCTGCACACGGAAATGCCGCTTGTCAAGCGAGCGGCCCATCGCCTCGCGGACGATGGAGAACGCCTCCGGCAGCAGCGTATCCAGCGTCTCACCGGCTTTTAGGCGTTCGCGAAACTTGGCAGTCATGCCGCGCAGCTCATCATCCGACAGGCGACGGTGCGCCTCTTCATAGGAATCGATTGTATCGGCAAGCTTCTGCAGCTTGCGTACCTCGGCCTCATTGGAGCCGCCGAGCAGCGTTTTGAGGAAATTGGCCATGTGCGGGGTATGTACCTCCTTGGTTGATTGCGCGGGAATAAAGCGCTATGCGTAAAACAAAGCAACCTATTATAACATAGGTTGCTTTTGGATGCAAACGCGCGGACGCGATTCACCCCGGTTTGTTTTGAAGTACGAACAATACCCTGTTTCCCCCGCGCGGTGAATCCATATTGACAAAACCACTGGGAATGTGGTACTTTATGTGTGACATTTTGTTCAAAATAATACAGGAAACCGAGGTGAGCCCATGCAGGCGCAATCCATACGGCCCGTAGAGGTTTTGGTGCGCATGGAGGGGATCGACAAGTCTTTTCCCGGCGTCCGGGCGCTGGCAGGGGCAAGGTTTGAGCTGCGCGCAGGCGAGGTGCACGCGCTGGTCGGCGAGAATGGCGCGGGTAAATCCACCCTGATGAAGGTGCTCACCGGCATATACCAGCGGGACGCGGGGAGCATTGAGGTTCTCGGCCAGCCGGCGGAGATTCCGGATGCGCGCGCCGCGCAGGCGCTGGGGATCAGCATTATCCACCAGGAACTCAACCTCATGCGCGAACTGACGGTCGCACAGAACATTTACATCGGCCGTGAGCCGATGCGGGGCGTCAGGCTGGATCACCGGCGACAAAACCAA
Organism: Eubacteriales bacterium; assembly: GCA_031549105.1. Classification (GTDB taxonomy): domain Bacteria; phylum Bacillota; class Clostridia; order Christensenellales; family Aristaeellaceae; genus Avichristensenella. Next base: position 3,824 of record JAVBQK010000012.1, read on the forward strand.
ATGGCTGCGGATCTCCTCGCCTCGTTGAACCTGGACATTCCCCCCACCCGCATTGTAGGGACGCTCACCGTCGCCAAGCAGCAGATGGTGGAGATCGCCAAGGCCCTTTCCTTTGACAACACGCGCATCCTGATCATGGACGAGCCGTCCGCCGCGCTGGCGGACAATGAGATCGCGGAGCTATTCCGCTTCATCCGCGAGATGAAGCAACGCGGCGTGGGCATTATCTACATCTCCCACCGGATGGGCGAGCTCAAGCAGATATCCGACCGGATTACCGTGATGCGTGACGGCCAGTACATCGGCACCGTTGACACGGCGGAAACGACGATGGACCAGATCATCAACATGATGGTAGGCCGCGTCATCTACGAAACGCCCAAGGAAAAGAGTGCGGTGCCAAAGGACGCGCCCGTGGTGCTGGAAGTAAAAAACCTGCTCTCCCGCGAGGTGAAGAACGTTTCCTTTGCATTGCGCGAAGGGGAAATACTTGGCTTTGCAGGGTTGATGGGCGCTGGCCGCACGGAGACGGCGCGGCTGATCTGCGGCGCGGACAAGCGCGCAGGCGGCGAGATATTCATAAAAGGCAAAAAAGTGGACATCAGGACCCCTTACCAGGCGGTGCAAGCGGGCATCGGCTACCTGTCCGAGGATCGCAAGCAGTTTGGCCTCTGCCTCCCATTGTCGGTGGCGGACAACATTGTGCTGGCCAGCTTGCCCGACTTTACCGGTCGGTTGGTGGTTCAGAGCAAGAAAATCCGCCAGGCAGCACACGATTACCGCCAACGGATCAACATCAAGACCCCCACCGTCGACAGCCGCGTGATGAGCCTGTCCGGCGGCAACCAGCAGAAGGTGGTTCTGGCCAAATGGTTGGTGCGCGACTGCGACATTCTGATCTTTGACGAGCCAACGCGCGGCATCGATGTCGGCGCGAAGAGTGAGATTTACAAGCTGATGAACCAGCTGGCGGCGGATGGGAAGGCCATCATCATGATTTCATCCGACATGCCGGAACTGCTGCGCATGAGCGACCGGGTAATCGTCATGTGCGAAGGCGAAAAGACGGGCGAACTCTCCATTGAAGAAGCCACACAGGAAAAGATCATGGCGCTGGCCGCGCCGCGCAAATAGGAGGAATAACGAATGCAAAACACCGTAGGCCGCAAAAGCTTCAGCATGCAGAAGCTGCTCGCCCCGGCGGCGCTGGTCATCCTGTACGCGTTCTTCTCAATCTTTGGCAAAAACTTTTTCTCCACCTACACGCTGAAAACCATCCTGGAGACCTCGTATTTCATCGGTTTTATGGCCTTTGGCGTCACGTTCGTCATCATCACCGGCGGCATCGACCTGTCCATCGGCACGGTGATGATGTGCTCGGCCGTCATCGGCGGCGTTGCGTTCAACATCTGGCACTGGCCGCTTTGGCTGGCGCTGTGTCTGGTGCCGCTGGTGGGGCTGGCATTCGGCCTGTGCAACGGTTTCCTCGTTGCCAAGCTCAAGCTCCCGCCGTTCATCGCTACGCTCGGCACCATGCTTATCTCGCAGGGGTTTGGCTCGATCGTCTCCAATGTGCAGACCCAGCGCTACCCCACCATCGGCACTGCCGATGCGTGGTTCAAGAGTGTTTTCTTTCGTCTGCGGTTTAACCTAAATGATATGGCGGACGGCTTTGGCAAAGACGTGCTAAAGACACTGAACGATTTCCCCATCGGCGCGGTGTACCTGATCGTCTTCTTCCTCATTGCCGCGTTCCTGCTCAACCAGACCCGCTTTGGGCGCTATACCTTCGCCATCGGTTCCAACGAAGAGGCGGCGCGGCTCTCCGGCGTGAAGGTTGACAATTGGAAGATCATGGCCTACGCGATTTGCGGCCTGTTCGCGGGCATGGCGGCAGTCTTCTATGCGGCGACATACACCACCGCCATCCCCGGCACCGGCAATGGCCAAGAGCTGAACGCCATCGCGGGCGTGGTCATCGGCGGCACGTCCATGGCCGGCGGCGCAGGGACAATGGTCGGCACGCTGATCGGCGTGTTCATCATGGCGACGCTGAAGACGGGCCTGGCGTCCATGGGCCTGCAGGCGCACTGGCAGGTGTTCATCACCGGCTTCGTCGTCGTTGGTGCGGTGCTGCTGGACAATGCCCGCAACCGCGCTTCTACCAAGGTCAAGACAGTCGACAAAATCGAAAAGGAAAGCAAGTAACGAGGTTTTAGGCGCCACTGTGCGCTTAGAATAAATAAACAGGAGGTACGTTCCATGAAGAAATTCCTCTCTATCGCGCTGGCGTTGGTGCTCGTGCTTGGCTGCGCCTCGGCTTTCGCAGACGGCCTGTACATCTCCGTCATCTCCAAGGGTGAGCAGCACCAGTTCTGGCAAACCGTTCGCGCGGGCTGCCAGGCCGCCGCAGACAAGTATGGCGTCGAGATGTACTACTATGGCCCGCCGAACGAGTCTGCCATTACTGAGCAGGTTGACGCGCTGAAGAGCGAAATGGCGAAGAACCCCGCCGCAGTGGCCCTGGCTGCGCTGGACACCCAGTCCGTCATGGAGCAGCTGCAGGAGTGTATCGACAAGAAGATCCCGGTCATCGGCTTTGACTCCGGCGTGCCGAACGCGCCCGAGGGAGCGATCTACGCCACCACCTCCACCAACAACCAGGACGCCGCCGCGATTGCTGCGGAAGAGCTGTTCAAGCTGGAAGGCTTCGCGGATATGCTCGCCACCGGCACGAAGGATAAGCCCGTCGTCATTGGCGTGGTTTCCCAGGATGCTACCAGCGAATCCATCACCAGCCGCACCACCGGTTTCGTCAACAAGATGAAGGAACTGGCCGCCACCGTTGGCAAGGTCGCCGTGAAGGGCCACACCATTTGGGCCGATGCGACGCCGGACGCCGAAGCGGGCATCATCATCCACGTGGAAGTTTCCGCCACCACTGGCGTTGACGACGTGAAGAACTCCTCCTCCGCGGTGCTGAACATGGACGGCATCTACGCCGTGTTTTGCTCCAACGAAGGCGCTGTAAGCGGCATGCTGGCTGCGACGGCCGATGGCTCCGAGTTTGCCGAGGGCGGCCGCTTCTACGGCATCCTGGTCGCGGGCTTTGACGCTGGCGCGCCGCAGAAGAACGCCGTTCGCAACGGCTGGTTTGTCGGCTCCGTCACGCAGGACCCGTACCAGATCGGCTACATCGCGGTTGAGCTGGCTGTAAAGGCCGCCAATGGCGAAGAAGTCGCTGATGTTGAGACCCCGGCTCAGTGGTATACCGCTGCCAACATCGACGAAGAGATGATCTCCATGATCGCGTACGATTGATCGGATAGGGTATTAAAAGAACGGACGGCCATGCGCCGTCCGTTCTTGCGTATGGGGAGGGGAGACGCAAGGGGCTCTGCCCCCTTGACCCCCGGGAAGGGCGTTGCCCTTTCCATACCCATGACTGCTCACGCAGGGGTTAAAACTATGATATAAACCCAACCCGCGCGTAAGCGTACCAGGGGTGTGGAAAGGGCAAAGCCCTTCCCGGGATTCCCAAGGGCAGAGCCCTTGGGCCGCCGGAGGCGCCCCGTCGCCTTCCCCCGTCGTCCCTCACACCACCTGGTACACCTGGAACCCCAGCCCGTCACAGCTTACCTGGTGATATCGGACCCCGTCCAGCTCGCCGCTGAATGCCCCGGCAAGGCCCTGGCCGTGCAGATGGCCGTATACGGCGTCTGATACGCCATAGCGGGTGAGCAGGCGGGTCACGTCGGTGGGCTGGGTCTTGTCCGCAAAAGGCGGGAAGTGCAGCATCGCGATGAGGCGGGCATCATCCCGGCCGCGTTTTTTTTCGGCATCGCGAAGGGACAGCTCCAGGCGGGCTAGCTCGCGGGCGTATATCTTCGCATCCTCTGCGCCAAGCGAAGCGCTGCCTGGGCAAAGCCAGCCGCGGGATCCGCATGCGATTACGTCTTCATACCGAAACGCGTCATTCTGCAACGCATCCACACGCTCTGGGAGCACCGCGCGTACGCGTGAAATTGCGCTCCACCAGTAATCATGGTTGCCGCGCAGCAACAGCTTTCGGCCGGGCAGCGCGCCAATCGCCGCAAGGTCGGCCCGCGCGTCTTCCAGATACATGGCCCAGCTGATATCCCCGGGCAACAAAACCAGGTCGTCCGGCGCGACACGCGCGCGCCAGTCGGCCTGGATGCGTTCAAAGTGATTCTCCCAGTGTGCGCCGAAAACATCCATCGGCTTTACATCGCCACCGGGCAGATGCAAGTCGCTGATGGCGAAGACGTTCACGCGTCACCCTCCGGCGACTCGTCTTCCTCCTCCAGCTCTTCTTCAGCCAGCACCTCATCCAGCGAGAGTTCGCGGTCGATCTCGCCCAGTTCAGTGCCGGGAATATCGTCCTGCGGGTCAAGCTCAATCTCGCGCATATCGCTTGTGTCATCCAGCGCCAGCGGGTTTTCCACCTCTGCCGGATCCTTGCCGCTTTCCTTCTCTACCTCCATTTCCTTCAGGCAGAAAAGGCACATATCCTTGCCGGGCAACGCCGGGTTTTCATTGCAGACGGAACACAGCTCAAAGAAGCCTTCGTTCGTCTGCTCCCCCTTCACCTCGCGCCGGCACACCGTGCACAGCGGCGCGTCATCGAGGATGTAGTTTAGTTCACAGCGCGTGCATTTCCGTAACGCCAAAGTGGACGCCTCCATTTCATATCGGGATGGAAAATCTTCCCTTGGAAAACTGCTGGCAAAAACATTGCCAATATTTATCGAAATTATTACAATCCTGTTAAGCCTTGGAAATTTCCGAGGAAAATACAGGAGGTGGACCCAATGAAAGGTAATACACTCACTCGCATTCTCGCCATCATGTTAGTTCTTCTTTTCTCCACATCCAGCGCGATGGCCGAAATTGGGGGCATCACACTCTGCCGAGAAGACGATGTCGAGGAAGGTCGTTCGTCAGTTCCCACCTGCGAGATGATCACCTGGTCCCAGCAACGCGAAATCGTCAACGCATGGCCTGAAACAGGCTCACTAGCCCCCAGTTCATCGCAGAGCAACGACTGCCCTCCATCCAGGGGCAACCGGTTGTCGTCATCCGACACGTCGCGCGACTGTGACACCAGCACCAGCGGTTCCTCATCCTCCGACACAGACTGCAATACCGGCAGTACCGGCAGCACCGGCAGTATCACTTTCGGCACCAGCTGTCCGCCGTCTTCCAGCACTGACTGCAATACCGGCAGCGGAAATACCAGCAGCAGCAACACCAATAGCGGCAACTCCGGCATTACCTGCCCGCCGGCTTCCAGCACCAACACCAGCACTGGCGGCAGCTGCACCACCGGCAGCATCACCTTCGGCAACAGCTGCCCGCCATCCTCCAGCACCGACTGCAACACCGGCACCAATTGCGATACCGGCACCACCTGCCCGCCGTCCTCTGGCAGCGGCTCTTCCGGCAGTGGCTCCTCGGGAACCGATGGACATTATACATCGGGTTCGCTTACATCGCAAGAGCAGAGTTTGGCCAATTCAGTCAATGAAGAGCGCGTCTCGCGCGGACTGAGCCCTCTGGTAGTCGATACTGAACTTTCCGCCATCGCGCGCGAAAAGTCAACCGACATGGTGACGAACAGCTACTTCGCCCACGAATCCCCCACATACGGCCACGCCTCCGATATGCTGGACGACGCGGGGTACAACTATACCAGCGTCGGCGAGAACATCGCACATGCCGGCAGCGTCGAGCGGGCGCATGACCTGCTGATGTCTTCCTCCGGCCACCGCGCCAACATCCTGGGCACGCAGTGGACAAAACTGGGCGTGGGCATCGTCAGCGACCGCAACGGCTACCCTATGATCACCGAGCTGTTCGCAAGATAACCCGTGGCACGCTCCATCCTATGCCGTCCCACGCAAACGGATACACCCAATCACGCGGAAAAAGATGCGCTGAATGGAATGGTCACGTGGCGATTCCACCCAGCGCATCTTTTTGCGGTATAGTCACCGTACCCCAAAACCAGAGCGCAGGAGCGAGAGATTTTTTCGCAGAGCAAGGAGCCGGAAGGAGGCGTAACCGGCAGCTACGTCGACTGGAGAGCGACGCCGCTATGCGGAAAAAGGTCCGTTCCTGTGTTTTGGTTTTGGGGTGCGGTGACTATATACCTACACCCCGATGTTCCGGCTCCGCGCCGCAATCTCCCAGCGGTCCACCACGCGCCCGCCCTTGACGACTGTCGCAAAGGCATACAGCGCATTCGTCGGGCAGACGTGCGCGGGAATGACGTACAGCACCTCACCAATCTTCGGGCGTTCTTTCCCTTCCGCAGCACGGAACATCCAGTGCTCCTCGCTGTGTACCATCGGCACGGCGTCCTCGTGTCCAAGGATCACGCCGCGCAGGCCCGGCATTTCGCACGCAATTGCTTTGTTGCCCACGTCCAGCGTAAACAGCCCGTCCGCCGGATGGCTGACCACCCGCGCCAGCACCGCCGCACCGGGCGTGAAGGGCAGGTCCGGCATCTTGCCGGAGTAGTTCGAGTCCATCAGGAACACGGTGCCGGGCGAGAGGAACACGTCGTCATACGCCGCGTGCACCGGGAAGGTCGGCGTACCGCCCATCACGAGGAGCTCGCAGCCAATGCCGTCACCCACCAGCGCATCCCGCAGCGCACGCACCTGATCGATGGCGGGCGCAGCGTTCGTCCGGCGGTCAGCAATATCCGGCTCATGCCGGTGCCCGTCGTAGCCGTGCAGGCCCATCATTCGAATCCCGCGAAGCGCGGCACACTGCCGGTACAGCGCCTCCGCCTTATCCAGCGTGATGCCGGTTCGGTTCATACCCATGTTCAGGTCCAGGAGCACGTTTGTCAGCGCTCCTGCCGCCTCTGATTGCTCGGACAACTGGCGAAGCTGCTCATAATCGTCGCCGATGGCGTAGAACGTCGTCTTGGGGTACCAGGTTTGCAGGGTCAAAAACCTGCGGATGTTCGGCCCCACGAGCGGATACGCCTGCAAGATGTGCTCCGCGCCACACTCGGCAACCATCTGCGCCTCCGCGATTGTCGCGCACTTGAAGTGCGATATCCCCATCTCGCGCTGCATCTGGATCAGCTCGCGCGTCTTGTGCGACTTAACGTGCGGCCATAGCCGGTCGGCACTGCCCGCCAGCTCAATGGCCTTTTTGGTGTTCTCGGTGATGATATCCAGATAGTAGATCAGCCCGGGAGAGTCGATCCCCGACGGATCAGCGATGGCATATACCTCAGGGTTGAGCAGCATGGTGTTCCCTCCTACGCAAAATGCAGGCAGACCGGGGTGAACGCCCCGGCACGCGAAGCTTCCGTCAGCCCGCCGGTCTCCTGGTTGATGGCAAATACGACAATTGAGTCGGACTTTTGATTGGCGCAGAGCAGCCATCGACCCGATGGCGCGATAGCAAAATGGCGCGGGTACGACCCGCCGGATGCTGCAAACGAGCGGAGTGCAAGACACCCATCCGCCTCCCGCGCAAAGACCGCAAGGCTGTTGTGCCCACGGTTTGACGCATAGAGAAAACGGCCGTCACTGCTCAGCGCGATTTCCGCGGCGTAGCTTTCGCCGGAGAATCCTTGGGGCAGCGTGGACACCGTCTGCGCAAGCGCACACGGCACGCCACGCGCGTCCAGCGCGTAGACCAGAATCTGACTTGACAGCTCACAAACGGCATACAGCACGCCTCGCGCCGCATCCAGCCGCATATGCCTGGGTCCAGAACCCGGCGGCGTCGTGACAGAACCAGCCCGCTCCAGCCAGGGCGCTTCCTCCAGCACGCGGTATATCGCGATGCTGTCCGTACCCAGGTCCGCCACCAGTGCGTACCCGCCGTCTGCGGTGAAGCAGGCGGAATGCACGTGCGGGCCCTGCTGGCGCTTCGCGTCCGGGCCGCTTCCCTGGTGCGCAAAGGCATGCGCGGCCTCAAGCGTGCCATCCGGCGCAATGCCCATCGCCGCGATGCTGCCGCCAAGATAGTTCGACACGCAGAGGAAGCGGCCGCCCGGGTGCACCGCCAGATGGCAAGGCGCGCCGCCAAGGCTCGGCTGCCGGTTGAGCGCGCGCAAACCGTGTCCTGCATCGACCACATACGCGCCAACTGCCGCCGTATCGTCAGCCGACTCATGCACGCAGAACAGCATTCCACCCGCCATCGTCAGGTATGATGGGTTATCAATCCCTTCGCATACCCCATCCGGGCGTAGTACGCCGGTCTCTTCGCAGAACGTAAACCGCGCGATCCCAGTCGCGCGACCCGCCGGTGCCGTATACGCGCCGGCAAATACCGTCCGATCCATTAGGCTCCCCCACTGTCTGATGTGTGAGTTCAAAAATATCGTACCATGGAGGGATTTCGCCAGAAACCCCTACCTCTTAATCCGAATGTACCCCGCGCATCCGTACTCGGCAATGTTTTCAAACCCACACGCCTTGTAAAACCCACGCGTCTGTGCGCCGTCATCGGTGATGAGCACGATCTGCCGCACATCCGGGAAGGGCTTCAGGAGCCGGTGCATCAGCCCCCGGCCAATGCCGCGCCGCTGGAACGCGCCGAGCACCAGGATGTCCTGCACATACAGGATGGTATGTCCATCACCGACGGCGCGCGCCATGCCGATCAGCGTGGTATCATCCCAGGCGGTCACCACCCGCAGCGACGAACGGATGCCATCCAGGCTCTGTTCCATCCCATCGGTGTAGGATGTCCAGCCCGCATCCGCATACAGCGCCCTTAGCATCCCCTCGCCGGGAATAGCCCCGGTGACATAGCGGATGCCGTCGCGCGGTTGTTCCTGATAGGCGGCACGCGGATGGGGCGTCGAACGCAGCCATGCGGCGAACGCCTCCGGTGTCAGCGCCTCGCGCGGGACCAGCAACCCCGTTACGCCCGTGTCACCCGAGCGGTGAATGTCGGACCCAACGATCGTGTGCAGGCCGTGCAGCGTGGCGAATTTAGTCGCCAGCCGGTTCTGGCTGTTGTGGCGCGGGTTGCCATTGAATATCTCGATTCCATCGATATCCGAAGGATTCGCAGGCAGCATCTTCGGCCGAAACGGATGTGCCTGGTATACCAGCCAGCCGCGCTCACGCGCCAGGTTATGAAACGCGCGCACAAATGAATCGCAGACATCGTCCGGCAGTGACAGGATATCCTCCTCCGTCATGCCATAAACGAGAAAGTCCTCGTTCTTGTCCTTGAAGCGGATTTCCATGCCCGGCAGTACAACAATGCCGCGCGCCTCCCCGGCACGCTTGGCCGCGCGATACCCATCCAGGAATGTCTCCCGCGCCTCCTGGCTGGTATACCTCCCCGGCACAAAATGGTCGGTGATCACCACCGCGCCGTAGCCCGCCGCATCCAGCTCCGCGATAAGCGGTTCACTAAGAAGCCAGCCGCAAGGGCTGACTTCTTTCGTATGTGCATGCGCCTCTAGCAGGACCCGGTCGCTCATTGAAATACATCCCGCAGCGACATATTGACCAGCGGGTCGCCGGGCATCGGCAGCCCGCGCGAGATCATTACGTTTTCCAGGTCCAGCACGTCCGCCTGGGGCAGCGTCTTGAGGTTACCCAGCGCCTGCGCCACCAGGATCGACTTGGCCGCGCATTCCATCATTTCCAGCAGATCCAGCGCGCGCATCACACCCTGGTCGCTGGTCATCAGCACGCCGTGATTCTCCATCAGGAAGCCGTTGGACTTGCTGAGCGGGCCGTCAAACGCCTCGGCCAGCTCGTCGCTGCCAGGGCGGGCGTAGGGCACCATCACCATCGGACCGACCTCGATCACCGGTTCGGGCAAGAACGGACGCGTTAGCAGGTCACCACCGGCGATCGCGAACCCGGTGAGGACCGGCGGGTGCGCGTGCACAATGCCGCGCAGGTCAGGACGCTTCTGGAACACGCGCAGGTGGAACGGCGACTCGGACGTGGGCTTCCGGCCCTCAGGCGCGTAGAGCGTCTCGCCCGCCATGCTGACAAAGCAGATGTCCTCTGCGGTGATCTCGCGCTTGGCCACCTTGGTGGGGGTGATCAGCACAATGTCATCCGCGACGCGAATGGACAGGTTGCCGCCGTGCGATGTGACATAACCCAGCTCCGCAACGCGGTTGGCGGCCTGCGCCAATTCCTTTACCTGTGCCTTGTACTGCTGCAATAACGAACTCATGGTGTCTCCTCCTATTTTATATATGCATCGGAATCGCGGTCATAAACGCCATCTGCACCTGTGTGGTGTCACAGCGGCTGTACTGTACCCATACCGGGACGCTGCATCGCACCGTCATCGCGTAGGGCACGCCGCGCGGGATCGCCTGCCCCTCGCCGTTCACCTGCCTGTCCATGCGCACATGGTGCGTGCGGCGCGCGCCGCACACAGCGTGGTACCCAGCGATAGGCTCGCGGTCCTCAAAGTAGAGCGTGATGTCAATCTGCGCATCCTCGTCCGTGGTATTGAGCACGCAGACGGATTCGTGGCTAACATACGGCCCCTCGGTGCCGTCCGTCGGCCAGTAACAATCGGGGATGAACCAGGTTTGATGTCCGTTCACGTCGCTTTCCTCATTCCATTGTTAATGTAAAAACTTAGGATGTCCACAATCTTTTGATTCTTGCCCCCACCGGTGACAATGATATCCGCATAGTCGATATAGTTGCGAATCCAGCGATCAAACATCGGCTTTACCGTACTAATGTACTGCTGTGCGACGCCCTCCACGCTGCGCTTGCGCTCCAGGATATCCCGCTGCACACGGCGCAGCAGGCAAATATCCGGGTCGACATTGATATAAATTTTGAAGTCCATCAAATCCCTGGCGCGTTCATCGTAAAAGACATGAATCCCCTCGACGATCAGCGCGTCCGCCGGCTCAATGGGCACATTGGTATCAGCCCGCTTGTGATTGGCAAAGTCGTACGCCTTGCGCAGCACCGGCTTGCCGGCGATCAGCGCCTCCATATCCCGGCAAAGCACATCGTGCTCAAAGATGCCGGGCTCATCATAGTTGAGCTTCTCCCGCTCGGCAAAGGACAGGTGCGGATGGTCGCGGTAGTACGCGTCCTGGTTGAGCAGGATCGCCCCGCCCTCTACCCGGGCAGCCAGTTCCCGCGCCAGCGTCGTCTTCCCGCTGCCGCTCGCCCCGCAGATTCCGATTGTCAGCATCGTCTGTGCTCCTTTAGGGGTGTGGTGGGGAACGGGGAAGGGACGCCAGGGGGACTTTGTCCCCCTGGACC
>JAVBQK010000061.1:0-10318 GCA_031549105.1 Eubacteriales bacterium
CTTTGGCAGGGTCTGGGACAGCGTCCCAGCGTTCCTCCTCTTCGTAATCCCTTCTATTTGTGATACGTTTCCCCTGCTACTATTTTTCGCGCGCGGTAGAGCTGCTCCAGCAGCACCACGCGCGCGAGCTGGTGGGGGAAGGTCATCGGGGAGAAGGAGATGCGCTCGTCCGCGCGGCGGATCACTGCCTGGGAAAGCCCGTTGGAACCCCCGATGATGAAAACAGGCCGCTTTGCGCCGTCCTCAATCTGCCGCAGGCGGTCCGCTAGCGCGGGGGAGTCGATCATCTTGCCATCCACGCAGAGCGCAATGACATGGTCCCGTGGGCCGACCTGCGCCAGGATGGAGGTTCCTTCGGCATCCAGCACGCGGCGAATGTCGGATTCGGATGCATTTTTTGGTTCTGGAAGGTCAGCACATTCAGCGATATCCACGCCGCCAAAGCGCGCCAGCCGCTTGACATATTCGGAGGCGGCATCCCGCCAGTAGGCCTCGCGCAGCTTGCCTACACAGACGATCAGCGGCTTCACGCTGCGCCTCCAATGCCGGGCAGCATCGGCACCAGCGCAATCAGTTCCACAATCGCCAGCACAACGAATGACACGCACAGCAGCACAGTGGCTTTTTTTCCAAGCGGCCTGCGCTCAGCAGGCGGCAACGGATTCTGCTGCTTCTGCATGCCTCGCTGGATGGCCGTATAGAGAAGCAGCAGCGATATGATCAGTGAACCCGCAATCGTCGGCAGTGCCTTTAGCGCATCACCAAATTCGGGCAGACCGCTGGAAGTGATGTTCAGGTTGGCATAAGCATAGGCAATCAGCAGAATCGAGCCGTTGTAGATGACATGGTAGATCATCGCGGCAGGCAGGCTGTCGGTGCTGACCACCAATAACCCCAGCATGATGCCCAGGAAGAGATGCGCGGGCAGCGCCTCGATCTTCCCGTGCAGCAGCGCGAACATCAGGCCGCTGAACACGATGGCGCGCCTGCGCCCGGAAGGCTCCAGCGACGGGAGAAGCAACCCGCGAAACAGCAGCTCCTCAAAAAAAGCTGGCGCAACGGCGACCGAGATCAGCGCAAGGAAAAGCTCTAGCGCGTTTTGCGGCATTGCGCTGCCGCCGCTTGCACTCGATGACAGCCCCAGCCCGTCTAGCATCAGCCGCCAGTACACGGTGATCCCATTGAGCGAGAACATCCCCACCAGCGCGGCCAGCGCAAGCAGCAGCGCACAGACCGGGTCCACCCCGCGCATGCGGAGTGCAGGCCGCATCGCGGGGCGCCTGCGGTAGTAGAACCAGACGGGCATGCCAAAGGCGACTGCCTCGATTATGGCACTGAAGAAGTATGCTAAGCTCCCCAGCTGCACGCCGGATACAGTCACCGCTGCGATAATTGTACTGATGCCAAACATGCACAGCACGCTAAACAAAAAGGCGTATAGCCCCGCGACAGGTGATGGGCGTTCTGTCATGTTCGCCTCCTAATCAATGGTGTAAAGGCCCCCATTGCGCTCCCGGTGGGCAAGCGCAACCCGCATATCGTCCCCAGGGCGGATGCCCGCCTCGGTGATCGTTTCCAGTACCGTCGAGAGCGCAAGCTCCGGCCGGTTGGTTTCCCCGCTGAGATGCCCCAGGATCACGTTGGTCACGCCGGTAGAAATGAGTTGCACCAGCGCCTCGCCGCAAGCTGCGTTGGAGAGGTGGCCGCGCTTGCCAAGGATGCGCGTTTTCAGGCGCGCAGGATAGCGCGGGTGGGCGCGAAGCAGCTCAGGGTCGTGGTTGGATTCCAGCAGCACCAGGTCGGAACCCGCCAGCGCACGCATCCAGCCCGGCGCGATATGTCCAAGGTCCGTGGCAATGGAAAGCTTGCGCACGCCGGAAAGCAGCGAAAAGCCGACAGGGTCGGCAGCATCGTGCGGGATGGAAAAAGGGGAGACCAACACATCGTGCACATAAAAATCCTGCCCGGCGGTAAAGGCACGGCGGTTTTTCAGCGCAATCCGGTTGGTGTCAATGCAGCCTTCCATCGCGGTCCAGGTACCCTCGGTGGCGTAGACCGGCAGGTCATACTTGCGGCTGAGCACGGCGACGCCCCGGGTATGGTCGCTGTGTTCATGGGAGATCAGAATAGCGCTGAGCGTATCGGGCGTAACGCCGCACTCGGCCAGCGCCCCCTCTATCGCGCGGCCGGAAAGGCCGGCATCCACAAGAATCCGGGTGTTCCCCGCCTGCGCAAGCAGCGCGTTCCCGCTGGACCCGCTGCGCAGGGGACTGAAGTAAAACGGCATCTGTCTGCGTCCTTTATCGTGTGTTGGTGACTGATTTATTGTACATGGGAAATGGCAATTGTGCAAGCCTGGGGAATCTGCTATACTGTACAAAACAACCGAAAGGGGCGAGGGCGTGCGCATCATCGCAGGGGAAGCGCGGGGGCGCGGGCTCATCGCACCGAAAGGCATGGACACGCGGCCAACGCTTGATCGCGTGCGGGAGTCGCTGTTCAGCATCCTGATGCTGCGCATACCCGATGCAGTGGTATTGGATCTGTTTGCCGGGTCTGGCGCGCTGGGTCTGGAGGCGCTTAGCCGCGGCGCGGCGCGGGCGGTTTTTGCCGATCATGCGCGGTCCGCACAGGAGGCGGTTTCGCAGAACCTGCAGGCCTTGGGCTTTGCGCCGCGCGGCGCGTTGCTCCGGTGCGACTGGCGGACGGCAGTTGGCCGCCTTTCCGCCGAAGGCACACGGTTTGACCTGATTTTCCTGGACCCACCGTACCGCATGCCGGACGCGGCAGCGATGCTTGAAATGATACGCACAAGCGCTCTGCTTGCCGAGGACGGCCTGATCGTATACGAACATGCGCAGGATACGCCGCCGGATAACGCATCCTGGCATATCGCGGATCAAAGGCGGTATGGCGATACGGCAATCACCTTTCTAACCTATCCATCCTGAAGGAGGAGATGCATGCGCACCATGCTCTATCCGGGTAGCTTTGACCCGGTGACCCTGGGGCATATGGATGTGATCGCGCGCGCGTCACGGGCGTTTGAACGCGTGATCATAGGCGTGCTGTATAATGAAAAAAAGCCGGTCGGCGCGTTCACCGTTGACCAGCGCCTTCGCATGCTCCGCGAAGTTACGGCGATGTATCCAAATGTTGAGGCCGCCGCCTTTTCAGGCCTACTGGTGGGGGCGGTGCGGATGTGCGGCGCAGACGGCGTGCTGCGCGGCATCCGCACCACGGCGGATGTGGAAGATGAGCTGCAGATGGCGCGGCTTAACCTAATGATGGCCGGCGTGGAGACGGTCTTTTTTGCGGCTTCACCGGAGGTTTCGCATATCAGCGCGAGCCGCGTGCGGGAGATCGCCAGGCTTGGCGGCGAGATCCGGGGACTTGTTCCGGATGCAATTATCGGGCAAATTCTGGGCGTCATGGGTGCCGCGTCGAAAGCGTGACACGGTGCGCCGGGGCAATAAGGAGGAGAACTCATGAGTGATATCTATGACCTGATCGCCGATCTGGAAGGGCATCTGGAGAACGCCAAGAAGGTCCCGTTTACCACGCAATACGTAATCGACCGGGATGCTGCGGTGTCCATCCTGCAAACCATTCGCGATGCGCTCCCGGAGGAAGTCCGCGAGGCAAAGCGCGTGCTGGCGCAGGAAAGCCGCATTCTGCAGGACGCGAAGAAGCACGCCGACAATGTCATGGCGGAGGCCGAGGCGAAGTCCAGGGCGCAGCGCATTGAGAGCGATCAGCGCGCGACGCTGCTTACAACAAATGCAAAGAAGAGCGCCGATGAGATGGTGGCCGAGGCCCAGCGCCAGGCGGATGAGATTATTGATGGGGCGGAGCACAAGGCGGAAGAGCTGGTCGCGCAGACGAGCGTTGCCATCCGCGCGGAGCAGCAGGCGGGTGAGATGCTCATCAAGGCGCGCGCAGAATCACAGCGCACCACGATGGCGGCGTATGACCACGTGGGCGACCTCCTCAGCCGCGTAGAAGACCTGGCCATTGAGGTGGCCAATGACCTACGCAACGCGCGCCTGCAGATTGATCAGGAGAGATAGAGCAGCGTACAGATGCCGTAGGCGGCTGCGGCGTGCACCAGGCGCGCGGCCAACTGGGTACGGAGGTTGACCCCTATGGGACGCAGGAAGACCGCGTTTTGAAGGAATATGGATAGGCCTCCAAAGGAGATAGCAGCGCAGCAGAGCGGGGCGGCCATCTGCGATGGGAGGTTCAGCGCGCGGATGCTTGCGCAGCCGCTGGCCATCTCCAACACACAGGAGAGCAGTGCCGATAGTGACGGCGTGAGCGGGAGCAGTCGGCCCAGCAGTGCCGCGAGCACCGCAAACAGCGCCATGCAGCCGCAGACGGTGATCATCGCAAGCGATGCGTCCCGGATGGCGTCTGTAAGGCCTAGGCGGGCCTTTGGCGTGGCGGTGGGCGAGGGGGCGGGCACCTCTGCCCCGGACGGCATCAGCTGGACAAATGCCCATGCGGCAACGGCGCCCAGCCAGTGCGCCGCGAGCATGCGCACGCCGCCGCCCAGCGTACCCAGCACGAACAGAGGGCTAACCGTCGCACACAGCGCGGCAAGCCGTTGCGCCCGGGTGGGGGAGAGGTCCCCTAGCGCGATCAACCGCGCGCCTGCCGGAGAGCCGCCGAGCATTGCCAGTGGCGCGGTGAGCCAGCCACCCCGCACGCTGGATGCGAGCAGTTGGCTAAACACCATATAGGGAAACAGAGCGGGCATGACACTGCTTGCCCACAGGCGGCAGGCGCTTCTTGCCGCCTCCATCGCTTCCTGTGGGTAGAGCATCAGCAGCGCGAGCAGCGCGCCCAGGCCCGCCGCGCGCAGGCGCGGCAACCATCGATT
Organism: Eubacteriales bacterium; assembly: GCA_031549105.1. GTDB lineage: Bacteria > Bacillota > Clostridia > Christensenellales > Aristaeellaceae > Avichristensenella. Next base: position 4,883 of record JAVBQK010000061.1, read on the forward strand.
TTTCATTGCAAGAACATATGCGGGAGGGAGCTTGCCAATGCAAAAGCCAAAAGTAGGTCTTGCGCTGGGGTCCGGTGCATTCCGCGGCCTAGCCCATATCGGCATTCTTGATGTGTTTCTGGCGGAAGGAATTCCGATTGATATTGTCGCGGGTACGTCCATCGGCTCACTGGTTGGCGCTGTGTTCGCGGCCGGTATGTTGCCGCCCGAAATGGAAGAGATTGTCCGTGGCCTGAAGGAGCATCAATACTATGATGTCGTTATCCCGCGCAAGGGATTGTTGGCGGGAAAGCGCGTCCAGACGCTGGTGGCGGAGCTGACGGAAAACAAGACATTCGAGGAAACTGTGCTTCCGTTTGCCGCTGTTGCGTGTGACTTTGAGGCGCTTGATGAGGTCATTATCCGCGAGGGGCCGCTGCATGAAGCTGTGCGCGCCAGCATTTCCATCCCAGGGGTGTTTGTGCCGGTGGAGCGCGAAGGCCGCGTGCTGGTCGACGGCGCGTTTGTCAACCGTGTGCCAGCCAGCGTGTGCCGCGGGATGGGTGCGGATATCGTAATCGGTGTGGATGTGGGCTACCGCGGGCAGCGCACACAGACGGAGAACATCGTCGAGAACGTGATGCACGCGCTGGATATTTTTGAGTGGCAGATGGCCAAGCACCATGTCAGCGATGCAGACCTGATGCTTGCCCCGGATGTGATGGATTTCAACCCCGCACGCATTGGCGACCGGGGCCTGGAGTGCATTGAGCGCGGCCGTATCGCGGCAAGGGAGGCTCTGCCCCAGATTCGCGCGCTGCTGGAACAGGCAAGGGGCGAAAACCAGCCGATTTCTGTTTGACAACAGTCCGGCCAGACGGTATAGTAACTTTATACGTTTATTATACATTATTACGGCTATCCGCCACTGGAGGCCTTGACGACGATGGCAACAAACAGTTCAGATTCCTTTTTTCCAGCACCCATGCTTTTTGCGACAGAGGCTGCCGGTGCCGCCCTGTGGGGGTGGCGTCTAAGCGATAGAAAGGCCTTTTTCGCCGGGTCTTGGATGGCGCTCACTGGCTTTCATGCGGAAAATGCCCCAAGCAGCATCGATGCCTGCCACGCACTGGCCCATCCGGCGGATAAGGCGCTGGCGCTTGAGCCGCTTTTCCGCATTGAGCGCGGTGAATGTGAATCGTGTGAACACACTTTCCGCGTGGTGCGCAGGGATGGCATCAGCATCCGGGTGAAGAACAACGCGATGATCCTGGAGCGGGACGCGCAGGGAATGCCGCTGTCGATCGCTTGCGTGGCGACCCTTGACAAGGCCGAGGATACAACGGACGCAGCGTTCTGGGAATGGGACTTTACCAACGGCCAGATTCATTTCAGCGACGAGTACCTCCGGATGCTTGGGCATACGCGGGAAAGCCTCGCACCGACGGTGGAAAGTTGGAATGCGCTGTGCCATCCCGATGACCTGGAGATGCTCACCGCCAGCGTCAATGACTACCTCAGCGGCAAGGCCGACAGCTACGGCCTTCAGTTTCGCATGCTGCACCGGGATGGCTATTATATTGATGTGTTCAACCAGGGCTGGTTAACCGAATGGAACGAAGCCGGCATGCCGATGCGCATGGTAGGAAAAAACCGGCGCGTAGACGGCAGCTTCACGCCCACTCCCTCCAAGGCGGCAAGCCGGGGCAAGCAGACGCTGGGCGTGCAGGATGCGCTGGATGGCCGCTATGAGACGTGGCAGCTGAACCAGGCGGTTTTTGAGGCCAATCCCTACGTCTGCCTGTTGTTCGATGACCAGTTCCGCCTGATTGACTGCAATCCCGAGGCGGTCCGTTACTTTGGCTTCACGGCAAAGGACGATCTTCTGACCAACTTTATTGCCTTTATCGCCGAATGCATTCCGCAGACCCAGCCGGGCGGCGCGAAGTCCATCAGCCTTGCGGAGCGGCTGGTATATGCTAGGCTCCACGGGCAGATCAACTTTGAAACCGAACTGATCTTGCGTGGCCGCAAGACGCCGATGCACTTGATTTTCAAGCGGCTTGCCTATCGAGATAGCTTTGTAATTGCGCTGTACCAGATGGAGCTGAGTCTGCTGCAGTACGACAAGGACAAGCTGTATAAGCAGGACCGCCTGCTCCAGGCCGCGAATACCATTTCCTCCATCCTGATGGAGGTGACGGAGCCGGACAATCTGGCGACAGCGGTGCAGCATGCGGTCGCGCTGCTTGCCGAGGGTGTGGACGCGGATCGCTCCTACCTATGGAAAAACAAAGAGGAGAACGGTGAGATCCTCTGCACGCGGGTTACCGCATGGTCGAAAAAAGGCCCGGCGAACCAGCTAAGCACGGATGCGCCCGTTTCGCTGGCAACGCTAATGCCGGAATGGGAAGACCATCTCAAGGCGGACCAAAACGTGATCCGGCATGTAGCGCCCAGCGAAGCGCTGCGCGCGCTTGTTCCCGGAATCGGCAATGAAGAGTTTTCGGTGCTGACCGTTCCGATTTTTCTACACGGGATTTTCTGGGGATATATCGGTTTTGATGACCACAAGCCCGGGCGTGTCTATACCGACAGCGAACAGGACATCATCCGCTCGGCAGCTTTGATGATCGGCTCGGCTTTCCTGCGGAACGAAATGCTCGAAAACCTCATTGAGAGCCGGGAGGCGGCGCTGGAGAGCACGCGTGCGAAGAGCACGTTCCTCTCGCACATGAGCCATGAAATTCGCACGCCGATGAACGCAATCATCGGCATGAACACCATCGCACGCAAATCAAAGGATTTTTCCAAGATACAGTATTGCCTTGATAAGATTGACACGGCGTCGCAACAGCTGTTGGGCATCATCAACGACGTGCTGGACATGTCCAAGATAGAGGCGAATAAGCTGGAAATCACGCCCCGTGAAACTGACTTTGAGCGCATGATGCAGAAGATTTTTAACATGGTACAGGTAAAAATGGATGAAAAGCACCAAGAGTTCACCATTGACCTGCAGCACATGTTCACCCACACCGTCATCTGCGATGAGCTGCGCGTGACACAGGTGATGATCAACCTGCTCAACAACGCGATCAAGTTCACGCCTGAGTATGGCCGGATCTCCGTCAAGGTGCGCTTCATAGCGGGCGAAAGGGAGAGCTCCCGCCTGCGCGTGGAGGTCAAGGACAGCGGCATCGGGCTGACAGACGAGCAAAAATCGCGACTCTTCACGCCGTTCCAGCAAGCCGATAACAGCATTACGCGGCGGTTTGGCGGCACGGGGCTGGGCCTTTCCATCTGCAAGCGGATCGTGAACCTAATGGGCGGCGATATCTGGGTGGATAGCGAGCCGGAGCAGGGCTCCTGCTTCACGTTCGAAATTGACATCGAATGGGGCGGCGAGCTGAAAACCGAGATCAAGCGCAGCGCGCCGATGAAGAAACTGCGCATCCTGGTCGTGGACGATACGGACGATGTGCGCGTGTACTTCCGCAACATCCTCAAGAGCTTCTCGCTTGACTGCGATACTGCGGAGGACGGCTTCGCAGCGGTGGATCTCGTCAAGCGAAGTCTCGAGCAGGGGGAGCCATACGACTTTGTGTTCCTCGACTGGCGGATGCCCGGCATGAGCGGTGCGGAGACGGCGCGGGAGATTCTGCGTCTGATGGACAACAACATCATCGTGGTGATGATTTCCGTCGCCGACTGGTCCGACATCGAAGAAGAGGTACGCGATACCGGCATTACACGCTTCCTGTCAAAGCCTGTGCTGCCTTCCGCATTGTTTAACACGATTCTGGAGCTAGCGGATCAGACAGTCTTCTACAGTGAACCGGTTACGCTCAGGCCGCCCAAGCGCAACTGGGAAGGTAAGCATATCCTCATTGCAGAGGATATCGAGATCAACAGGGAAATTGTGATGAACTTCCTTGGTGAAACCGATGTATCTGTCGACGCGGCGGAAAACGGCGCGATCGCGGTGAACATGTACCTGGCCGCGCCGGAGAAGTACGATGTCATCCTGATGGACGTGCAGATGCCGGAACTGGATGGCCTGGACGCGACACGGCTGATCCGAACGTCCGGCCTGCCCAATGCGCAGGTGATTCCGATCGTCGCGATGACCTCCAACGCCTTTAAAGAAGACGTGCAAGAGTGCCTGGAGGCTGGCATGAACAACCACGTCGCCAAGCCCATCGACGTGGAGGACATGATGAAGAAATTATCCCTTTACCTGGAGTAAACCGACCGTCGGTCGGCCTCCGCACCTCCCGCGCCCGCCGTTCATACGGTACAGGTGTTGGGAGGTGCTTTTATTATGGTGACGATCAGCCTTTGTATGATCGTGCGGGATGAAGAAGATGTGCTGGCGCGCTGCCTTAGCAGCGTGGACGGTTTGGTGGATGAGATCATTGTTGTGGACACCGGCTCGGTAGACCGGACCCGTGACATTGCGCTGGAGTACGGGGCGAAGGTATATGACTATATATGGGTGGATAACTTTGCCGCCGCGCGCAACGCAGCTTTTGACAAGGCGACCATGGACTATATTCTTTGGCTGGATGCTGACGATGTAATCGACGATGAAAACAGGGCAGCGTTCCTGACCCTGAAAGAGACGCTGGAGCAAGACACCGATGTGGTGATGATGCGCTACCACGTCGCGTTTGATGAAGCGGGCCAGCCGACCTATACTTTTTTCCGCGAGCGGCTGCTCCGCCGCGTGATGAACTTCCGCTGGGGCGGGCGCGTGCACGAGGCCATCACGCCGATGGGCAAAGTGACACGCAGCCAGGTCGCCATACGGCATGAAAAGCTAAAAGCCGGCGAGCCGGGCAGAAACCTTCGCATATACGAGCGCATGCTGCAAGAGGGTGAGGCGCTGGAACCACGCCACCGCTATTACTATGCGCGCGAGCTATTCTCCAATGGGCGGGATGACGAAGCGATCGTGATGCTGCACCAGTGCATAGATGATCCCGCGACCTGGGTGGAAAACCGCATCGGCGCATGCCGGGACCTATCGTCCTGCTACCTACGCAAGGGCAACGAAGTGGAGGCAATGGAAGCGCTGCTGAAGAGCTTTACACTCGGCGAGCCGCGCGCGGAAACGTGCTGTGACATAGGCGCCATCTTCCTCCGCCAGCAGCGCTACCGGGACGCCGCATTCTGGTACCGCGTTGCCCCGCAATGCACGCCCAGTGAAGAACAGGGCGGCTTTGCAATGCCCGAGTGCCGTGGATACATCCCGTATATGCAGCTGTGTGTGTGTTACGACCATCTGGGCCAGTACGACTTGGCGGAGGCGTGCAACGAGCAGGCGGCGCATCTGAAGCAAAACGACAAGGCGGCGGAGATGAACCGGGAGTATTTTCAGGCGAGGCGCGCGAGGATTGCCGGGGAGGAGGAACGCAAGGGGGCGCTGTCCCCGTGACCCCGGGCAGAGGGGGA